>JBKHYE010000139.1:0-7400 GCA_046565705.1 Actinomycetes bacterium
TGTTCCTGCTCCGGGTCCGGCACCGTCCGCCCCACCACGACCGCCGGGTCGTGCGCCGTCATCGCCGCCAGCCCCTCGGCCAGCCACTGGGGGACCGGGCGGCAGTCGTCGTCCGTGAAGGCGATCACGGGCGCAGTGGTCGCGCGCCAGGCCCGCTCTCGCCCCGCGGCAGGTCCGCCGTTGACGGGCTGACGAAGGGCGGTCAGGCGCAGCGGCGAGTGCTCGACCGCGTGCTGCAGCACGCCCCACGTCGCGTCGCCGGAGGCGTCGTCGACGACCACGACCTCCACCTGCTCCAGCGGGACGGACTGCGCCTCCAGCGCCGCCAGCAGTCGGGACAGCAGCTCGGGTCGGCGGTAGGTGGAGACAGCGACCGCGACGACCGCGCTCATGGCGCGAACGCCGAGCCGCCCGGCCGCGCCAGCTCGTCGCGGTACCAGGCGATCGTGCGCCGCAGCCCCTCCTCGAGGGGCACGCTCGACCGCCACCCGAGCACATCGGCTGCCTTGGTGGTGTCGGCACGCATGCGCCAGATCTCGGTCGGCCGCTCCGGCAGCGCACCGAACTCGGCCTCGATGGGGTTCCCGAGCAGTCTCAGCAGCAGCACGGCGAGGTCACGCATCGACACCTCCTCACCGCAGCCGAGGTTGATGATCTCGCCCTCGACTCCCTCGACGGTCGCCGCGCGCACGAAGCCCTCGACCAGGTCCTCGACGAAGTTGAACTCACGCGTCTGCCGCCCCTGCGTCATGCGCAGCGGCTCGCGGCGTAGGGCCCGCGCGATGATCTCCGGCACCACACGGTCGGGGCTCTGCCACGGCCCGTAGGCGTTGAAGGGGCGCAGCATGACCACCGGCCACCCGCGACCCTGCAGGAACATCCGGCAGTAGCGCTCGGCGGCGTACTTCGCCACCGAGTACGGCGACACGGGGTTCACGGGACCGCTCTCGCAGAACGGCACCTCGACATCTCCGTAGATCTCGCTCGTCCCGGTGTTGACGAAGCGTGCGTACCCGTGTGGA
Source organism: Actinomycetes bacterium (assembly GCA_046565705.1). Classification (GTDB taxonomy): domain Bacteria; phylum Actinomycetota; class Actinomycetes; order Mycobacteriales; family SCTD01; genus DATLGD01. The sequence goes on from JBKHYE010000139.1 coordinate 1,023, forward strand.
GCCAGTGCCTGGAGCAGGTTCACGGTGCCCTGCACGTTGGTCTGCACGCACTCGTCGACGCGGTCCCACGACGTGCCGACATGCGTGTACGCCCCGAGGTGGAAGACGACGTCTGGCCGCACCGTCGCGACGACCACGTCCATGGCGCTGCGATCGGCGAGGCTCCCCCCGTGGAGCCGGACGCGGTCGCGCAGGTCGACCAGCCGCACGGGGTAGACCGAGGACACGGTGCTGGTCAGGGCGTGGACCTCGGCCCCGTCGGCCACCAGCCGCCGCGTCAGGTGGGACCCGATGAACCCCGTGGCTCCGGTGACGAGGACGCGCGCTCCGGACAGCGCAGCCACGGGGCCTCGTCCTCCTCTTGCGCGAGTCGGCGCATCTCGACCAGGTCCTTGTGCGTGTCGACCGACATCCAGAACCCGCCGTGACGATAGACGTACAGCAGGCCGGCCCGGCTGAGCGCCGGGAGCACGTCCCGCTCGAGGTCGGGGCCGGCTGTGGCGTCGAGGGCGCCCGGCTCGAGCACGAGGAAGCCCGCGTTCACCCAGTGACCCTCCAGCACGGGCTTCTCGCGGAAGGCGGCCACTCGGCCGGCGTCGTCGGTCTCCACCGTGCCGTACTGCGAGCGCAACGGCACCGCCGTCAGTGTGGCCGCGCCGCCGCACCGCTCGTGCGTGTCGAGCAGTGCGGCGAGGTCGACATCACCGACCCCGTCGCCATAGGTCGCGAAGAACGCCCCGTCCAGGACCTCGGCGCACTGCCGCAGCCGGTCCCCGGTACCGGTGTCCTCACCGGTGTCGAGCACGTCGACGCTCCAGTCGCCCGGCAGACCTGTCGCGAACGCGCGGACGGCGTCGGAACGGAACCCCGCCGCGAGCAGGAACCGGCGGTGGCCCTGGCGCGCGTAGACCTCGAGGACGTGGCGCAGCACGGGGTGCCGACCGACCGGTAGGAGCGGCTTCGGAACGTCGACCGTGAGCGGGTGCGCACGGGTGCCTCGGCCGCCGCAGAGCACCACGACCGGCAGGGAGCTCATCCGGGCTCGGTCAGCCCTCGCCGACCATCGGGCTGCTGGCGACCTCCGTGCCGTCGGGGAGCGCCGAGATCTCGAAGTCGGCGAAGACGTTCGGTGCGACCCGCTGCAGCTCGCGCAGCATCGCCACGGCCAGCTCGCGGATCTCGACGTCGGCGTGCTCGCTGGCGCGCATGGCGACGAAGTGGCGCATCGCCCGGTAGTTGCCCGTGACGACGATGCGCGTCTCGGTGGCGTTCGGCAGCACCGCACGGGCCGCCTGGCGCGCCTGCTTGCGCCGGCTGGTGACGTTCTCGACGTCGGCGAACTTCTTCTCCAGGCCCTCGAGCAGCCGGGTGTAGGCCTGCAGCGACGCCTCGCTGGCCTCGAGGAACATCGCGTGCAGCTCGGGGTCCTCGGCGATGACCTCCGGCTCCACCATCGCGGCGTCGCGCTCCGGCACGTACCGCTGCGACAGCTGGCTGTAGCTGAAGTGCCGGTGGCGGATCAGCTCGTGCGTGAGCGACCGCGAGATCCCGGAGAGGTAGAACGTGACGGAGCCGTGCTCGAGCACCGAGAGGTGGCCGACCTCGAGGATGTGCCGCAGGTAGCCCTCGTTGGTCGCGGTGGCCGGGTTCGGCTTGCTCCACGACTGGTAGCAGGCCCGGCCGGCGAACTCCGCGAGCGCCTGGCCGCCGTCCGCGTCGGTCTCCCACGGCACGTCGACAGGCGGCTCGAAGTGGGTCCACCCGATGACCTGGACCTTCAACGGGGCGATCTCGACCACGGGCGTGTCTTCCTCCGAAGCGGGGCCCTCTGCGGCGGGGGAAGCCGGGCCGGCGGTCAGCGTAGCCGCGGCCGGGACGGCTCGAGGGAGGCTCGCCAGCCCGGCGTCAGAGCGGGCGCTGCCACTCGGTGACCGTGCCGTTGGGCACGAACCCCAGCGCCTCGTTCACGGCGATCATGTGCGTGTTGCCGGCAGCGTTGCCCGTCGCGACGGTGCGCGCGCCAGGCAGGGCCTCGCCGAGCCGGCGCAGTGCTTCGATCTTCACGAGCGTGCCGAGCCTGTGTCCGCGATGGTCGGCGCGGACCATCGTCTCCCACTGCTGGACCTGCCGCGGCGCGGCTGGACGAGCGACGAGCTCGGTGAAGGCGACGAGCTCACCGGTGGGTCGGTGCACGGCCGCTGCCACGACGCACGTGCGGCCCTGCTCGGCGAGCAGCCGCTCGCGCTCCCGCACGCGCTCGCCGTCCCAGGTCTCCTCCTGCCAGTCGAGGTCGCCGAGCGGTACGTCGGTCGACATGGCGCGGCCCAGCTCCGCGCGCCCCTCCAGGAGCGGGTCCGGGCAGCGATCCCGCCACGTCACCACGTCGTACTCCGCCGCGTGCGGCGAGCACGCGCGGTGCAGCTCGGCGAGCCGGGCGGGGTCCGGTGGGAGCGCCAGGTCGCGCCGGACCTCCTCGAGTGCGCACGTGAACCCGTGGGCGGTGAGGAAGCGCCGCCCCGGCGAGCGGTCGGCGAGCTCCGGTGACTCGTCGAGCTCGGTCATCAGCAGCGTGCGGTCGGCGGCGCGACCCCGCGCAGCCAGCGCCTCGAGCAGCGCCGTCCCGGTACCGCGACGACGCGCGTCAGCCGGCACGTGCAGCTCGACGTACGCGACGTGCGTGTTGTCGCGCTGCGGCAGCTCCAGCCGGCCGGCGCCGACAGGACGGTCGCGCCCGTCCAATGCGAGGACCAGCTCGACCAGCTCCGCCGGTCGCCGCTCCGGCAGCCCGGCGAGGGCAGCTGCCCGCTGCTCCGCCAGCGGCGGCTGGTCGTCGTCGGGGCGCAACTCGCGCAGCACCGCGGTCGTGACGGCGGACCACGCCGGGAACAGCGCCTCGTCGCGCGGGTCGACCGCGACGACGCGCGGGCGGCCGGCGGTGCCGGCGTCCGGCTGCTCTGCCGCGGGCGCGCTCACTGGACCAGCGTGCCGGTGCCTGCAACCGGTTTGCCGGCGGGAGTCGGCGTGCCGCTCACCGCCGGCGGCGCGCCGCACGCACGGTCCGCGCGTAGACGGCCTCGTGCGCCGGCCCCGTGACCGTGTCCCAGTCGTAGCGGCGCGCCGCCGCGGCGCACCGCTGCGGCGTGGCCGGGTCGCGTGCCAGCCCGATCGCCTCGTGCAGAGCCCGCACCAGCCCGTCGAGGTCCCGTGGTGCAGCGGTACGGCCGACGGCCGGGTCGTCGAGGATCTCCGCCGGGCCACCCTCGGCGAGCGCCACGGCCGGCGTGCCGCTCGCCAGCGACTCGACCAGGACCAGCCCGAAGGCCTCGTACCGCGACGGCAGGACGGTCACCGTCGCAGCCCGGTAGCGCGCAGGCACGTCGGCGAGCGACGGGCCGAGCACGTCTGTCGCGGCGCGGGCACGGTCAGTCGCCTGGTCCAGCGCCGGCGCCGGGTCGCCGGGGCAGCCGAGCTGGAGCCGGGCGTCCGGGTGCAGGTCGAGGAGCCGGTCGAACGCCGTGAGCAGCCACGGCAGACCCTTGCGCGGGTCGGACGCGTCGGCGGCGAAGAGCAGCCGCGGCGGATCGGTGCGAGGCCGCTCGTCGACCGGGAACCGGTCGAGCCGGACACCGGGAGCGAGCTCGACGACGTCGCGTTGCACGAGTCCCCGAACGGCTTCGGCAGCAGCCCGGGAGAACGCCGTCACCGTCGTCGACCGGCGGACCGCCGCGTCGAACAGTCGCCGTTGCACAGGCCGCCCCGCGAAGTGGTCGGCCCTGGGCAGGCCCAGGCACGTGTGGACGACTGGGAGCCCGGCCGCGCGGCCGGCGAGTGCGGCCGACGGGACGAAGGCGTGCACCACGTCGGGACGGGCCCGGGCGAGCGGAGCCCAGGCGGAGACGCCGAAGGTGTCCATGGGCGTCAGCCCGCGTCGCGCGAGGCGCCGATGGAGCGGCCGTGCCTCGCCGGTCACCACGAGCACCTCGTGACCCGCCGTGCTCAGGACGTGGTCGAGGTCGGCGAGGATGCGCTCGCCGCCTCGCAGCACCCCCGGCCAGCTGTACGGGTGCGCCAGCGCGATCCTCACCTGGCGCCCGGAGCCGCACGTGGATCTGCTGGCGGTGCAGTGGGCGTCGACCGGACCACCACGGCTCGAGGCCTCCTCGTAGACGGTGGCGGCAGGCCAGAGCCCGTGGCGGCCCGCCCGGGTGACCATAGAACGCGCACCGCACGACGGGCGGTCGGTCGGCCGCCACCACCCGGGCGCGCTCGTCCTGCGCAGCGCCGGTGTGCCGTCCGCCTGCGGACGCTCCCGACCGCGATCGCCGCCGTCCGCCGTCGAGCACGGTCGTCGCCGGGTACCGTCTACCGGTCCGGCCGTCGACGACAGGGAGTCCTCCGTGCTCGGGTGGCGCGCCAGTGCAGTGACGCTCGCGACCGCTGGGCTCGTCGGCCTCACGGCGACGCCGCCGGCGGCCGAGTCGGTCGTCTCCCCCTCGCCGACCACGGCCACGAGTACGCGCACGACGTCGGTCGCACCGGGCACCCAAGGCAAGGTCGCGGGCTTCGGCATCACGACGTCCCACGGTCGCGCGAAGATCGTCAGCACCGACGCAGAGCGCATGGCGGCGACAGGCGTGAACACCGTGATGCTCGAGACCACGTGGGTGACGGACGAGGAGGGCTCCACCATCGCCCGCGGGCCCGGCACGGTCTCGGACGAGGAGCTCACGGTCGCGGCGCGTTCCGCCCAGGCGGCCGGGATGTCCGTGATGCTGACGGTGAAGATCGAGTGCACGTGCTCGTTCCGGTGGCGCGGCGCGCTGCGCCCAGCGGACTACGACGTGTTCTTCAGCGAGTACCGCGCCATGACGAACCACTACGCCGAGTTGGCGGAGCGTCTCGGGGTGACCGCCTTCTTCGTCGGCTCCGAGATGAACCGGGTGCAGCACGCCGCGGACAGGTGGCGGCAGGTCATCCGCGAGGCCCGCTGCGCGGAGGTCAGCGGCACGCAGTGCGTGCGGCCGCGCTACACCGGCAAGGTCGGCTACCAGGTCAACTGGGACGCCATGCGCGAGGTCAACTTCTGGGACGACGTGGACGTGCCCGGGCTGTCCGCGTACCTCCCGCTCTCAGACGCCGTCGCCCCCAACGTCGCCGACCTCCTCGAGAGCTGGCGGAGCAGCACGGCGACGCGCTGGGCGGGCACCGACTGGGTCGCGGAGATCGAGGGGCTCTACAGCGACACGAAGAAGCCGATCCTGTTCGGCGAGATCGGCTACCAGTCCGCGAACCAGGCCTTCCAGCGTCCCTGGCGCGAGGAGAAGACGGACGCCTTCGACCCGCAGAACCAGGCGGACGGGTACCAAGCGGCGCTCACCACGTTCGAGGGCAGGAAGCTGTGGCTCGGAGCCATCTGGTGGGAGTGGAAGTACGCCGGCGAACAGGACATCTCCTTCTCGCCGAAAGGCAAGCTGGCGGAGCAGCTGCTCACCGCCTGGTACGACGGCCTGCGCCCCAGCTCGCCGGGGCAGTCGCTCGTGGGCACGACCCGTCCGTCGTCCAAGGGCGCGCCGGTGCCGGCGGACAGCCTGGAGGGACCGAGCAGCCCGTCGGGGCGCACGACCGTCTCACGACCCGTCCCGCCGGAGCCCGCAGCGACGACGAGCGCGCCGGGCAGCGCCGCGAGAGTCGGCCCCGCGCAGGTGCCCGCCGCGGCGGCGACGGTCAGCCCGCCGCCGCTCGCGGCAGAGCCGGTGCCCGAGCCGACCGTGCAGATCCCCGAGGCGCTGGCCGCGCTCCCGACCGACACGGTCGAGAAGTCGTTGAAGCGCGCCGCGTTCCGTGAGCAGCTGCGTCGGGCCTCGCTGCTCGCCGGGTTCCTCCTGCTCGTGCCCATGGTCGCCCACGGGGTCCTCCTCGCGCGGCGGTGGCGCAGCCGCCGGCCGCGCTGGGTCCTGCGGGGCTGACACCACCGGCTCGGCCGGCGGCCCGGCCGAGCCGCTGAGCCGCCGCGGCGGGGTCTGCGCCGCCTGCCAGGCGTCGACGCCCTCACCTGGCTCGCGATGACACTGTGAACGCGCCGTCGTGGGCGTTGTCACACCACGTGTGCCCGGCTGGGCTTGTCGATCGCCGACACGAGCGCTGGCGCGAGGTCGCCGCGGGGCCGGACGACGACGTCCGACAGCCCCTGCCACTCGGCGGCGAGCCGCAGCTCGGCGGCGAGAGCGGCCGCCGTCTCGGCGGCGTCATGCCCCGGCTCCAGGTGCGCGGCCTGCACCAGCAGCGCGCCGGTGCTGCGGTCGGCCTTGAGGTCGACGCGCGCCCGCAGCGCCTCGTCCTGCAGGAACGGCAGCACGTAGTACCCGTGCACGCGCTGCG
>JBKHYE010000140.1:0-12269 GCA_046565705.1 Actinomycetes bacterium
AAGAGGCCGAGCAGGCCCGGCTGGCCGAAGAGGCCGAGCAGGCCCGGCTGGCCGAAGAGGCCCGGCTGGCCGAAGAGGCCGAGCAGGCCCGGCTGGCCGAAGAGGCCCGGCTGGCTGAAGAGGCCCGGCTCGCCGAAGAGGCCCGGCTCGCCGAGGAGGCCGAACAGGCACGCCTCGCCGCTACCCCCGCCGAGGACCCGCACGTCGCCGCCCAAGAGCACGCCGCGGCATTCGCAGAGCTCACCGCCGCGGCGAGCATCGCCTCACTGCCGGTGCAGGAGGCGGCGCCCGACGAGGAGCCGGAGCAGGCGGCGTCCGCCGTGCTCACCGAGGAGGCTCCGGAGCCGGCTCCGGTCTACCGCGACGACCTCGACACGGCGTCGCTGCTCCGCGAGCTGTCGTCGCTGGGCCTCGACGAGGCCCCCGAGCCGCCCCCCGCGCCCCGGCGTCCGGCGCCCGCACCGCGGCCGGTCACCGCGCAGCAGAAGAAGAAGCGCGGGCTCTTCGGGCGCTGACGCTCAGTACTAGCCCGTCTGGGCTATGGCATCGCCGCATCTGCCGCGGCAGGATCAGCCCCCATGTACATGGTCGTCGCAGTCGCCCTGGTCTGGCTGGCGACAAGCCTGGCCGTCGGCGTGGTGTGGGCACTGGCCACCTACCGCCGCCCGGCCCCGGCCGTGGCCGGCGACCCGCGGCCCGTCCTGCCCGACCTGCCGCGCCCCCGCGCGCAGCAGGCGGCGCGACGCCGTCAGCACGCCGGGTCCCGGTAGCGCTCCGCGGCTGGTCCGGCCGCCGTCGGAGATCTTCTGCAGTTCCGACACGGCAGAACGTGTCGGAACTGCAGATGTCGGACGTCACCCGGACACCGCGTCACCCGCAGACGCCCCGGTCACCGTGAGGTGCCGGGGCGTTCTCGTGGCGGCGGCTCGTCGCCGCGGTCGTGCAGCGTGTCAGGAGGCCTGCAGCGCCAGTGCGACGAGCGCCAGCACCACGAGCGTCAGCTGGAACAGCGCCAGGTTCTGCAGGTGCCCGGTCGGCATCGGCCGGGCGTGCGCGCGGGTCAGGGTGGCGCGGAGGGCGGTCACGTGGGCTCCTGGGTGGATGTCTCTGCGGGATCGTCGCAGTGTGTCCGTTCTGACCGTTCTACGGCCATAGTCCGAAAGGCTCATCTTCTGAGCCTTTCCCGGGCGTCATCACCCGAACGGGTGGCCAGGAGCGGCGCCGGCGACCGATTCTGCATCCATGGCCTCCACCTCCGCGACCGACACCGTCGAGCTAGAGCGACGCCTCGAGGCGTACCTGCTCATCGCGCGGAAGATCCACCGCACGGCCTGACGACCCGCTCCGAGCGCCTGGCGACCGCGACGCGAGCGTCCTGAGGTCGCGTCGCGCTCACGATCACGCAGGGAGAACGCGGGCTACCGCAGCCGCAGCAGGCCCGCCCGCGCCGCCGCCGCGGCCCGCGCCGGGGACTCCGGCACGTCGTCGTCCGCGCTGACGTCGATCGCCGCCGCGACGCCGTCGACGACGAGCGCGGCGTCGTCCGGCACGTTCCGCTTCACCAGCGCGAGCGCCAGCGGGCCGAGCTCGTGGTGCCGCACCGCCGTGCCGACCCGGCCGACCGCGCGCCCGTCGAGCAGCACGTCGGCACCGAGCGCCGGCAGCGTCGAGTCCGAGCCGTCCAAGTGCAGGAGGACGAGCCGGCGAGGCGGCCGCCCGAGGTTGTAGACCCGCGCCACCGCCTCCTGTCCGCGGTAGCAGCCCTTGTCGAGGTGGACGGCGCTCTGCAGCCAGCGCACCTCGTTCGGCAGCGTGCGGTGGTCGGTGTCGAGCCCGAGCCGCGGCTCCCGCGCCGCCACCCGCAGCGCCTCGAGGGCGTCGACGCCCGCGAGCGGGCCGTCGTACTCCGCGAGCGACCCGCGCGGGACGAGCTGGAGCCCACCGGCCTGCCAGCCGACCGCCCAGTCCGCCGTCACGTCCGCGACCTCGACGCGCAGCATGAAGCGCATCCGCTCGAGGTAGCCCACCAGCGCCTCGGCCGCGCCCGGCTCGAGGACCGCGCGCACCGTCTCGCCGTCGTCGACGAGGTGCAGGTGATGCTCGACGTGGCCCTGTGGCGACAGCACGAGGGCCTGCGTCCAGGAGTACGGGGCGAGAGCCGTCAGGTGCTGGGTCGTCAGGGAGTGCAGCCAGGTCAGCCGGTCGGGCCCTGACACGGCGACGACCGGGCGGTGCGACAGGTCGACGAGCCCGACGCCGTCGGCCAGCGAGCGCTGCTCGCGGTAGGGGTCGCCGTAGTGCGCGGCCACACCGGCGTCGACGCCGTCGGCCTCGACGGCACCGGGTCGCGACAGGAGAGGACTGCTCACCCTCGGTGCAACGCCGAGCGGCGGACGGGATTCCGGCTCAGACCGGGCTGGTCAGCTCCGGCGACCGGGCGACCCGGGCGCGCAGGCTGCGCAGCCGCCGGGTGGAGGCCTGGGCGCCGACGACGCCGACGAAGAACACGGTCGCCACCACGAGGGCCAGCAGCCAGATCTCGGCGATGATCCAGAGCACCAGGTCCTCCACGCGGTTCGTCGTTGCCGCGGCCACTCTGTCCGGTTTTCCGCCACACCGGTATGGCCCGTCGAGGCCATTTCCCGGATGGTCCGTGCGGAAGGCCGCCTCCTACGAACAGCCGGACGAAATGGGTCAGCCGGCGACCCGGTCGCCGGAGACCCCCCGAGCCCGCTGCGCCGGCACCGTGACGGCCGACTGCGGCACCCGGCGCACCCGGGCCGTCCACCGCACGACCCGCTGCGTGCTGACGACGAGCACGAACAGCGCGGTCGTCCCCGCCAGCGCAGCCAGCCACAGCACCAGGGCCGCTCGCAGCACCTGTCCACCCCCCTTGAACCGAGACGTCGAGACTTGCCGTCGCAGCACCGGCGCGCATCGTCCGATCGGTCCGGGTCTCGCAGTCGCGTACGCCCGAACGAGTGCGAGGTGAGCCCTCAGCCGCATCCCGAGCAGCGCCCGAACAGCGCCACGTGCCCGACGTCGAGCGCGAACCCGTGCTCGTCGGCGAGCCGGCGCGCGGCCTCGCCGAGCAGCGCGACGTCGGCCTCCTGCACCTCGCCGCACTGGCGACAGACCAGGTGCACATGATCGTCGTCGGTGGCGACCGAGTACGTCGGCGCGCCGTGGCCGAGGTGCGTGTGCTGCACCAGCCCGAGCTCCTCGAGCAGCTCGAGCGTCCGGTACACCGTCGAGATGTTGACGCCGGACGCCGTCTCCCGCACCGCCGTGGCGATGTCCTCCGGCGTCGCGTGGCCGAGCCGCGCCACCGCCTCGAGCACGAGCTGCCGCTGCGGCGTCAGCCGGTAGCCGCGGGAGCGGAGCTCGGCCTGCCAGCCGCTCCCGGTGCTCACTGCACGGCCCATGGCCGAACAGTAGACCGGCGGTGCGCACGAGCACGACGCCCGCGCAGCGGCTCGGCGAGGGCGGCCGACGCACTAGCGTTGCCCGGCGATGGTCGGCTCCGTGCTCCTGCTGCTCGACGACCCGTCGCGCGTGCTCGACGTCGCCACGCCGCTGCTGCGCGCCGACGACCTCGGCGTCGTGCGCGGGGAGGCGGTCTTCGAGACGCTGCGCGTCGCAGGGGGTCGGCCGGCGTTCCTCGACCTGCACCTGCGCCGGCTGCGCCGCAGCGCCGACCGCGTCGGCATCGACCTCCCGGGCGGCTGGGCCGAGCTCGCCGCCGCCGCGGCCGCGACCCAGGACGACGGCATGCTGCGGCTCACGTGCACCAAGGGCGCCCCCGGCGCCGCTGCCGTGGGGTTCGCCGTGGCGGGGCCGCTGCCGCCCGAGACCGTTCGCGGTCGCGAGCAGGGCGTGCGCGTCGCGACGATGACGCTCGGCGTCGCCGCCGACGTCCGTCGCGACGCCCCGTGGCTGCTCGGCGGGGTGAAGAGCACGTCGTACGCCGTGAACATGGCGACCCAGCGCGCCGCCCAGCAGCGCGGGCTCGACGACGCCATCTGGGTCAGCGCCGACGGTGAGGTGCTCGAGGCGCCGACGGCGACGGTGGCGGTCGTCCGGGAGGGCCGCGTCGCGACGCCTCCCGCGGACGAGGTCGGGATCCTGCCCGGCACCACCGCCGAGGCGACCCTCGCGTGCAGCCCGTTGCCGGTCGACGTCCGCCGGGTGCGCGCCGACGAGCTGCCCGACGCCGACGAGGTGATGCTGCTGTCGAGCGTGCGTGGCGTGGCGCCGGTGGTGGAGCTCGACGGCCGGCCGCTGCCGGTGGGACCGGTGACGACCGCGTTGCGCGACGCGTACGAGGCCGCGGTCCGCGCTTGAGCGGGACATGAGACGCGCGCTGCGTGTCGCCATCCCTGCTGACCTCGCGCGGCTGTCGGGCCGCACCGGCCACACCCGCGTCTGGACGTCCGTCCTCGAGGAGCTCTCGCGCACGGTCGTGCTCCGCGACCGCGGTCGGCGCGCGGACGTGTGGCTCGTCGACGGGCACGGCGCGTGGCACGACGTCGGCGGTCCCGTCGTGGCCGCCGTCCACGAGGCGAGCTGGGACGAGCCGGCGACCCGGGCCAGCGTCGACCACGACTTCCTCGACCAGCTCCGCATGCGCACCGAGCGGTGGTTGGCACGCGCCGACCGGGTGCTCGTGCCGTCGACGTGGTCGGCCCGACAGGTGGTCGCCTGCGGCGTCCACCCCGACGCCGTCGACGTCGTGCCGTACGGCGTCGACGCCTCGGTCTTCCGGCCGGGCGCAGCGTCGGTGCCGGGACAGGTGCTGTTCGTGGCCAGCGTGCAACCGCGCAAGAACCTGGGCGCGCTGAGGGACGCGGTCGCCGCACTGGCAGCGGAGGGGCGCGCTCTCTCGTTGACCGTCGTCACCGGCCCGGCCGGCGACCGTGCCGACTCGACCGCGCTGTCCGCCGAGGCCGCAGCGCCGCTGCGCGACGTCGTCGTCGAGCGCGTGACCGGGCTCGACGAGGCCGAGCTCGCGCAGGCGATGGCCGGCTGCGCGGTGTTCTGCCTGCCCTCGCTCGCCGAGGGCTTCGGCCTCTCGGCGCTCGAGGCGATGGCGTGCGGCGCGCCTGTGGTCGTCAGCGACCGCGGTGCGCTGCCCGAGCTGGTCGGTGTTGCGGGCGTCGTCGTGCCGCCGACGGCCGACGGCGTCGCCGCCGGGCTGAGAGCCGTGCTGGACGACGCCGAGCGCGCTGCTGCGCTGCGCCGGGCGGCGCGCCGTCGCGCGCTGGAGCTCTCGTGGTCGGCGACGGCCGCCGGTTGGGTCCGGGCGATGACGCGCGCCGCCGGCCGCTGACCGGGCCGGTCACTCGGGGCCGGGCGTTCAGTCCACCCGGGCCACGGCGACGACGACGGCACCGGCACCGCGCCGGCGCTGTCGGCGCTCCAGCACCTGGCAGCCCCACCACCCGACGCGCTGCGGGAGCCGCCGCAGGTACGGCGCACGCTCCTCCCGGCAGAGGTCGCCGAGCGCCTGGGCGACCGTCTGCGGCGGTGCCAGGTAGGTCGGCGTGACGACCTGCACCGGTTCGAGGCCGGCGCGCACCAGCACGTCGCGCAGCGTCTCAGGCGTGAAGTGCACGACGTGCTCGAGCGGGCGCAGGTGCGGCCACGCGCCGCCGCGCCGCCGGCGCTGGTCGCTGTCGAAGTTCGGGCACTCCAGCGCGAGGTGACCGCCGGGCCGCACCCACCGCGAGAGCAGCCGCAGGAAGTCGATCGGGTCGACCATGTGCTCGAGCACGTGGTTGGCGGCGACGACGTCGAAGGCGTGCTCAGGCAGGCCCGAGTCCTGCACCAGGCCGGTCACGACCGGGACGCCGCGGGCGCGAGCCACCTCCGCGGCGCCCTCCTCGGGCTCGACGCCCTGGACGTCCCAGCCCTGTCGCCGCGCCTGCTCCAGGAACTCGCCGCTGCCGCAGCCGACGTCGAGCAGGCGGCCCGGGCGTCCCACGGCCGCCGTCACGAGCCGCGCTCGCTCGGCCGTCGCGCCCGCGAGGTACTGCTGGAACGCCGGCGCGGAGGTGTCGATGCCGAACCTGCCGCCGCCGGTCAGGTACCCCTCGATGTAGATCTCTGACGGGTCGGCGTACTCGGGGGCGTAGACCAGCGCGCACTCGGCGCACCGCTGGAGGACCGCCGTGTCCCCGAGCACCTCGTCGGCGGCCCGGCCGGACCCGCACACCGGGCAGCGCTCCAGGGCGTACGTCAGCATGAGGTCCCACCGTCCGGCCGCGGCCGGTGCCGCCGCGACCACGACGGGCACGAGCCAGTCCTGCGCACCCCAGCGAGCGGGGCGTCGCGTTGGTCGCCAGGATGGCACGGCGCCGCGGGCGCTCTCGATAAGCTCCCACTCCCTTCACCTCGAGGACGGCATGAGCGGGACGGCGACCGTCGAGGTTCGTGCCTGTCCGGTGTGCCGAGCACCGGTCGGCGGCGACGCGTTCGTCGTCCGCGGGCTGCGCCTCACGTGCTGTCGGTCGTGCGGCACGACCCACGCCCTCGAGCACGCCGACCCGGCGACCGTCTACGTCGACGGGTACCACTCGGGCGTCATCGACTCCCCGGCCTTCGCGTCCTACGTCTGGCAGGTCGAGCGGCGCCGCGCGCGTCGCGTCGCCCGCCTCGGCGGACGTCGGCTGCTCGACGTCGGGTGCGGCACCGGGCGCTTCTTGGAGGCCGTCGCCGGCGTCGGCCTCGAGCCGACGGGGCTCGAGCCGGTCGCCGCGACAGCAGCGGGCGCACGGGAGCGCGGGCTCGACGTGCTGACGGGCCAGCTGCACGACGCCGTCCCCGGTGGCTGGGACGTCGTCACGGCGTTCCACGTGCTGGAGCACCTTCCGGACGTCCCAGAGGCGCTGCAGCTGCTGAAGCAGCTGGTCCGTCCCGGGGGGCACCTCGTCGTCGAGGTCCCGAACTGGCGCAGCATGTGCCGGCACGAGGCTGGCGACTCCTGGTCGCTGCTCGGGCCGGGAGAGCACGTCACGTTCTTCACCCGCCGCAGCCTGCGCGCGGCCCTGCAGTCGGCCGGGTTCGAGGAGGTGCGCGTCAGCTCGCCGTCGTGGGTCGGTGAGCCGCAGGCTCTCGACCAGGCGCTCGTCGACCTCGGGCTGCGCCGGGGCGCGGCTGTGCTGCGACCGGTCAGCCGACGTGACGGCGAGGTGATCCGCCCGCGCCGTTCGGGCTGGGCGGTGCTCCGCGCGCTGGACGCGGCCGAGAGCGTGGCCTCGGTCGGGCTCACGCTGCTCGCTACGGCTCGCGTGCCGTAGCGCCTGTCCGCCGCCCCGCGGCGAGGTAGCCCGACGCGACCGCACGCCAGTGCGCAGCGGCGCCGTCGTCGCCACCGCGAGCGCGTGCCCGCGCGGTCCGTCGAGCAGCGACGACCCGGGCGGCCACGTATGCGGCGGTCGCGACGCGCGAGCTGCGACGGCGGAACAGGAGCACGTCGTTCCGGACCCACGAGCGCGCCCTCTCGTGCGGCGAGTACGCCTGCGAGCCCGACGCGTTCCCGACGTGGCGCACGACGGCCGACGGCTCGAACCGCAGCCGCCACCCGGCTGCGCGCATGCGCAGGCACCACTCGACGTCCTCGCCGTACATGAACAGCGACGTGTCCATCGGTCCGGCCGACTCGACGGCCTCGCGCCGCACGAGCCACGCTGCGCCAACCGCCCAGTCGACGTCGCGCGGGACGTCGTGGCACCAGGCCCCGGGGAGCAGCCTGCGATCGGACCACCGCGGCGCCCACCGCTCGGCTCCCAGCGCCGCGGCCCAGGCCGTCGCCAGAGACGGTGCCGGCAGGCAGGAGAGCTCGAGGACGCCGTCGGGTGTCTCGAGCCGGGGAGCGACGAGCCCGATGCCAGGGTCGCCGAGCGCCACCTCCACCAGCCGATCGACGGCGCCCGGGTCGGGCCAGGCGTCGGAGTTGAGGACCAGCAACCACGGCGCTGTCGCACGGGCGAGGAGCGCGTTCACTCCAGCGGCGAAGCCGCGGTTGACGTCATCGACGACGACCTCTGCCTCCGGCACCTGCTCGGCCAGCACGGCCACGGTGCCGTCAGCCGACGCGTTGTCGTGCACGAGCACCCGCAGGACGACGCCGTGCTCGGCGTCGAGCAGCCGCCGCAGTGCCGCGGCCGTCACGGCGCCGGTGTTCCAGGTGACGACGAGGACGTCGACGTGCGGCCGGGTCACGGCACCAGTCTGCGGGCTCTCGGCCGAGAACCGGCCAGGGTCCCGCCGGCACCGCGCGTCTCTAGCATCCATGCCGTGCCGGACGCCGCCAGCCTGTACCTCGACCTGCTGCAGCGCGCGCTCACCCGCACCGGCTTCGAGGACGAGGTCGTGGAGCCGCTCGCGGTCGCCTCGCCCCTCGACCGCGTCGCCCGGCGGCTCGCCCACCGCCGGGGCGCCGAGGTGGTGCGCCGGCACCGCCCCGATCCGCGTCGCCGCGAGGTCGGCGGCGACCTGCCCGCCGGCGCGGAGACGATGGTCGGCCTCACCCGGCTCACCCACCTGCGGCACTGCGTCGAGACCGTGCTGCGCGACGGCGTCCCGGGCGACCTCGTCGAGACGGGCGTGTGGCGCGGCGGCGCCAGCATCCTCATGCGGGGCGTGCTCGCCGCGCACGGCGTCACCGATCGCACCGTCTGGGTCGCCGACTCCTTCGCCGGCCTCCCGCGGCCCGACGCCGACCGCTACCCGGCCGATGCCGGCGACGACCACTGGACCCGGCCCGAGCTCGCCGTCGGGCTCGACGAGGTGCAGCGGAACTTCGCGAAGTACGGGCTTCTCGACGACCAGGTGCGCTTCCTGCGGGGCTGGTTCAGCGACACCCTCCCCGACGCACCCATCGCGACGATCGCCGTCCTGCGCCTCGACGGCGACCTGTACGAGTCGACGACGGACGCGCTGACCGCCCTGTACCCCAAGGTGGCTCCGGGTGGCTTCGTCGTGATCGACGACTACGGCGCGATCGAGGCCTGCCGGCAGGCGACCGACGACTTCCGGGCGAGCCGGGGCATCACCGAGGAGCTCGTGCAGATCGACTGGACCGGCTACGTCTGGCGCCGCGCGTCCTGAGGGACGACCGCCGCGACCTCCAGGCACAGCCCCGGCACCCAGTCGGCCCAGTCGCGGGTGTGGTGGCACGCCGGGTCCGCGCCGCTGACGTCGTGCACGTCGACGAAGCCGGCCCTCTCGAGCTCCTCGGTGGCGAGGTCGAGGTCCAGGAGCAGCCGGTGGTCGGGCTCGGAGCCGAGCGCCTCCGCCGAGCTCGCGTCCCACGGCGCGCGGTTGTAGCCGTACAGCGCGGCGATGACGGGCCAGCGCACTCGGGCACCGCCTTCGAGCCACGCCCTCGCCAGCGCCGTGCCGTTCGGCGTGTGCAGCACGAGGCGCCCGCCCGGCCGGAGGATCCGGCGCCAGGACCGCAGCACGTGCGGCAGCTGCGCCGCCGGCACGTGCTCGATCATGTGGACCGCCAGGATCTCGTCGGCCCAGTCGTCCGGCAGCGGCAGCCGGTCGCCGCGCGCGACGAGGTCGAGGTCGGGCAGGCCGGGCACGGCGTCGACGTGCAGGTACCCCGGCCGCGGTGAGAACCCGGAGCCGATCTCGATCCGCCGCTCTCCCGGCGGCGGCAGCGGCGTGCGCGCGGCCAGCCACCGCTCGAGCCGTGTCCCCGTCCGGCCGCCCCGGGCCCACGCCGCACGCCGCAGCCGCTGGTCGAGATCCACCCGCGGCACCCTAGACGCGGCCGGTGCGCCGCATGCGCCTCGCGAGCCGCGGACGGCGGTTGCGACACTGACGCCGTGCCGGATGACGTCGTCGCCTACCTGCTGCTGGCGCTCAACCTGCTCGTGGTGGCGATCATCCTGTCGTTGCCGGTGCTCGCGCTCTGGTGGCTGATCGGCACTCCGCGCCCGCTGCCGGACCCGCCGCCGGAGCTGCTGACCCCGAGCGCCGACCCGCCTGCTCCGGGCGAGCGCGTGCTGCGCCGGTGCCAGAGCTGCGGCGTGCTCTGGAAGGGCCGGCCCGGCGACGACGCGAGCTGCGCGACCCTGAAGCTCCGGCGGTGGATGCGCCGCCGCACCCGCGCCAGGAAGACCGACACCCCGGCGTGGGCGAAGCGCCGCGGGTGGAGCCGGTGCCCGAGCTGCCTGTCGAGGGACGTCCGCACGTCGCGCGCGGCGCGATCACCGCGGTGAGCCACAACCGTCTTCGCGGAAGTACTCGATCGTCTCCACCAGCCCTTCGCGCAGCGCGACCTTCGGCTCCCAGCCGAGCGTCTCCTTCGCCAGCGTGATGTCGGGCTGCCGGCGGGTGGGGTCGTCCTGCGGCAGCGGCCGCACCTCGACCGGCGACGACGAGCCGGTCAGCTCGAGCACGAGGTCGGCGAGCTCTTTGATGGTGAACTCGCCGGGGTTGCCGAGGTTCATCGGGCCGGTGCACTCCGCCGGCGTGCCCATCAGCGCCACCAGCGCGTCGATCATGTCGTGGACGTAGCAGAACGAGCGGGTCTGCGACCCGTCGCCGTACAGCGTGATCGGCGTGCCCTCCAGCGCCGACATCACGAAGTTAGACACCACCCGTCCGTCGTGCGGGTGCATCCGTGGGCCGTAGCAGTTGAACAGCCGGGCGACCTTGATCTCCAGCGAGTGCTGGCGCCAGTAGTCGAAGAACAGCGTCTCGGACGCCCGCTTGCCCTCGTCGTAGCAGGCCCGCGGACCGATCGGGTTCACCCGGCCCCAGTAGTCCTCGCGCTGCGGGTGCACCTCCGGGTCGCCGTACACCTCGCTCGTGCTCGTCAGCAGGATCCGCGCCCCGGTGCGCTTGGCCAGCCCGAGCATGTTGATCGAGCCGTGCACCGCCGTCTTGGTCGTCTGCACCGGGTCGCGCTGGTAGTGGATGGGCGACGCCGGGCAGGCCAGGTGGTAGATCTCGTCGACCTCGACGTACAGCGGGAACGTCACGTCGTGCCGGATCAGCTCGAACCGCGGATGTCCCAGCAGATGCGCGACGTTCGCCTTCGTCGAGCTGTAGAAGTTGTCGACGCACAGCACGTCGTGCCCCGCCTCGACCAGCCGGTCGCACAGGTGCGAGCCCAGGAACCCGGCACCACCGGTCACCAGAACCCGCTTGGCCTCGCCGCGCACGAACTGCTCCTCGTCCTCGATCGTCGTCGCCGCAACGTAGGCCATGGTCCAAACCCGTCTGTGACGAATGCGTTGCGCGGCATGGGAGCCCGACGACGAGGACACAAGGGACCTCGACGTGCCCGCCACACCACAGGATCGAGACCAGATGAGCAACATGACCACCAACGACAGCGGCATCGCCCGGCCGACGGTGCCCGGCAACCGCGACCGCCGCGTCAGCACCGAGACCAAGGCTTCGGTCAAGACCTCCGAGCTGATCGCCTACGTGCTCGCCGTGCTCGGCGTGCTCATCGCGTCCGCCGTCGTCAGCAGCGGTGACAGCGGCACCGACGAGGGCGACCCGTTCACGGCGGACAAGGCGTGGCTGTACATCACGATCCTGACCGTCGGCTACCTGCTCAGCCGCGGCCTGGCCAAGTCGGGCAGCCGCGACTTCTACGACGACACCGTCGACAGCAACCGCTGACCGACCTCACGCAGCGCTCCCGGCCTCACGGTCGGGAGCGCTGTCGTCTCGGACGGGTCACCGCCCGGCGCGCTGCCGCCGACCCGCCCGAGCACAGCCAGCGGGCACGCGTCACGACCCGGACCGCGGGTATCCCGCCACGACGAGACGCCTCCCGGCGTCGGCCCGAGCCGGAGGTTGCGGTGTTCTACTGGCTCGTCAAGCTGCTCCTGCGGCCGCTGTTCGTCCTGCTGTTCCGCCCGCGGGTCACCGGACGGCGGCACATCCCGACCCGCGGTGGCGCGCTCCTTGCCAGCAACCACCTGTCGATGACCGACAGCCTGTTCCTGCCCGTCATGGTGCGCCGGCGGGTCAGCTTCCTGGCGAAGATCGAGTACTTCACCGGCCGTGGGCTGAAGGGCCGCGCGAAGGCTGCCTTCGTGCGCTGGACCGGCCTCATCCCGATCGACCGCGGCGACTCCGACGCCGCGCAGGCCGCCCTCGCCACCGGAGCCCGTGCGGTCCGCGACGGGATGCTGCTCGGCGTCTACCCGGAGGGCACACGCAGCCCGGACGGTCGGCTCTTCAAGGGCAAGACCGGCATAGCCCGGATGGCCATGGAGACCGGCGCTCCCGTC
>JBKHYE010000141.1:0-8706 GCA_046565705.1 Actinomycetes bacterium
GCGCCGGGGAGGGCCACCACGGCCACGAGGTCGGACACCAACTCACCCCTCCCCCGGCGAGGTCGTGACCGGGCGAGCCCGGCGGTCGAGCGCGATGATCCCTGCCGGGGCGCTCGACGTCAGCCGATCGGTGGACTCAGGCGTCAGCCCGAGCCGGTGCGGTACGGCGTCAGGAGCTGGTCGACCGGCGCGTCGTCGTCGGTGAGGACCTGCGCGTCGCCGGCGAAGCGCGCGGCCTGCTGGGGACCGGCGGCCCCCGCCTCGCCACGGCGGGTCGCGCGCCGAGCCAGCTCCTCGACCGGGAGCCCGGCGTCGCTCGCCACGACGACGAGGTTGCCGCCGCCGTCGCCCGCCAGCGACGCGGCCGGCGCGAGCACGGCGACCTCGGCGAAGGCGTCGCGGAGCGTGGCCGTGAACGCCCGCGCGAAGTCCAGCGGCGGGTTGTCGATGACGTTCACGACGTAGGTCCCCCCCGGGCGAAGCACCCGCCGCACCTCGGCCGCCATCTCCGCCGTCGTCAGGTGCCACGGCACCGCGAGCGAGCCGAAGGCGTCCCCGACGACGACGTCGTAGGCGCCGTCGGGCTGGTCGGCGATGCTCGTGCGGGCGTCGCCGACGACGACCTGCAGGTCCGGGCCGGTGCGCAGGTCGAGCCGTTCCCGGCCGAGCTCGACGAGCCTCGGGTCGACCTCGAGCACGACGCTGCGTGAGCCGGGACGCACCTGCGCGAGGTGGCGCGGCACGCTGCCGCCACCGAGCCCGAGGTGCAGGACGTCGAGCGGGCCGTCGGGCTGCGCCGCCAGCACGTCGCCGATGCGTCGGGTGTAGGCGAACTCGAGGTGCGCCGGGTCGTCGAGGTCGACGTAGCTGTGCCGCAGCCCGTCGAGCACCAGCGTGCGCCCTCCGGCGCGCTCCGGGTCGTCGACCACCGCTGCGCAGTAGTAGCGCGTCTCGACGTCGCAGCTGCTGTCAACCCCGAGGAGCGCCGCGACGGCGGCCAGCGCGGCGACGCCGAGTACCCGCCGCCTCGTCACGGCCAGCGCGGTCCCGAGCACGACGAGCACCCCGCCGACGACCAGCAGCAGCCGCGAGGTCGGCAGCGCCGTCAGGAGGACGAAGCCGGTGAGGAACGTGCCGGCCAGCGCACCGAGCGTGCCGACGGCCGAGAGCCGGCCGACCGTCTCCCCCGTCTCGGCCAGCGTGCGCAACCGCAGCTTCACGACGCCGGGCGGCACGGCGGACAGCACGGCCGCAGCCGGGCCGACGGCCGCCGCGACCAGGACGAGACTCCCCGCCGGCCCGGTGCCGCGGAAGGCCTCACCCAGCAGCAGCACGACCGGGCGGGCGACCAGCACGAGCACCCCGCCGAGCGCCGTCGCCGCGCCGAGCCACAGCCGCGGGTCGACCCGGTCGGCGAGGCGGCCGCCCGCCGCTGCGCCGGCGGCGATGGCGGCGAGCGCGACGCCGATGGCGGCGGTGTAGGTCTCGAGCGTCAGCCCGACGTAGGGGGCCACGAGTCGTACGACGAGGATCTCGAGGACGAGCACCGCAGCCGACGTCAGCAGGACGAGCGCGACGGACAGTCGGGCGATCACGTCAGCGCGTGGAAGGTGTTCTGCGCCGACTCCAGCGGCCCGGTGAGCAGCGCCTCGACGGCGTCGGCGGCGCGGTCGACGTAGAGGTCGAGCTCCTTGCGCTCGGTCGCCGAGAAGTCCTTGAGCACGTAGTCGGCCGGGTCCTGCCGCCCCGGCGGGCGGCCGATGCCGAACCGCACGCGCAGGTACTCACGGCTGCCGAGCGCCGAGGTGATGCTCCGCAGGCCGTTGTGGCCGTTGTCGCCGCCGCCGCGCTTGAGGCGCACCGCGCCGAAGGGGATGTCGAGCTCGTCGTGCACGACGACGACCCGCTCGACCGGCATCTTGTAGAAGCTGCACAGCGACGCCGTCGGGCCGCCGGACAGGTTCATGTACGTCAGCGGCTTCGCGAGGACCACGCGCACACCGGCCAGCCGGCCCTCGACGACGTCGGCCTTGGCCTTGCCCTTCCTGAACCGCGCGCCCATGCGCTCGGCGAGCAGGTCGACGACCAGGAAGCCCGCGTTGTGGCGGTTGCCCGCGTAGGACGGCCCGGGGTTGCCGAGGCCCACGACGAGCCAGGGCTCGTCGGCCACGCGCTACTCCGCCGGCGTCTCGGACTTCGGCGCCTCGGTCTCGGGCACGACGTCGCCCTCTCCGGCGGCGTCGGACTCGCTGCCGGCGGCGTCGACCGTCTCCTCCTGGAGCTCGGCGGCACCGACCGCGCCGGCGCCCAGCTCGGCCTCGGACTCGGCGATCTCGGCCTCGAGCTGCTCGGCGGTCGGGGCGGCGAGACCCTGCACGACGATCGTGTCGGCGTCCTGCGCGAGCGTGACGCCCGACGGGAGCGTCAGCTGGCCCGCGGTGATCTGGGTGCCGACCGCGAGGCCGTCGATGCTCACCTCGACGCCCTCGGGCAGGTGGGTGGCCTCGGCCTCGACGCTCACGGTCGTCGACTGCTGGTCGACGAGGACGCCGCTCTCCGCCTCGCCGGTCAGCGTGACGGCGATGTCGACCGTGACCTTCTCGCCCTTGCGGACCGCGAGCAGGTCGACGTGCTCGAGGTGCCCGCGGACGGGGTGGCGGACGACGACCTTCGGCAGCGCCAGCTGGTCGCCGTTCGGCGTCTCCAGCGTCAGGAGCACGTTGGCGTCGTGCTTGAGGGCCAGCATGAGCTGGTGGCCCGGCAGGGAGAAGTGGCGCGGGTCCTCGCCGTGTCCGTAGAGCACCACCGGCACCTTGTCGGCCCGGCGGACGCGGCGCGCGGCGCCCTTGCCGAACTCGGTGCGGGGCTCGGCGGCGATGCGGACCTCGGACACGGGAGAACTCCTGATTGCTGGTCTGGCGGGGGAACGGCGAGTGGGCTCCGGCAGACGGAGCGGCGCAGCCGACGAGTCTAGCGGGCGCCGCGGCGGACTACCGTCGCCGTCCGACCGTCCGAGCCGGCCCGAGGGAGTGCGATGGCGACCGGCCGCCCGGACCGCTCGGTCGCCGTCGCGCTCGGCGGCGCCGCGCTCATCGCCTGGTCCGCGCCGCTGGTCCGCCTGGCCGACGTGCCGCCCGCGACGGCCGCGGTCGGTCGGTGCGCGCTGGCCGTCCCCGCGCTGTGGCTGCTGGCGCGCTGGGAGCGACGGCGCGCCGGGGCGCTGCCTGAGCGGACGAAGCGGTACGCCGACCTGGCCGGGGTGTGCTTCGCCGCAGACCTGGTGATGTGGCACGGCGCCATCGACGCCGTCGGCGCGGGGCTCGCGACCGTGCTCGGCAACCTGCAGGTCCTGTTCGTCGCCCTCGCGGCCTGGTGGCTGCTCGGCGAGCGGCCGCACCGGGGGCTCGTGGCGGCGGCCCCGCTGCTGGCGCTCGGCGTCGTGCTGCTCGCCGGCGTGCTCGGCGGCGAGACCTACGGTCGGGACCCGGCGCTCGGCGTCGTGCTCGGCCTCGGGACCTCGCTCGCCTACGCCGGCTTCCTGCTCCTGCTGCGCGAGGGCTCGCCCGGGCCGGGGCACCTGGCCGGACCGCTGCTGCGCGCCACGGCTGTGGCTGCCGTCGTCTCCGCGCTCGCCGGCCTGCCGCTCGACCAGCTCGTGGTGCCGGGGCCGGCGTCGCTGGCCTGGCTGCTCGCGCTCGCGCTGTCGTCGCAGGTGGCGGGGTGGCTGCTGATCACCCGGTCGCTGCCGCGGCTGCCCGCCGCGGTGACGAGCGTGCTGCTGCTCGCGCAGCCGGTCGGCTCGCTGGCGATCTCCACCGTCCTGCTCGGCGAGCGACCGGGCGCCGTGCAGTACGCCGGGTCGGCGCTCGTGCTGGCCGGCGTCGTCCTGGCGACGGCGACGCGGCCTCGGCGGGCGCCGCCGGAGGCGACTACGCGGCGCCGTCGAACAGGCTGGTCACCGAGCCGTCCTCGAACCCCTCGCTGATCGCCCGCGCGACGAGCGGTGCGATCGACAGCACGGTGAGCTTGTCGAAGCGGCGCTCGTCCTCGATGGGCAGCGTGTTCGTGACGACGACCTCGCTGATGCGGCTGTTCTTGAGCCGGTCGACCGCGGCGCCGGACAGCACGCCGTGCGTGGCCGTGACCACGACGTCCTGCGCGCCGTTCTCGAACAGCAGCTCGGCGGCCTTGGTGATGGTGCCGCCGGTGTCGATCATGTCGTCGACGAGGATGCACGTCTTGCCGCGCACCTCACCGACGACCTCGCCGACCTTGACCTCGTTCGGCACGTTCGGGTCGCGGCGCTTGTGGATGATCGCCAGGCCGCAGCCAAGGCGGTCGGTCCAGCGCTCGGCGACCCGCACCCGTCCGGCGTCGGGGCTGACGACGACGAGGTCGCTCGTGCTCCGCCAGCGCTCGGACACGTGGTCGGCGAGCAGCGGCAGCGCGAACAGGTGGTCGACCGGGCCGTCGAAGAAGCCCTGGATCTGGGCGGTGTGCAGGTCGACGGTCATGATCCGGTCGGCGCCGGCGGTCTCGAGCATGTCGGCGATGAGGCGCGCGCTGATCGGCTCGCGGCCGCGGTGCTTCTTGTCCTGCCGGGCGTACGGGTAGAACGGCAGCACCACGGTGATGCGCTTGGCCGAGGCTCGCTTGAGCGCGTCGACCATCAGCAGCGTCTCCATGATCCAGGTGTTCACCGGCGCGGTGATGCTCTGGACGACGAAGGCGTCCGACCCGCGCACCGACTCCCCGAAGCGCACGAAGATCTCGCCGTTCGCGAAGTCGTAGGCGCTGGTCGGCACCGGCGCGACGCCGAGGTGCTGCCCGACCTCGGCCGTCAGCTCGGGGTAGGCCCGTCCGGTGAAGAGCATGAGGCTCTTCCGGCTCTGCATCTCGATGCCGTTCACGACCGCTGCTCCCCAGTCCTGCTGGTGCCACGCCTGCGCGCGACCCAGCCCTCGATGTTGCGCTGCTTGGCCCGGCCGACGCCGAGCGCCCCCGGCGGCACGTCCTCGGTGATGACCGAACCGGCTGCGGTGTAGGCGCCGTCGCCGACCGTGACGGGCGCGACGAGCATGGTGTCGCTGCCGATGCGGACGTCGTCCCCGACGGTCGTGCGGTGCTTCTCGCGGCCGTCGTAGTTCACGAACACCGTGGCCGCGCCGATGTTGCTGCCGGTGCCGATCGTCGCGTCGCCGACGTACGACAGGTGCGGCACCTTGCTGCCGTCGCCGACCTCGCTGGCCTTGATCTCGACGTAGGCGCCGGCCTTCGCGCCGCGCCCCAGGACGGTGCCCGGTCGGAGGTAGGTGAACGGGCCGACGGTCGCCTCGACGCCGATGACCGCGCTCTCGGCGTGCGTGCGCACCACGCTCGCCCGCTCCCCCACGGTCGTGGCTACGAGCGTGGTGTCCGGGCCGACGACGGCACCGCTCTCGACGCGAGACCCCCTGTGCAGCTGGCAGTGAGGCCGCAGCTCGACGTCGGCTGCCAGCTCGACGTCGACGTCGAGCCAGGTCGTGTGCGGGTCGACGACGGTGACGCCGGCGAGCATCGCGGCGCGGACGAGCCGGGCGTTGAGGTGCCGGCGCGCGTCGGCGAGCTGGGCGCGGTCGTTGACGCCCATCGTCTCTGCGGGATCGGCAGCGGTGTGCGCGGCGACCGGCAGGCCGGCGTCGACGTGCAGCCCCACGACGTCGGTGAGGTACTCCTCCCCCTGGGCGTTGTCGGTGGACAGCCGGCCGAGCGCGTCCCGCAGGTGGGCGGCGTCGAACGCGTACACGCTGACGGCGACCTCGTCGATCTGCCGGGTCGCGTCGTCGGCGTCCTTGTGCTCGACGACGGCCCGCACGCCGCCGCCGTCGCGGACCACGCGGCCGTAGCCGGTGGGGTCGGGCATCCGCGCGGTCAGCAGCGTCGTCGCGGCGCCGCGGGGCTGGTGGTGCTCGACGAGCTGCTGCAGCGTCTCCACCGTCAGCAGCGGTGCGTCGCCCGGCACGACCACGACGGTGCCGTCGAGCTCGAGGCCGTCGAGCGCGACACGCACCGCGTGTCCCGTGCCGTTCTGCTGCTCCTGCACGACGGCCCGCGCGTCGGCGTCGATCTCCGCCAGGTGGGCGGCGACCCGCGCGCGCTCGTGCCCGACGACGACGACGAGGTGCTCGGGCTGCAGGGCGCGGGCCGCCGTGACGACGTGACCGAGCATGCTGCGGCCGGCGAGCTCGTGCAGCACCTTGGGCGTCGTCGCGCTCTTCATGCGCGTGCCCTCACCGGCTGCCAGGACGACGACGGCGGCGAGGCGCGCGTCGGTCACTGCGGCTCCAGGGCGAGGGAGGTCGCCGGCGAGCGCCGGCGGGCCGAGTCTAGCGACGGGGGCTCCGCTCCCAGGATTTGAACCTGGACTCACCGGACCAAAACCGGGTGTGCTGCCGGGTTACACCAGAGCGGAACGGACGGCGGACCGTCCGGTGGTGATCGTGCCACCCGCACCCGCCCGGCTTCCCGGTGATCACCAGGAACGCCACGCCGACGGAGCGCTGCCCGTCCCGGCGTGGCGTTCCTGATGATCACCGCAACCGGGGCGGGCGGGGCACCACGCGTCGGGCAGAGCGTGTGGCTACGGGTCCGTAGGTTACGGTGGCGTAGGTCCCTGCCCCCGCCACGAAGGAGGCCCGTTGACGACCACCCCCCTCGAGCCCCGGCGCACGACGTCGCCGAGCAGCCCCGTCGGCCGCACGATCGGCACGACCGGCAGCCGCGCCGGCAACGCCGGCGACCCGGACGCCCCCGTCACGACGATCGAGTACGAGGGCGACGAGAACCGCCCGCTCCAGGCGGTACCGGGCACCGGCCTCAAGGCGCGCGCCGAGCAGGTCGCGCTCGGCATGTTCATCGCCGTCCCGCTGCTCGCCGTCGTCGCCGCCGGCTTCGTCCTGTGGGGCGACGGGCTGTCCTGGCGCGACGTCGTCATCAGCACGGTCTTCTACGCGATCACCGGCCACGGGATCACGGTCGGCTACCACCGCTACTTCACCCACGGGTCGTTCAAGGCCAAGCGCCCGCTGCGCATCGCGCTCGCCGTCGCCGGGTCGATGGCGATCGAGGGGCCGATCACCCGCTGGGTCGCCGACCACCGGCGGCACCACGCCTTCAGCGACAAGGAGGGCGACCCGCACTCGCCGTGGCGCTACGGCACCGGCTTCTGGCCGCTGACGAAGGGCCTGTGGCACGCGCACGTCGGCTGGCTGTTCGACATCGAGCAGACCGACCAGAAGCGGTTCGCGCCCGACCTGCTCGCCGACCGCGACGTGCACCTCGTCAACCGGCTGTTCCCGGTGTGGGTCGTCATCAGCCTGGGCCTGCCTCCGCTTCTCGGGGGCGCCTGGGCCGCCGCGGTCGGCGACGGGTTCTGGTACGGCGCGGCGACGGCGTTCTTCTGGGCCAGCATCGTGCGCGTCGGCGTGCTGCACCACGCGACGTGGGCCATCAACTCGATCTGCCACACCTTCGGCGAGCGCCCGTTCAAGACCCGCGACAAGAGCGCGAACGTCTGGCCGCTGGCGTTCATCTCGATGGGCGAGAACTGGCACAACCTGCACCACGCCGACCCGACCGCGGCGCGGCACGGGGTCGACCGCTGGCAGATGGACACCAGCGCCGAGTTCATCCGCGGCTTCGAGAAGCTCGGCTGGGCCTACGATGTCCGCTGGCCGAAGATGGAGCGCCTCGAGTCGCGTCGCGTCACCGCCGCGTGAGGCCGGCGCGGGACACTGCCCGCGGAACGGGCCCGGCGCGCGTGCGCATGACCGGCGCCCAGCGGCGCGAGCAGCTGCTCGACGTCGGGCGGGCGCTTTTCGCCGCCCGCGGCTACGACGGCACGTCGGTCGAGGAGATCGCGCTGCGCGCCGGCGTCTCGAAGCCCGTGGTGTACGAGCACTTCGGCGGCAAGGAGGGGCTCTACGCCGTCGTCGTCGACCGCGAGGTGCAGCGGCTCATCACCAGCTTCACGGCGGCGCTGACCGGTGACGACCCCCGCACACTGCTGGAGCAGGCGACACTCGCGCTGCTGCGGTACGTCGAGCACGACAGCGACGGCTTCCGCATCCTCGTGCGCGAGTCACCCGTGCCGATGGAGGACACCGGCGGCTACGCCACGATCATCAGCGACGTCGCGCAGCGCGTCGAGCACATCCTCGACCGCGAGTTCGCGGCCCGCGGGTTCCGCACGACGCTCGCGGCGCTGTACTCCCAAGCGCTCGTCGGCATGGTCGCGCTCACCGGCCAGTGGTGGCTCGACGCCCGGGAGAACGACCCGAACCTGGTCATGGACGACGTCGCCGCGCACCTGGTGAACCTCGCCTGGAACGGCCTGTCCGCGCTCGAGACCGAGCCGCACCTCATCACGCCCGTCGAGGACTGACACCGGGACACGCGACGGGAGCGACCCCCGCGGGGGACGCTCCCGTCGGCGGGTGGTGCGGGTCAGGCAGTCGTGCTGCGCGCGCGGTTCTTGTCGGCCGCTACGGCGACGCCGGCCAGCACCGCGCCCGACAGCAGGTGCAGCACGTTGTCGGCACCGTTGAGCGCCAGGATGTTCGCATCGTTGTCGCCGTTGATGAACAGGCCGAGCACGCCCACCAGCAGGTAGGTGGCGCCGATGGCGAGGTTGGCGCCGCGGGCGGTGTCGTGCCGTCGCGAGGCCGC
>JBKHYE010000142.1:0-13610 GCA_046565705.1 Actinomycetes bacterium
CCCGGCGCTCGATGCCGATGCCGTGGTCCATCAGCTCGCAGAAGAAGTTCTCCGCGCCGAAGATCTCGCGGTACTCCCCGGCGCTGCGCTTGGCCTTCTCGTACTCGCCCATCCGCAGGTAGGTCTGGATCTCGCCGGACGGGCACCCGGTCGTGGCGATCATGTCCAGGTTCGGGCGGACGTGCTCGGCGAGCAGCTCCTTGTCCATCCGGGGCTTGTAGTAGTAGCCCTCGAGGCTGGCCAGGCTGGACAGCTTGAACAGCCGGTGCATGCCCTCGGTGGACGTCGAGAGCATCGTCATGTGCGTGTAGGCGCCGCCGCCCGAGACGTCGTCCTCGCCGCCGTCGCCCCAGCGGACCCGCGTCTTGTCGAACCGGCTGCCCGGGGCCACGTAGGCCTCGATGCCGATGATCGGCTTGACGCCGTGCTCCCGCGCCTTCTTCCAGAAGTCGAAGGCGCCGAACACGTTGCCGTGGTCGGTCATCGCCAGCGCCGGCATGCCCAGCTCGGCGGTCTTGGCGAACAGGTCGTCGAGCCGGGCCGCGCCGTCGAGCATCGAGTACTCGGTGTGCACGTGCAGGTGCACGAACGAGTCACTCGAGCTCATGCGGGCGGGCCTCCTCGCTCAACGCGGACGATCAGCGTCGGCTCGAGGGGAAGGCGGGCCGTGCTGTGCAGGGTGCTGCGGTCGATCGGCCGCTCTCGCGAGCGACGTCGCCGATGGTTGCACGGCCGACCGACAAGCACCGGCATCCCGGCGAGGCGAGTCGCCGCCACGCCGGTGCTCGACCGCGTCACCTCCGGGTTCCCCGTCGGCGTGCCACAGTCTCGGCCGTGCTCCTGCTCGGCGAGATCCCGACCTCGCGGCTGCTCCTGCGGCCGTTCGCGGCGCGGGACGCCGACGACGTGTGGGCGCTGCACGGCGACCCGGAGCTTCGCCGCTACATCCCGTGGCCGGAGCGGACACGCGAGGAGTCGCTGGCGTGGCTGGAGCAGCGCCGGACCGAGGACCGGCTCGCGCAGGAGGGCGACGCCGTGGCGTGGGCGGTCGAGCGGCGTGCCGACGGGCGCGTCATCGGCTCGGTCAACGCGTGGTGGCGGAGCCAGGTGCACCGACACGCCGAGATCGGCTTCGTCGTCGAGCGCGCCGCGCACGGCGCCGGCTACGCACGCGAGGCGACGGCCGCGGTGGTCGACCGGCTCTTCGAGGCGCTCGACCTGCACCGGGTGTCGAGCCGCGCGGACGCGCGCAACGTGGCGTCCGCGGCGCTGATGGCACGCCTCGGCATGCGCCAGGAGGCGCACTTCCGGGAGGACGAGTGGTTCAAGGGCGAGTGGACCGACACGGTCGTGTTCGCCGTGCTGCGCGCCGAGTGGCGCGTGGCGTGACCCGGTGGCAGGTCCGGTGCCGCGGCGTCCTCAGGCACGTCGGTGGCGGACCCGGCTGCCGACGGCGCGCGCCCCGCGCCACCCCGCGTAGCCCGCGCCCGTCCCCACCGCTGCTCCGGCCACCAGCAGCGCCAGCGACAGCGCCGGTCGCGCACCGCTGACAGCACCCCGCACGGGCACGGCTGCGCGACCGGCCAGCCCGGGGGCCGCCGCGGTGGCGAGCAGGTCGTCGAGGAGCCCTTCGGGCGGCGCCTCGACCGGGGACGCCAGCGCGGCGAGCCCGGCCTGCACGCTCGACTGGCGATCCTCCTCGGCGCGGCAGTCCGCGCAGCGGCGCAGGTGGACGGCGAGCAGCCGCCCTCGCACCCGGCCGAGCTCGCCCCGCGCGCGCGCCGGCAGGTGCTGCTGCACCTCGACGCAGATACGACTGTGCCGGTCGCCTGTCATGTCACCTCCACCAGCTCACGCAGCCGGGCGTGCGCCCGGTGCAGCCGCACCTTCGCCGCGCCCTCGCTGATGCCCAGCAGCTCGGCGGCCTCGCGCGTCGAGAGCCCCTGCACGTCCCGCAGGACGACGATCTCGCGCGCGTCGTGGGGCAGTGCGGCGAGGGCGCGCGCCGTGCGCGCGGCGAGGTCGGCGCGCTCGGCGCGGTCCTCCGGACCCGGCTCGTCCGCGGCGAGCCCGTCGACGTCGTCGGGCAGCCCGAAAGGCACCGCGCCGGCGACCTGGCCCCGGCCGCGCGCGTCACCGCGCCGCTTGAGCGCCGTCATGCACACGTTCACGGTCACCCGGTGCAGCCACGTGCCGAACGCCGACTCGCCGCGGAACGCGAGCACGGAGCGCACGACGCGCAGGTACACCTCCTGCGTCGCGTCGGCGGCGTCGGCGGGGTCGCCGAGCAGCCGGCGGCACAACGCGTAGACGTCGCCGTAGGTGCCGCGGATGAGCTCGTCCATGGCGCCGGGCTCGCCGCGCTGGCAGGCGCGCACCAGGGCCGGCTCGACATGCACACCGCATTGGACCGCGCCGACGCCGGACCGTTACCCAAGCCGGCTGTAACCGCGGCGGCGCGTCGTGGTCCAACGAGGTGAGCGGGGCAGGGCGCCCCGCCGGCCACACCGCAGGAGATCCCATGTACGCCTTCCTCGTCTTCCTCGGCCTGGCCCTGGCGCTCACCGTCGTGCTCCAGGTCCTGGACGAGCTGCTCCCGCTCAAGGCCCCCGCCGCTATCACGCGCACCATCGGCGTCGTCATCGCCGTCGGCCTGGCGTGGGCCCTCGACTACTCCTTCTTCACCGCGTTCGGTCAGGACCTGCGCGCCGAGTGGATGCACCCGGTGGCGACCGGCCTGGTGCTCGTCGGTGGCGGCGAGTTCGTCCGCGGGCTGGTGACCGCCATCGCCCACCGCGCCGGCGAGCCGCCGGTCGAGGCGCCGGTCCCTGGTCGGGTGCGCGCCGCCTGACCTCCGAGCCGCGAGGGCGGTCCGGGTTTCCCGGGCCGCCCTCGCGCTGTTCTCCGATCTGCTTGCATGGGGCCGATGACGGCCTCCCCCGGTCCGCTGCCGACGGTCCGGTACGACGAGGCGTCGCTGTCCGACGTGCTTCCCTCGGTGCTGGCCTCGCTCGGCGTCGCCGGCGAGCGGGGCCCGCTGCAGCTGGCGGACGTCGCGCGCACCGTCGTGCTGCTGGTCGACGGCATGGGCTGGGAGGGGCTGCAACGGCACCGCGACGTCGCGCCGTTCCTGACGTCGCTGCCGGGTCGGCCGCTGACCGCGGGGTTCCCCTCGACGACGGTCACCAGCCTGACCTCCCTCGGCACCGGGCTGCCGCCGGGAGCGCACGGGTTCACCGGCTACTCCTCGTGGGTCGAGGAGGTAGGCGAGGCGGTCAACTGGCTGGCGTGGCGACCCGTCGGGGGCGGCGAGGACCTGCGCCAGCGGCTGCCGCCCGAGCAGGCGCAGCCGCAGCCCACCGTCTTCGAGCGAGCCGCCGACGCCGGCATCAGCGTCACCATGGCCACCGCAGCGCAGTTCGAGGACTCGGGGCTCACCCGGGCCGCGCTGCGCGGCGGGCGGTTCGCCGGGTCGTACACCTGGGGGGACTCGCTGGCGCACGCCGTCGACGGGGTGCAGCGCGGCAACCGGAGCCTGGTCTACTGCTACCTGTCCGAGCTCGACCTCATCGGCCACGTCCGCGGTGCGGAGACCGACGCCTGGCTCGCCCAGCTGCACATGGTCGACAGCTTCGCCGAGGCGCTCGCCGAGCGCCTTCCTCCCGACGCCCGGCTGGTCGTGACGGCGGACCACGGGATGGTCACCGTGCCGGAGGAGGGCCGGGTCGACTTCGACGCCTCGGGGGTGCTGCAGGACGGCGTCGTCGGGCTCGCGGGCGAGCCCCGCGTGCGGCACGTGCACGCCCGGCGGGGCGCGGCCGCCGACGTGCTGGCCGCCTGGCGGGCCGAGCTCGGCGACCGGATGTGGGTCGGCAGCCGGGACGACGCCGTGGCCGCCGGGCTGTTCGGGCCGGACGTGACCACGGTGGCGCGCGAGCGGATCGGCGACGTGCTGGCGATCGCCTCGACCGCCGACGTCGCCGTCGTCCGCCGCTCGACCGAGTCGGTGCTCTCGGGGCTGCCGGGGCAGCACGGCGCGCTGACCGACGACGAGCTGCTGGTGCCGCTGCTCACGACGTGAGCGGCGGCAGCACCTTCTCGAAGGAGTACTCGCGCGACTGCGAGATGTCGTGCAGGTCGCGCTCCCCCGGCAGCCGGCGGTAGCCGAGCGCCTCGTAGGTCGCGTGCGCGTCGCGGAACCGGGTGTCGGACCACAGCACGACCCGGGTCGCGCCGCGCCGCCGCGCCTCCTCGAGCACGAGCTGCTCGAGCCGGCGTGCCAGCCCCCGCCGCCGCGCAGGCGCGGCGACGTACATCGACTTGAGCTCGACGGCATCGTCTCCCGCCGGCTTCACGCCGCAGCACGCGACGAGGTCGCCGGCCAGCTCCACGACCCACATCCGGCCGCTCCACCGGGCGTAGGCGGACGCCGGCGCACGCAGCCACGGCTCCTCCGCGTCGACATGCAGCTCGACGCCGGGGTACTCCGCCCAGCAGCCCCCGATGAGCGCGATCAGGGCCGCGCTGTCGTCGTCGCCCACCTCGCGGACGACCGGCAGCTCCTTGCGCATGGTGACGTGCTCGATGCCCGCCTCGACGTAGACGTCGCTGACCGGCAGGTAGCCGGCGCGGTCGTAGAACCCGCGCGCCGACAGCTGCGCGTGCAGCTCGATCGCGGTCAGGCCCAGCTCGGCGGCGCGGTCCTCGAGCCGCCGGAGCAGGCGCGCGCCGACCTGCCGGCCACGGACGTCCTCGGCGACGGCCATCCGGCCGACCGACCCCGTGGCGTCCGGACGCACGATCAGCCGGCCGGTGCCGACGATCCGGCCGTCCTCCACCGCGACGACGTGCTCCGCCGTCTCGTCGTGGGCGTCCTGCTCGATCTCGGCGGGCACGCCCTGTCCGTGGACGAACACCTCGTGCCGCAGGGCGTGGAGCGACGGCCGGTCCTGTGGGCGGGCCAGGCGGACGTCGGTCACCGCTCCGTCCCGGTCGGGGCGGTGCCGGTGGTCTCGGGCAGCAGCGGTCGCACGTCCACGTCGAGCGCCGTGATGCCGACAGGGGCTGCCTCGACGCCCCGCACGCCGGGCCGTTCGAGCAGCGCGGCGAGGTCGGCGGCGCTGCCCTCGACGAGCGCGCTGAACGCCGTCGCGCACGGCCCGCTGTAAGCGGCCGCCTCCTTGGCGTAGGTGTCCGCCGTCGCCAGGTACTCCGAGCGCTGCCGCTGCTGCTCCGGGGTCCCGGCCGGCAGGGCGCCGGCGAGCTTGCGCAGGTTGTCGGCGTCGGCCTCCTTGCGACTCGCCGTGGCGGCGCACAGCGCCGGGAGCACCGTGGCCGCCGACGCCTGCGCGAGCGGCACCTCGACGAGCTCCGCGTCCGCCGTCTGCGCCCGCAGGTAGACGCGCTGCAGCCTGGTCGGCGCGACGAGATCCGGCAGCTGACCCACGGGCAGGTACGCGTCGAGGCTCACGAGCGCCAGGTACTCGGCGTCGGGGCGACGCAGGGCCAGCTCCTGCACCAGCGACGCGGTCGACGCGAGGTACTGCTCGACGTCGTCACCCGCCGGCACGCCGAGCGTCGCGGTGCGCAGGAGCGACTCGCCGGCACCCGGGGCCGGCGAGGACGGCTCGTCGCCGCCCAGCTGCACGGCGGCGAAGGTGCCGCTGACGAGCACGACGACGAGCAGCAGCGCCAGCTGCGGCGCCCGCACATGCGAGAGGGGACCGGTCGACGGCAGCCGCTCGTCGGCGCGCCGGCTGAGCCGGACCGCCTGCTGCGACGCCCTCTCGGCGGCCCTGCGTGCCGTCGCGACTCCCCGGCGCACCGCACGGTCCGATGTCGCGACGACGGCGGCGAGCCGGCGCGCCGCCTCCGGGACGAGCCGGCGGTCGAGCTCCCGCAGGTCCGGCGGCTTCACGACGCGGCCGCCACCCGGTCGAGCGCCGTCTGCAGGTCGTCGGGGTAGGTGGTCTCGAAGCTGACCCAGCGCCCGTCGGCCGGGTGGTCGAAGCCGAGGCGGACGGCGTGCAGCCACTGCCGCGTGAGCCCGAGCCGCGCCGCGAGGACCGGGTCCGCGCCGTAGGTGAGGTCGCCGACGCACGGGTGCCGCAACGCCGCCATGTGCACACGGATCTGGTGCGTCCGTCCGGTCTCCAGCCGAATGTCGAGCAGCGTCGCGGCACGGAAGGCCTCGACCGTCTCGTAGTGCGTGATGCTGTCGCGGCCGCCGGTGACCACCGCCATCTTGTAGTCGGCGGTGGGGTGCCGGTCGATCGGCGCATCGACCGTGCCGACGAGCGGGTCCGGGTGGCCCTGCACCAGCGCGTGGTAGCGCTTGTCGACGGTGCGCGTGCGGAAGGCGTCCTTGAGCACCGTGTACGCGCGCTCACTCTTGGCCACGACCATCAGACCGCTTGTCCCGACGTCGAGCCGGTGCACGATGCCGCGCCGCTCGTCCGCGCCGCTGGTGCTGACGCGGTGCCCCGCCGCAGCCAGTCCGCCGACGACGGTCGGGCTGTGCCAGCCCGGGCTCGGGTGGGCGGCCACGCCGACGGGCTTGTCCACCACGACGATGTCGTCGTCCTCGTGCACCACGCGCAGCCCCGGCACGACCTGCGGCGGCGCGGCAGGAGCGGTGTCGGTCGAGGGCAGCTCGACGTCGAGCACCGCGCCGGCGAGCACGCGGTCGCTCTTCCCGGCCGGCCGGCCGTCGAGGGTGGCCCCGCCGCCGGCGATGATCTCGGCCGCCGCGGTCCGCGACAGGCCGAGGAGCCGGCTCAAGGCAGCGTCGAGCCGCAGTCCCTCGAGACCCTCGGGCACGGGGAGGGTCCGGCGCTGGCTCACCCCTCCATCATGACCGCTCGGTGCGGTGGGAGCCGTCGATCTCGATGCCCCGCAGCGACAGCAGCACCGCGAGCAGCGCGCCGACGACGATCCCGCTGTCCGCGATGTTGAAGCTGGGCCACCAGCCCAGGTCGATGAAGTCGACGACCGCGCCCCGAGCCGGGCCGGGCGACCGGAGCAGGCGGTCGACGAGGTTGCCCGCGGCGCCGCCGAGGATGAGTCCCAGCGAGACCGCCCAGCCACGGCTGCGAAGCCGGCTGGAGACCCGCAGGATGACGACGATGACCACGATCGCGACAGCGGTGAACAGGACCGTCGCGCCCTCGGCGAAGGAGAACGCCGCACCGGGGTTGCGGCTGACGCGCAGCAGCAGCTGACCGTCGAGCAGCTCCACCGGCCGTTCGCCCTCGAGGTGCGCCACCGCGAGCACCTTCGTGACGACGTCGAGCACGAGCGCGGTGACCGCGACGACCAGGAGCAAGGGCAGCCGACGGGGCTGCGCCGCGCCCGCCGGAGCGACCGCGTCCAGGCCGGCGTCGGCGGGGTGGTGCGGCTGGTCGGTCGGGTCGTGCGGGGGTCCGGCGGACGCGTCGTCGGAGGTCAGCGGCGCTCCTCGCGCTGCTTGCAGGCCACGCAGAGCGTCATCTTCGGGAACGCCTGCAGCCGCGCCTTCGGGATCGGGTTGCCGCAGTTCTCGCACGCGCCGTAGGTGCCCTCGTCGAGCCGGGCCAGTGCCCGCTCGACCTGCAGCAGCAGGTCACGGCTGTTGTTCGCGAGCGACAGCTCGTGCTCGCGCTCGAAGGTCTTGGTGCCGGCGTCGGCCTCGTCGCCCGAGCCCTCGCTGCTCTGGTCGCGCTTCATCGCCGCCGCGGCGTTCTCGGCGTCGACGATCTCGCCGCGCAGCTCACGGGCCTGCCGCTCGAGCTCGGCGCGGACCTCGAGCAGCTCGGCCTTGGTCCATGACGCGTCTCCGGAGTGCCGTGGCTCTCCCGCCGTCTTGCCGGCGGTCCTGCCGGCGGTCTTGGCGGCCGCCTTGCCAGCGGTCTTGGCGGCGGCGGTCGCGGGCGCCGTCGCGGGCTTCGGCTCGTCCGGCGTCCGCTGCGCGGGCGCAGCCGGGACAGCGCTCGTCTCGGCGGCCGGAGCCGTCGGCGGTGACGCCTCCGGTGCCGGCGCGGCCTTCGCCGCTGGCGCAGACGCGCTCTTCGGCGCCTTGCCCGGCGTGTCGGGCGAAGCCGGCGCCGGACGCGCCTTCTTCGAAGCCGCCGTGGCGGGCGCCTTCGCCGGGGTCTCCGCCGGAGCCTTCGCCGGGGTCTTCGCCGCGCTCTTGGCCGGCGCCGCCGGCGGCGTCTTCGCGGCAGCCCGATCTGCCTTCTTCGGGGGCGCCTTGGCGGGCGCGGTGGCGCCCTTGGCGGTGGTCTTCGCCGTCGCCTCGGCCCTGCGCGTCGCGGGCGTCTTGGCAGGCGCCTTGGGCCGACCCGTTGCGGGCGCCTTCGCGGGTGCCTTGCCGCCCGCCTTCGCGGCGGTCTTGGCGGTCTGCTCGGCAGCCGTCTTCGCGGGCGCCTTCGGGGCGACCTTGGCCGCCCTCCTGGCCGGTGCGTGGGGGGCGGCCGGGCTCTTGGCAGGGCTCTTGGCAGGGCCCTTCGCCGGGCTCTTCGCCGTCGCCTTGCCCCCAGCGGAGGAGGTCGCCCGGCCGGCCGCCTTCGCGGTCGTGGTGACCGCCTTCGCGGGCCGCTTCGTGGCCGTCGCCGTCTTCGTCGCTGCCTTCGACGCGACGGTCTTCGCGCTCGTCGTCGGCGCCTTCGCCGCCCGCTTCGCGGGGGCCTTCGTCGCCGTCTTCGCCGCCTTCGCGGGCGCCTTGGCCGACGCCTTCGCCGCCTTCGCCGTCTTCCCCGGAGCCTTGGCCACCGCCTTCGCCGTCTTGACCGGTGCCTTCACGACCGCCTTGACGCCCGCCTTGGCCGCGCTCCTGGCCGCGCTCCTGGCCGGGCTCTTGGGTGTCGTCGCCGACGCATCGGCGGACGTCCTACCGCCCGCACCGACCGCCTTGGCGGGTGCGCGGGTCGTCTTCGCAGCCGCGGCGCTGGTGCTCGCTGACCGCTGCGCCGGCGCCCGCGTGACGGTCTCGGCCCGTGCCCGGGTCGGATCCTTGGCGCCGGCGGGCGGCCGCACCGGCACGGGCGCGGCCGTGCCGGCGCCGCGCGTCGTCTTGCCGGACGACAGTCCCTTGCGCACGCTGCCGAGCAGACGCTCGTGCAAGGGCTTGCTCTTCGCACCGCCCCGTGCCATGTCGCCCCTCCGGCAGGTCGACCTGTCCCAGCATGATCAAACCGCCCGCGAGGATACGTGCCCGATGACGATATCCCTAGCGCGCCACTCCGCCGCTAGGATCTGCGCCGCCGCGACGACGGGGACGAGTAGCGACGGACGCAGCCCGCAGCGAGCCGGGGACGGTGTGAGCCCGGAGGCGTGCACGGCGTGAAGATCACCCCCTGAGCGGCACCGCACGACCAGAGCGGGGACGGCCCTGAGCCGTCCCAAGGAGGGTGGTACCGCGGGGAGCGCACTCCTCGTCCCTCCGTCAGTCGAGAGCCGACCGTCGGAGGAACCGCCATGACCACGCGCCCCTTGCGCCAGCTCCCGGCCTCGGTCGACCTGCCCGGGCTCGAGCGCGCGGTGCTCGCCCGCTGGCAGCACGAGCGGGTGTTCGAGCGCAGCCTCGAGCAGACCGCCGACGGCGACCTGTGGATGTTCTACGAGGGTCCGCCGACCGCCAACGGCAAGCCCGGCACGCACCACGTCGAGGCCCGCGTCTTCAAGGACCTGTTCCCCCGGTTCAAGACCATGCAGGGGCGCCGCGTCCCGCGACGGGCCGGCTGGGACTGCCACGGGCTGCCGGTCGAGCTCGCCGTCGAGAAGGAGCTCGGCTTCTCCGGCAAGGGCGACATCGAGGCCTACGGCATCGCGGAGTTCAACGCCAGGTGCCGCGAGAGCGTGCTCCGGCACGTCGACGAGTTCGAGCGCATGACGGTCCGCATGGGCTACTGGGTCGACATGGACGCGGCCTACCGGACGATGGACTCCGCCTACGTCGAGAGCGTGTGGTGGTCGATCAAGCAGATCGCCGACAAGGGTCTGCTCGTCGAGGACTTCCGGGTCGCGCCGTGGTGCCCCCGCTGCGGGACGGCGCTGTCGGACCACGAGCTCGGCCAGCCGGGGGCGTACCGCGACATCGTCGACCCGTCGGTCTACGTCCGGTTCCCCGTGACGGAGGGACCGCTCGCCGAGCACGGCGCCGCGCTGCTGGTGTGGACGACGACGCCGTGGACGCTGGTCAGCAACACCGCCGTCGCGGTGCACCCGGACGTCAACTACGTCGCGGCGCGGGTCGATGACGAGGTGCTCGTGGTCGCCGAGCCGCTGTTGGAGGCCGTGCTCGGCGAGGACGCCGAGGTGCTCGAGCGCTTCCCCGGCCGGACCCTGGAGCGCACGCACTACCGCCGTCCGTTCGACCTCGTCCACATCGGCGGCGAGGGCCAGCCGGACGCGCACTACGTCGTCACCGACACCTACGTCACGACCGACGACGGCAGCGGGCTCGTGCACCAGGCACCGGCGTTCGGCGCCGACGACCTCGCAGTGGGCCGGCGCTACGGGCTGCCCGTCGTGAACCCGGTGCGGCCCGACGGCCGGTTCGCCGACGACGTCGCGCTGGTGGGCGGCCAGTTCTTCAAGACCGCCGACGACGACCTGGTGCGCGACCTCGACGCCCGCGGGCTGCTGTTCCGGCATCTGCCGTACTCGCACGCCTACCCGCACTGCTGGCGCTGCGACACCACGCTCATCTACTACGCCCTGCCGTCCTGGTACATCCGCACGACGGCGATCAAGGACCGGCTGCTCGAGGAGAACGAGCGCACCACCTGGTACCCGGAGACCATCAAGCACGGCCGGTACGGCGAGTGGCTGCGCAACAACGTCGACTGGGCGTTGTCGCGCAACCGGTACTGGGGCACGCCGCTGCCGGTCTGGCGCTGCACCGCGGACGCCTCTCACTGGCTGTGCGTCGGGAGCCTGGCCGAGCTCGGCGAGCTCGCCGGGCAGGACCTGTCCGCGCTCGACCCGCACCGCCCGCACGTGGACGACGTCGTGGTGCCGTGCCGTCAGTGCGGTGCCGAGAGCCGGCGGGTTCCCGAGGTCATCGACGTCTGGTACGACTCCGGCGCGATGCCGTTCGCGCAGGTCGGCTACCCGCACTCGGGCGAGGAGCTGATCTACCCGGCGCAGTACATCTGCGAGGCGCTCGACCAGACCCGCGGCTGGTTCTACTCGCTCATGGCGGTCGGCACGCTCGTGTTCGACCGGTCGCCCTACGAGACGGTGCTGTGCCTCGGCCTCCTGCTCGACAAGGACGGCCGCAAGATGAGCAAGCACCTGGGCAACGTGCTCGACCCGTTCGAGCTGATGGAGGCGCACGGCGCCGACGCCCTGCGGTGGCTGATGCTCGCCGGCGGCTCACCGTGGCAGAACCGGCGGGTCGGGCACGAGCAGGTCGAGGAGGTCGTCCGCAAGGTCCTGCTGACCTACTGGAACACCGCCTCCTTCCACTCGCTGTACGCGACGGTCAACCGCTGGGCCCCGGCCGACGTCCCGTCGCCGGCCGACCGGCCGCCACTGGACCGGTGGGCGCTGTCCCAGGCGCACGACGCGGCGCGCGAGGTCACCGCCGCGCTCGAGGACTTCGACTCGGCACGCGCCGGCCGCCGGCTCGCCACGCTCGTGGACGACCTGTCGAACTGGTACGTCCGCACCTCACGGCGCCGGTTCTGGGAGGGCGACCCCGCCGCCCTCGCCACGCTGCACGAGTGCCTGCACGTGGCGACGCTGCTGCTCGCCCCGTTCACGCCGTTCGTCACCGACGAGGTGTGGGACGCCCTGTTCGCCGGCCACGACGGCCTGCCCGACTCCGTCCACCTCGCCGCGTGGCCCGAGGGCGACGGCTCGCTCGTGGACGCCGGCCTGCACGACCAGGTCGGGCTGGCTCGGCGGCTGGTCGACCTCGGCCGGGCCGCCCGCGCGGAGTCGAAGGTGCGCACCCGGCAGCCGCTGGGCCGCGCGCTGGTGTCGGCGGGCGGCTGGGACCGACTGCCGCAGGAGCTGCGCGACCTCATCGCGGCGGAGCTAAACGTCGGCGCGCTCGAGCCGCTGTCGGGCGCCGGCGACCTCGTCGACGTGACCGTCAAGGCCAACTTCCGGTCACTCGGGCGCCGGTACGGCAAGCGGGTGCAGGACGTCGCGAAGGCGATCGCTGCGGCCGACGCCGCCGCGCTCGCCGCGGCGCTGCGCGATGGGACGGCGGCGATCGACGTCGACGGCGAGCGGGTCGAGCTCGGCCCGGACGACGTCGTCGTCACCGAGACGCCGCGCTCCGGGTGGGCGGTCTCCACCGCGCACGGCGAGACGGTGGCGCTCGACCTCGAGATCACGCCCGAGCTGCGTCGTGCCGGGCTCGTGCGCGAAGCGGTGCGGCTGGTGCAGGAGGCGCGAAAGAGCAGCGGCCTCGACGTCAGCGACCGCATCGAGCTGTGGTGGCAGGCGCCGACGAGCGACGAGCTGTCCCAGGCGCTGCGGGAGGGTGCCGGTCGGCTCGGCGAGGAGGTGCTGGCCGTCAGCGTGGTCGAGGGACCGCCGTCGGCCGACGTGCTGCCGCACGAGGACGCCGAGCTCGGTCTGCGGTTCTGGCTGCGCGCGGCCGGGACCTGATCCGGACGGGCGGGGTCGTCCGGCCCAGCGCACCGCACCGTGTGTCCGGGTTGCTCCCGACTGCACACGTCGGCGCAACGGCACCCCCGGTGCCGGTTCACCCGGACGGAGCCGTCAGAGCGGGCTATCGGCCGCCGATGGTCTACGTGCCAAGCCCAGTTGCTCCGTCCGGAGCAGCCGCCCGGGTGGCCGAGGAGGATCCATGACCGTGCACGCCGTCGAGCTCGACCCGACGCCCGTACACCGCAGCTTCCGGCTCACCCGACCCGGCGCCAAGGCTGCGGTCGCGAGCCAGGTGCGCCCGGCTCTCGTGCTGCCCGACAAGCAGGCGCGGGACCTGCTGCGCGCCGCCGAGCGCGGCGACGTCGCCCACGGCGGCTGCTTCTCGGCCGGCCCGGCCGGCATCCAGGTGTGGTCCGGCCCGTGGGACGGAGTGCTCGGGACGCACGGGAGCAGCGAGCACTGGGGCTCGGTCGACTGGTGCTACGACACCCCGAGCAAGCACTACATCACCATCTACCGCGTCATGGTCACCGCTCGTGGAGCCGCGGCGGGCCAGACGACGGAGGGGCTGCTGGCGCGGGTGCTCGCGCTGGCCGGCGTGACCCTGGGCCAGCAGGGGTCGCTGCCGGTGCCTCCGCCGCGTGACCCGTTCCGCTCGGAGCACCTGCGCGAGCGGATCGTCGCCGGCACCTGATCCCCCCAGAGGCCCGCGACGCACCGAGGCCGCCGTCCCGACGGGGACGGCGGCCTCGTCGCGTGTGCGGTCGCTAGGGCTTGCAGACCCCGCACGGCAGGTAGCCCTGCTTGGTCGCCGCGGTGCGGCTGAGCTCCTCGGTGCCGAGGGCATCGCGCACGAAGCGGCAGTCCGCGGTGTGGAAGCGGCCGCGGTCCGGGATGACGACGACCTTGCGCCGCGCCGTGTTCTTGGCCGACGCGGCGGGCGCGGCGACGCCGTCGACGACCGGCTCGGCGACGGGGTCGACGACGGGCGCCTCCACGGCAGC
>JBKHYE010000143.1:0-21749 GCA_046565705.1 Actinomycetes bacterium
GGCCCCGACCTCGAGGTCGCCGCACTACTAGCGCTCGCCACCGCGGCGGACGCGTTCACGGCCGTCGCCGGCGAGACGATCCAGCTGCACGGCGGCATCGGCTTCACCTGGGAGCACGACGCGCACCTGTACTTCAAGCGGGCGTGGACGACGGCGCTGCTGCACGACCCGCGCACGCTGCGGCGCCAGGCGTTCGCCCGGGCGCACGAGGAGGAGACGGTCGGTGCCTGACAAGCGCATGACGCACGAGGAGGTCGTCGCCGAGCTGCGCTCCGGGATGACGCTCGGGATCGGCGGCTGGGGCTCGCGGCGCAAGCCGATGTCGCTCGTGCGCGCGCTGCTGCGCTCCGACGTCACCGACCTGACGGTCGTCTCGTACGGCGGCCCCGACGTCGGGCTGCTGTGCGCCGCCGGGAAGGTGAAGAAGCTGGTGTACGGCTTCGTCTCGCTCGACTCGATCCCGCTCGAGCCGCACTTCCAGGCCGCTCGCACCGCCGGCGCGCTGCAGGCGGTCGAGTGGGACGAGGGCATGGTGCAGTGGGGCCTGTACGCCGCCGCCTCGCGGCTGCCGTTCCTGCCGACGCGGGCGGGCCTGGGCTCCGACGTCGTCCGGGTGAACCCGGACCTGCGCACCGTCCGCTCCCCTTACGACGGCGGCGAGGAGCTGCTCGCCGTGCCGGCGCTGCACCTCGACGCCGCGTTCGTGCACCTCAACCGCGCCGACGCCCGCGGCAACGCGGCGTATCTCGGGCCCGACCTGTACTTCGACGACCTCTACTGCGCGGCGGCTGACAAGGCCTACGTCTCCTGCGAGCGCATCGTGAGCACCGAGGAGCTCGGCGAGGCGGACCTCGCCCGCCGCCGCATCGCGCGCTGGATGGTGCACGGCGTCGTCGAGGCGCCGAACGGCGCGCACTTCACCTCGTGCGTCCCCGACTACGACCGTGACGAGGCGTTCCAGAAGGAGTACGCCACCGCGGCGAAGGACCCCGAGGCGTGGGAGCGGTTCCGCGCGACCTACCTCGACGGCGACGAG
This sequence comes from Actinomycetes bacterium, assembly GCA_046565705.1. GTDB lineage: Bacteria > Actinomycetota > Actinomycetes > Mycobacteriales > SCTD01 > DATLGD01. The sequence goes on from JBKHYE010000143.1 coordinate 1,037, forward strand.
GCGGCCTACCAGGCGGCCGTGCGCGAGCGGGTGGCGGCATGAGCGACGTGACGCGCGCGGAGGTCTGCGCCGTCGCCTGCGCCGAGGTGTTCCGCGGCGACGGCGAGGTGCTGGTGAGTCCGATGGCGCTGGTGCCGTCGCTGGGCGCGCGGCTGGCGCGCGAGACGTTCGAGCCCGACCTGCTGCTGACCGACGGCGAGGCCTCGTTCGTCGCCGGCGCATGGGCGCTCGGTGCGCCGCCGCCGTCGGTCGTCGAGGCGCACGTGCCCTTCCGGTCGATCTTCGACCTCGTGTGGACCGGTCGGCGGCACGTGATGATGGGCGCCAGCCAGGTCGACCGGTTCGGCAACCAGAACATCAGCTGCATCGGCGACTTCGACCGGCCGACCCGCCAGCTGCTCGGCGTGCGCGGCGCGCCGGGCAACACGGTGTGCCACGCCACGAGCTACTGGGTGCCGAAGCACTCGCCGCGCGTGTTCGTCGAGCGCGTCGACATGGTCTCCGGCGTCGGCACCGACCGCGCGACCGGTGAGGCGGGTCGCTTCCACGACCTCCGTCGCGTGGTCACCGACCTGGCGGTGCTCGACCTCGGCGGCCCGGACGGCACGATGCGTCTCGTGTCCGTGCACCCCGGCGTCACCGTGGACGAGGTCCAGGCAGCGACCGGCTTCCCGCTGCACGCCGACGACGTCGACACGACGCGGCTGCCCACCGACGAGGAGCTGCGCCTGATCCGCGAGGTGCTCGACCCGAAGAGCCTGCGCGACAAGGAGGTGCCGCCGGCATGACGGAGGTGCACCCGGCGCTGCGCACCCGCGCCACCGAGCTGTTCAGCGTGCGGTACCCGGTCGTGCAGACCGGCATGGGCTGGGTCTCCGGCCCGCGGCTGACATCGGCGACGGCGAACGCCGGCGGCCTCGGCATCCTCGCCTCCGCGACCATGTCGTACGAGGAGCTCGAGACGGCGATCGCGGAGACCAAGGAGCGCACGAGCGAGCCGTTCGGCGTGAACCTGCGCGCCGACGCCCCCGACGCGGCGAAGCGCATCGACCTGCTCGCCCGCGAGGGCGTCCGGGTGGCCTCGTTCGCGCTCGCCCCGAAGCAGGAGCTCATCGCGCGCTGCAAGGACGCCGGGATGGTCGTCGTGCCGTCGATCGGCGCACGCCGGCACGCCGAGAAGGTCGCCGCCTGGGGAGCCGACGCCGTCATCGTGCAGGGCGGCGAGGGCGGCGGGCACACCGGCGCCGTGCCGACCACCGTGCTGCTGCCGCAGGTGGTCGACGCCGTTGACATCCCGGTGATCGCGGCGGGCGGCTTCTTCGACGGGCGCGGCCTGGTGGCCGCCCTCGCCTACGGCGCCGAGGGCATCGCGATGGGCACCCGGTTCCTGCTCACCAGCGACAGCGCCGTCAGCGACGAGGTGAAGCAGGTCTACCTGTCGTCGGGGGTCGACGGCACGGTGGTCAGCCGGCAGGTCGACGGCATGCCGCACCGCGTGCTGCGAACCGACCTCGTGGAGGCGCTCGAGAGCGGCAGCGCACCGAAGGCCCTGGCGCGGTCGGCACGAGCGGCGCTCGCCTACCGCCGGCTCAGCGGCACCCGGCTGCCGGACATGGTGCGTGAGGGCCTGGCCATGAAGCGCTCGAGCGAGCTGACGTGGACGCAGGTGCTCATGGCGGCGAACACGCCGATGCTGCTCAAGTCGGCCATGGTCGACGGCCGGCCCGACCTCGGCGTCATGGCGTCCGGACAGGTCGTCGGTCTGATCGACGACCTGCCGTCGTGCGCCGAGCTCATGGACCGGATCGTGCGCGAGGCGACCGAGGTGCTCACCCGACTCTCGACCGCCTCCCCCTTCCCCCCTGCGTCCGCGTCCTGGCACACCGGTGCCGCCGACGGAGGCGGACGTCCCGACGGCGGTGGCGCCGATGCCTGACGTCCCGCCGTACGTCCCCGGCCACGGCCTGCTGGCCGGCAAGGTCGTCGTTGTCACCGCGGCGGCCGGCACCGGCATCGGGTCCGCCACGGCGCGCCGCGCGGTCGAGGAGGGCGCCACCGTCGTCGTCTCGGACTGGCACGAGCGCCGGCTCGGCGAGGCCGCCGACGCGCTGACGGGGCTGGTCGGGTCGCGACCGCTCGCGGTGCCGTGCGACGTCACCGTCGAGGAGCAGGTGCAGGCGCTGTTCGACGCCGTGGTGCGCGAGCACGGCCGCGTCGACGTGCTGGTCAACAACGCCGGTCTCGGCGGCACGGCTGACCTCGTCGACATGACCGACGAGCAGTGGTCGCGCGTCCTCGACGTGACGCTCACCGGGACGTTCCGCTGCACCCGGGCCGCGCTGCGCCTGATGCGCGACCAGGGCTCCGGCGTCATCGTCAACAACGCCAGTGTCATCGGCTGGCGCGCGCAGCAGGGCCAGGCGCACTACGCAGCAGCCAAGGCCGGCGTCATGGCGCTCACCCGCACCGCCGGCGTCGAGGCGGCGCCGTACGGCGTGCGCGTGAACGCCGTGTCGCCGTCGCTGGCGATGCACCCCTTCCTCGCCAAGGTGACCACCGACGAGCTGCTCGCCGAGCTCGCCGCCAAGGAGGCGTTCGGCCGGCCGGCCGAGCCGTGGGAGGTCGCGAACGTCATCGTCTTCCTCGCCAGCGACTACTCCTCCTACATGACCGGCGAGGTCGTGTCCGTCAGCAGCCAGCACCCGTGAGGAGCGACCCGTGATCGAGACGACGCGGCACGACGACGGCGTGGTCGAGGTCGTCGTCGACCACCCGCCGGTCAACGCGCTGCCGGTGCAGGGCTGGTTTGACCTCGCGGACGCCGTCACGTCGGCCGGACGCGACGAGACGACGCGCGTGGTCGTCCTGCGGGCCGAGGGGCGCGGGTTCAACGCCGGCGTCGACATCAAGGAGTTCCAGCGCGACCCGGGCAAGACCGCGCTGGTCGGTGCGAACCGCGGTTGCCACGCCGCGTTCGGCGCCGTCTACGAGTGCGCCGTGCCGGTCGTCACCGCGGTGCAGGGGTTCTGCCTCGGCGGCGGGATCGGGCTCGCGGGCAACAGCGACGTCGTTCTCGCCTCCGACGACGCGACGTTCGGGCTTCCCGAGGTGGATCGCGGCGCGCTCGGTGCCGCCACGCACCTGTCGCGGATGGTGCCGCTGCACAAGGCCCGCGCGATGGTCTACACGTCGGCCACGGCCACGGCCGAGGAGCTGCACGCCTTCGGCTCGGTGCTGCGCGTCGTCCCCCGCGAGCTGCTGCGCGACGCCGCGCTCGAGGTCGCGCGCACCATCGCGGCCAAGGACCCGCGCGTCATCCGGATGGCCAAGGAGTCGCTCAACGCGATCGACCCCTGGGACGTCCACAACAGCTACCGCATCGAGCAGAGCTGGACCTTCGAGCTCAACCTGCTCGGCGTCGCCGACGAGGTCCGCGAGGACTTCGGCAAGACCTGACCGGGCGCCTCGGCACCTGCGCCCCCGGCGCCCCGCCCCGCCCCGCCTCGCCCCGCCCCGCCCTACCTCTCTGGTGATCAACAGGAACGCCACGCCGGCAGGAGCGGCACCGGCTCGGCGTGGCGCTCCTGTTGATCACCGGTCGTGCGGGTCAATCGGCGTCGGCGTGCTGGACGACGTCGAGCACGTTCGTCGCGCAGATCCGGCCGTCCTCGAAGCGGTAGTGGGTCAGCCACTCGACCCGTCGTCGACGGCGCTGCCCGTCGACCGACACGGTCCCGCCGGCGAGCGCCCGCGCCACGACGCTGGGGCCGACCTCACACGTCTCCTGCAGGTCGATGTGCCAGTCGGGGCGGTCGCGGTACTGCATCTCGTAGAAGGCGCGCAGGGCCGTCCGGTCCTCGGGCCACCCGGAGCCGCTGCCCCTGTAGGCCGGCGACACGAGGTCGTCCACCCCCGTGACGTCGCGGCGGTTGACGACGCGGTCGACGTACTCCCGCAGCGCGGTCGAGAGCGGGCCTTCGTTCATCGGGGGCGTCCTGACCTGGCGGAGCACGGCGGCCCGCGTGCAGGCGGCACTCCGAGGCGCTCACCGATGACCGGCCCCGGTCCGACACGACCGGGTGCTCCGCCAGAGTCCCACGTCCGGAGCCGGGCACCGACGACTCCGCAGAACATCTTGCTGGGCACCGACCGCGCGCGGTACACCCAGGCGGTGCACCTGCGACATCTCGGGCTCCCCGTGCGCGACAGCGAGACGAGCCTGCGCTTCTGCGCGACATGGTTCGGCTTCGACCCGGCGACCGCGACGACGTACCCGGACGGGACGACGATCGTGCGCGACGCGGACGGCTTCGACCTCGCGCTGCACCCGGTGTCGTCAGTGCCGCCGGCGGTCCCGTTCCTCCATCTGGGCTTCGGGGTGGACGACGCCGCAGCGGTGCGGGCGCTCCTCGCACGGATGGAGCGCTCGGGCGTCGAGATCGTCGAGCGGGACGACGAACCCGGCCTGGTCTCGTTCAAGTGCGTCGACCCGGACGGCTGGCGGGTCGAGGTGTACTGGGAGCAGCCGCCGACTACTCGTCCACTTCCATCGCGCGCATGATGGTGGGCAGGTCGAAGTAGTCGCGCCACAGCGTGATGACGCCGTCGCGCACGACGAAGACGCCGGCCACCGGCAGGTCGACCCAGCGGCCGTGCAGCTCGAACCGGTCGGTGCGCTCGTTCATCACCGCTTCGCCGTCGGCGAGCTCGCGGTGGGTGATCCACTCGGCACGGGTGCACATGCCGAGCAGCGCCTCGAGCGTGTCCCGCACCGCCTGACGGCCGTGCACCGGCGGCAGCGGCATGTTCTGGTACTCGACGTCCTCGGCCAGCAGCGGCAGTGCGGTGTCGTAGTCCCGCTGCGCCGCGGCCGCCATGAACGCGCGCACCGTCTCTCTGGGCGTCATCGCCGAGCCTCCTCGCGCAGCAGCTTCTTGTCGACCTTTCCCGTCGCGTTCCGCGGGAGGGAGTCGACCACCGCCACGGAACGCGGAACCTTGAACCCGGCCAGCCGCTCCTTGCAGAACGCGATCAGCTCGTCGGGGTCCGGCGTAGCGCCGGAACGCGGCACGACGAGCGCGCGGCCGACCTCGCCGAGCCGCTCGTCGGGCACGCCGAAGACCGCGGCCTCCGAGACCGCCTCGTGCCGGACGAGCACCTGCTCGACCTCCGCCGGGTAGGCGTTGAACCCGCCGACGACGTACATGTCCTTGATCCGATCGGTGATGCGAAGGTTGCCGGCCGCGTCGAGGACGCCGACGTCACCGGTGTGCAGCCAGCCGTCGGCGTCCACCGCCTCCGCGGTCGCCGCCTCGTCCTGCCAGTAGCCGACCATGACGTTGAACCCGCGGACCACGACCTCGCCCGGCTCGCCGGTCGGGGGGTCTGCGCCGTTCTCGTCGACGACGCGCACCTCCACGCCGTCGATGGCCCGCCCGCTTGTCAGGCTGACGACGTCATCCGGGTCCCCCGGCCGGCAGCCGGTGGCGTAGCCGGTGCACTCGGTGAGCCCGTAGGCGGTAAGCACGGTGTCGAAGCCGAGCTCGTCGCGCATCCGGCTGATCAGCTCGGCCGGAACCACCGAGGCTCCGGTCACGGCCAGCCGCAGCGAGGACAGGTCGTGCTGCTCCCGGGCCGGGTGCTCGAGGATCGTCGCGTACAGCGTCGGCGGACCCGGCACCACCGAGATGCGCTCACGGGCGACGAGCGCGAGCACCGCGTCGACGTCGAGCACCGGCACCGGCACGGCCGTCGCGCGCTGCAGCAGGCAGGCGAGCAACCCAGCCTTGTAGCCGAAGGTGTGGAAGAACGGCGCCACGACGAGCATCCGGTCACCCTCGCGCAGCCCAACCGTGTGCGCCCACGTGGCGAACGTCCGCACGCTCTGCTCGTGGGTGACCATCACGCCCTTGGGGCGTCCGGTCGTGCCGGAGGTGAAGATGACGTCGCAGACGTCGGTGGGCCGGACGGCGTCGGCCGCGCGCTCCGCCTGGTCGGCGTCGACGTCCTCGCCGCGGGCGAGGAACTGCTCCCACTGCTGGTCGTCGTCGGCGCGCAGCACCGTGCGCAGCTCCGGCAGCGAAGGCTGGGCCTCGAGCATCCCGATCCGCCCGGCGCCCAGGAATCCGTCGTCGACGACGAGCAGAGACGCGCCCGTGCGGGCGAGCACGTCGTGCGCCTCCTCGCCCCTGTAGCGGGTGTTGACCGGTACGAGCACCGCACCGACGGACACCAGCCCGAGGGCGGCGACTGCCCACCGGTCGGTGTTCGGTGCCCACACGGCCACCCGGTCGCCGGGTCGGACGCCGTCGGCCAGCGCGGCCCGCGAGAAGGCGAGGACCCGGTCGCGGAGCCCGGCGAAGGTCAGCCGCACGTCGCCCGCCACCAGCGCCTCCGTGTGCGGAGCCGCCTCGGCGGCAGCGCGCAGCACTCCCGGGAGGGTCGAAGGGGCTGGCACGAGGCTCCGTCCGGTAGCAAGCGCTTGGTCGGAACGTATGCTCCGGCGCGAAACGTCGTCAACGCCGGTCGGGAGCCGCTCGTGCCGTCTGTCCGAGACCGTCGCGCGCTCATCCTCGACGAGGCGGCGAACCTGTTCGCACGCCAGGGCGTCGCCGCCACGACGGTGCGCGAGATCGCCGATGCGGTGGGCATCCTGTCGGGGAGCCTGTACCACCACTTCGCGTCGAAGGACGAGATCGTCGACGCCGTCGTCTCCGGGTTCCTGCGCGACCTGCGCACCCGGTACGACGAGGTGCTGCAGCGCGAGACGGGTGCCGCCGAGCGCCTGCGGGGCCTGGTGCTCGCCAGCCTGCTCACGGTGGCGGACCACCCGCGGGCCACGGAGATCTACCAGAACGACGGCCACCGCCTGCGGGCGTCCGACGGCCACGCGTACGTCGAGCAGTCGGTGCGCGCCGTGCGATCGGCGTGGGTCTCGGTGCTGGAACAGGGGCAGGCCGACGGCACCTTCCGCGACGACGTCCCGGTGAAGGTCGTCTACCCGCTGCTGCGCGACGGGCTGTGGCAGACCGCCCGCTGGTTCAAGCCGACCCGCGGCTACGGGCATGCCCAGCTCGCCGAGGACTACCTGAAGCTCTTCCTCCACGGCCTGGAGCGGTCCTGACCGGCGTTGCCAGCCAAGCGCTTGCTCGGTAGCGTGCCGTCGTGGACCTGAAGGAGACGCCGGCCGAGCAGGCGTTCCGCGAACAGGCCCGCAGCTGGCTCGCCGAGCACGTCCCCCGCGAGCCGCTCCCGTCCGGTGACACGCGGGCGGGCTTCGCGCTCCACCTCGAGTGGGAGAGGCGCCTGTACGACGCCCGGTGGGCCGTCGTGTCGTGGCCCGAGCAGTACGGCGGGCGCGGCGCGTCGGTCTGGCAGTGGCTCGCGTTCGAGGAGGAGTACTACCGGGCCGGCGCGCCGCAGCGCGTTACGCAGAACGGCATCTTCCTGCTGGCGCCGACGCTGTTCGCCTTCGGCACGCAGGAGCAGCAGGACCGCCTGCTCCCGCGCATGGCGGCCGCCGAGGACCTGTGGTGCCAGGGCTGGTCGGAGCCCGGCGCGGGTAGCGACCTCGCCGCGCTCACCAGCCGGGCCGAGCGCGACGAGCAGGCGGGCGGCTGGCGGCTGACCGGTCAGAAGACGTGGACGACGCGGGGCGCGTTCTGCACGCATCTGTTCGGCCTGTTCCGCAGCGACCCCGAGTCCACCCGCCACCGCGGGCTGACCTACTTCCTCGTCCCGCTCGACGCCGACGGCGTCACCGTGCGCGGGTTCGCCCGGCTCGACGGCGACGAGGGCTTCGCCGAGGTCTACCTCGACGACGTCTTCGTCCCCGACGACGCCGTGCTCGGCGGCGTCGGCGAGGGGTGGAAGGTCGCTATGGCCACCACCGGCTCGGAGCGCGGCCTCACGCTGCGTTCCCCGGGCCGGTACACCGCCGCCGCGGACCGGCTGCTGGAGCTCGCCCGCGCGCACCCCGAGCGGATGACCGGCGAGCTGCGGGACCGCGTGGTGCAGGCGTGGATGGACGCGGAGGCGTACCGGCTGTTCACGCTGCAGCAGGTGACGAACACGGCCGCCGGCACCGCGCGCACGGGCGAGTCGAGCCTGAACAAGCTGTTCTGGAGCGAGCTCGACGTGCGCCTGCACCAGGCCGCGCTCGACCTGCTCGGCCCCGATGCCGAGCTCGACGGCCCGTGGTCGCGCGGTTTCCAGTTCTCGCTCGCCGGCCCGATCTACGCCGGCACCAACGAGGTGCAGCGCGGCATCGTCGCCGAGCGGGTGCTCGGCCTCCCCCGCGCCGGGCGGGCCTGATGCACTTCGGGTTGTCCGAGGCAGCGGTCGACCTGCGCGACGGGCTGCGCGAGCTGCTCGACGGTGCGTGCCCGCCGGCGACCGTCCGCGCCGCGTGGCCGGGCGGCGACGACGCCGCCGTGCAGTCGCTGTGGCAGGCGCTCGGCGGCTTCGGCGTGCCGGGCGTGCTCGTGCCCGAGAGCGACGGCGGGCTCGGGCTCGACGACGTCGCCGCCGTCGCCGCGCTCGAGGAGGCCGGTCGCGCGGGCGTACCGGGTCCCCTGGTCGAGACCAGCGCCGTCGCCGCCCCGCTGCTGGCGGCCGCAGGCGCACTGCCCAAGGGGCTCGTGGACGGGGCGTTGCGCATCGCGGTGCAGCGCCGCGACGTCGTGCCCTACGCGCAGACCGCCGACGGGTTCCTCCAGCTGGACGGCTCCGGTGTGCGCCTGCTGCCGCGCGCCGATGCCGAGGTGACGCCGGTCGACACCGTCGACGGCTCGCGCGCGGCCGGGCGCGTCACCGGAACGGGGGCGGCGGTCGACGTCGACCCTGCCGAGATACGTCGGGCCGTGCACTGCGGGGCAGTCGGCACCGCCGCCTTCCTCGTCGGCCTCTCGCACCGGATGCTCGCCATGACGGTCGAGTACGTGAAGGGCCGGACACAGTTCGGCGTCCCGGTCGGCAGCTTCCAGGCCGTGCAGCACCCGCTGGCCGACGCGCTCGTCGCGGTCGAGTTCGCCTCGCCGGCCGTGCTGCGCGCCGCGCAGTCGCTCGTCGACGACGAGCCGGACAGCGCGCTGTACGTCGCGCTCGCCAAGACGCTCGCGTCCGACGCCGCGGTGCGCACGGCCGGCACCTGCATCCAGGCGCACGGCGCCATGGGCTACACCGTGGAGTACGACCTGCACCTGTTCGCCAAGCGCGCGTGGGCGCTGGCCGCCGACTGGGGTTCGGCGACCGACCACCGAGCCGACGTCGCGCGCACCCTCCTGGAGGCCCGATGACCGCCCTGCCCGAGCCCGGACCGGACTTCCCGGTCCGCTACGACAAGCGCGGTGCGGTCGCCGTCGTCACGATGGACCGCCCGGAGTTCAGCAACGCGCAGAACAGCAAGATGACGTACGCGCTCGACGTCGCGTTCTACGCCGCGGTCGAGGACGACGACGTCAAGGTGATCGTGCTCGAGGGTGCCGGCAAGCACTTCTCCGCCGGTCACGACATCGGCAGCCCCGGCCGCGACATCGACGTGAGCTACCCGCGCAAGGCGACGCTGTGGTGGGACCACGTCGGCAAGGACGGCGGCGCCAGCCGCTACGCGCGCGAGTCCGAGGTCTACGTCGGCATGTGCCGGCGCTGGCGCGAGATCCCCAAGCCGACCATCGCCAAGGTGCAGGGCGCGTGCATCGCCGGCGGGCTGATGCTGGCGTGGTGCTGCGACCTCGTGGTCGCCAGCGACGACGCCTTCTTCGCCGACCCGGTCGTGCGCATGGGGATCCCGGGCGTCGAGTACTTCGCGCACCCGTGGCAGATGGGACCGCGCTTCGCCAAGGAGTTCCTGTTCCTCGGCGAGCGCGTCAGCGCGGAGCGGGCCCGCGAGCTCGGCATGGTGAACCGCGTGGTGCCGCGCGACCGGCTCGACGACGAGGTGGGCGAGCTGGCGGAGAAGATCGCGAAGATGCCGATGTTCGGACTGACTCTGACCAAGAAGGCCGTCAACCAGTGCGAGGACCTCATGGGTCTGCGCGACGGCACCGACAGCGTCTTCGGGCTGCACCACTTCGCGCACGCGCACAACGCCGAGGTGGGCAGCGACTCGCTCGCCGGTCAGGACGCCCGCAGCATGCGGGACGGCGCCCAGCAGTGAAGACCGAGGACCTCCTGCACCTCGAGCAGATCAAGCAGCTCAAGCACCGCTACTGCCGGCTGCTCGACACCAAGCGGTTCGACGATCTCGGGAAGCTGTTCGTCGAGGACGGCACCGCGTCGTACGGCGGCGGCGCGATCGTGCTCACCGGTCGTTCGGACATCGTCGCGTTCCTGCACCGCGCGATGGGCAGCGAGCGCATCCTCACCAGCCACCTGGTCGGCCACCCCGAGATCGAGCTCGTGAGCGCGCAGCAGGCGCTGGGCAGCTGGGCGCTGCAGGACGTCGTCGTGCACGAGGAGCACGACGTCGTCATCCGGGGCGCGTCGTACTACGAGGACCGGTACGTGCTCACCACGGCGGGCTGGCGCATCCAGCACACCGGCTACAAGCGGCTGTACGAGGAGCTGGCACCTCGACCTGAGGGCGCCCGCACGACCGCGAGCTGGTTCGCCACCGACGGCCGGTCGAGCCTGGTCGGCTGACCCGGCCCGCAGGCGCACTCCCCTCACCGTGTCGTGAGCGCAACCCCTGTTCCAACGCCGCTCAGACACGACACCGTGAGGGATGCGAGCTCAGGCGACCGCGACTGTCCGGGTGCGGCCCCGACGCGCGCGGCGCTGCGCCGGCACGGCCACGACCGGTGCGGCGTGGCGGCGAGCGAGCTCAGCGGTCGCCTCGGCCAGCAGCGCGGCGTCCTCGACACCCAGGTGCTCGGCCATGGTCGCGCGGAACCCGGGTGACCACCGCAGCTCCATCGCGCGCAGCGGCACGGTCGCCTCGAGCTGGCACAGCAGCCCGACGAGGCCGAGCGCGACGCGGTGGATCATCAGGTACTCGGCCGGCAGCCGCAGCTGCTTGGCCACCGCGTGGGAGCCGGCGCGCGGGTTCGCGAGCTTGACCGCCTCCTCACGCAGCCAGCGACGGGTGAACGTGAAGGTCTGCTGGCCGAACGGGATGCTCATCGGCGCCAGGTAGTCGAGCACCTCGTCGACACCGACGGGCGTGTCGGGCGCCAGGAAGCCGAGCTCCGTCATGGCGGTCATGAGGGCGTCCCGGTCACCGGTGAGCACCAGAGCCGCGTTGCGCCCCAGCGGCGCCGGGATGCCGTCCGGCAGCTGCACCACGGCGCCGAAGTCGAGGACGCCGACCCGTCCGTCGGCCAGCAGGAGGAAGTTGCCGGGGTGCGGGTCGGCGTGCATGAGGCCGGTGAGCTCCGGCCCGGCGTAGACCGCGTGCACGAGCGCGGCACCGATGCGGTCCCGCTCCTCCCCGCTGAGCTCCGGGTCGTTGATGCGGGTCGACAGCGGCGCGCCGTCGAGCCAGCCCGTCACCAGCACCTTGCCGGTCGCGTGGTGCACAGCCGGCACGACGACCAACGGGTCGTCGACGAACGCGGCACCGAACCGGCGTTGGTTGGCCGCCTCGAGCTCGTAGTCGAGCTCCTCGCCGAGCCGCGCCGACAGCTCGTCGACCAGGCCGGTCGCGTCGGCGAGGTGGCCGAGCGACCCGAGCAGCCGCGCGATGCGCCGCAGCTGGCGCAGGTCCGACTGCAGCGCCTTGCCGACCCCCGGATACTGCACCTTGACGGCGACGGCGACCGGTTCGGCGTCGGCAGTCGCGCGCCACGTGCCGCGGTGCACCTGCCCGAGACTCGCAGCACCGGCGGGCGTGCGGTCGACCGTCAGGCGCGTCGACCAGTCGGGGCCGAGCTCGGCCTCGAGGACCCGCTCGACGCTCTCCCAGGGCAGGGCGGGGGCGGCGTGCTGGAGCGTGTTGAGCGCTGCCCGGTACGGGCCGGCGAGCTCCTCGGGCAGCACCGCCTCGAACACGCTGAGCGCCTGACCGAACTTCAGCGCGCCGCCCTTGAGCTCGCCGAGCGTGCGACACAGCTGCTCGACCGTGCGGCGCTGCACCTCGCTCGCCACCGCCTCCGCCGGCGCGCCGCCGACCTTCTTCGCGGCACCGAGAGCCGTGCGGCCGGCATACATGCCGGGCAGCGCGGCCAGGCGGGCGCCACGGACGAGCGTGCTGGTGCGCAGTCCTGCCACGAGTGCTCCTGGGATCTCGGCGGTTCCTGACGACGTCGACCGTGCGTGCCGTGCCGCACAGCCCCGATCGGGTGTCTCACGCCGTCGGCAGGGCGGCCGCCGGCATTGCAGCACGCGCGGCGGCGCGGCACCGCCGATCGCCGGATCCCCGACCGAACGGACGAGGCGGCTCCGCCGTCGCCGCCCGTCGGCGCGCGACGATCCGATGTCAGCCGGCGGGCGACCCATCTGCCGCGCGGCGGTGCGCGAACTCCACGTGAGGCGGCCACCCGGCGCGCCCGGAGAGGACCCGATGAACAGCCCAGTCCTGCTGCTCGTCCTGCTCGCGCTTCCGCTGGTGACCGGCGCGGCCATCGTTGCGGTCTCCGCGCTCCGGCGACGTCGTGGTGAGGCGGGCGTGGAGCCCCTCCACCGCCTGCAGACGGCGACCGCCGCCGCGCAGGACGCCGCGGCGTACCGGGCGTCACGAGGTCCGCGCATCACCTCCGGGCGCGAGCGTCGCGGCGCTGCGGCCGGGAGTCCCGACGAGCGCTGAGCCTCCACCCGTCGGGCGCATCAACCGATCGGCTCGAGCCGGAAGACCCGGATGTCACGCCCGCCGCTGAGCTCGATGTACCGGTCGTACGTCGGCCAGACCTGCACGATCCGCGCCCACGTCGCCGCCCGCTCCTCACCGTCGAGCAGCCGCGCCCGCACCCGCACCTCCCGCCCGCGGAAGTTCACCGTCGCGTCGGGGTGGGCGAGCAGGTTCGCGGTCCACGCCGGGTGCTTCGTCTGGCCGAAGTTGCTGCCGACGACGACCCACGCGCCGTCGTCCTCGGGCATGCAGGCCAGCGGGGTGGTGCGCAGCTGCCCGGACTTGGCGCCGGTCGTCGTCAGCACGAGCGACGGCACGAGCAGGCTGCTCAGCACGAACCTGCCGTTCGTGAGCCGGTGGAGTCCTTTGTCGATGCGCGGGATGACGTGCTTGGCCACGGGCGCGAACCGGCGGGACCCGGCGATGCGCTGGACCCTGCGGCCGACGGGCCCGTCGACGGAGAACAGCGGCATCAGAGCCGCTCGAGGATCGTGACGTTGGCCTGCCCGCCGCCCTCGCACATCGTCTGCAGGCCGTACCGGCCGCCGGTGCGCTCGAGCTCGTGGAGCAGCGTCGTCATGAGGCGCGCGCCGGTCGCGCCGAGCGGGTGGCCGAGCGCGATGCCGCCGCCGTTGACGTTCACCTTGGCCAGATCCGCACCGGTCTCGCGCTGCCAGGCGAGCACGACCGACGCGAACGCCTCGTTGATCTCGACGAGGTCGATCTGGTCGAGCGACATGCCCGCCTTCTTCAACGCGTAGGCGGTGGCCGGGATGGGTGCCGTGAGCATGAGCACCGGGTCGTCGCCGCGCACCGACAGGTGGTGCACGTGCGCGCGTGGGGTGAGTCCGTGCTCGCGCACCGCCCGCTCGGAGGCGACCAGCAGCGCCGCGGCCCCGTCGGTGATCTGGCTCGCGACGGCGGCCGTGACGCGCCCGCCCTCCTGCAGCGGCGGAAGCGACGCCATCTTCTCCAGCGACGTGTCGCGCCGCGGCCCCTGGTCCTCGGCGACGTCCTCGTACGGGGCGATCTCGCGCGAGAAGCGGCCCTCGTCGATGGCCTGCAGCGCGCGCCGGTGGCTCTCGAGGGCGTAGGCCTCCATCTCCTCGCGGGTGACGTCCCACTTCTGCGCGATGCGCTCGGCCGACTCGAACTGCGACAGCGGTTCGGGGCCGTAGCGCGCGACCCAGCCGGGCGAGCCGGTGAACGGGTCGGAGAAGCCGTACGGCTCGGCGGCGAGCATCGCCGCCGAGATCGGGATGAGGCTCATGTTCTGCACGCCGCCCGCGACGACGAGGTCCGCCGTGCCGCTCATCACCGCCTGGGCCGCGAAGTGCACCGCCTGCTGCGACGACCCGCACTGCCGGTCGACGGTGACGCCGGGCACCTCCTCCGGCAGACCCGCGGCGAGCCAGCAGGTACGAGCGATGTCCCCCGCCTGCGGGCCGATCGTGTCGACGCAGCCGAACACCACGTCGTCCACCGCCACCGGGTCGATGCCCGACCGGTCGACGAGCGCCGTCAGCACGTGCGCGCCGAGGTCCGCCGGGTGCACCTGCGAGAGCCCGCCACCGCGCTTGGTGACCGGCGTGCGCACGGCCTCGACGAGGTAGGCGTCAGCCACGGTCAGCTCCTTGCATCGCGGTGTGGAAGGCGGGGACCTCTCCCCCGCCGTCGACGTACAGGTCGGCACCGGTGGTGTACCTCAGTGTCGGTGCGGCGAGCAGCAGGCAGGCGGCGGCGACGTCCGCCGGCTCGGCGAGCCGCCCCATCGGGATGGTGCGTGCCACGGTGCTCGCGTCGTCGCCGTAGTTCTGCTCGGCCAGCTCGGTGTTCACCAGGCCCGGCGTCACGGCGTTCACGCGCACCTTCGGCGCCCACTCGACGGCGAGCGCGCGGGTCAGCACCGCGAGCCCCGCCTTGGCCGCCGCGTACGCCGCTGTGCCGGGCGCCGGACGTCGCGCCGCGACGCTGCCGATGTTGATCACGACGCCGCCGTCCTCCTGCGCCTGCATCACGGCGTTCGCGGCGCGCGCGACGTACAGCGGCGCCAGCAGGTTCAGCGCGACGACCCGCTCCGCCAGCCGCGGGCTCGCGTCGGCCACGGGCGCGGACGGGCTGCCGCCGGCGTTGTTCACGACGACGTCGAGCCGGCCCTCGCGGGCGACGACGTCGGCGATCAGCGTGTCGACCTGCTCGGCGTCGCGCACGTCGCACCCGACGAACCGGTGCGGCAGGTCGTCGGGCGCCCTCCGCCCGCAGACGACGACGCGGTAGCCGGCGTCGGCGAAGGCGTCGGCGATGCCGCGACCGAGCCCGCGGGTGCCGCCGGTGACGAGCGCGATGCCGCTCACGACCGCGTCATCCGGCGCTGGCGACGGCGCCGGCGAGGTCGAGCGCCGCGCGCCGGCCGAACGCCATCGCCGGCGTGATGCACGCGCCGGGCCCGGGGTAGGCGTGGCCGAACATCGACGCCATCGTGTTGCCGCACGCGTACAGGCCCGGGATCGGCCGGCGGTCGCGGTCGAGGACGCGCGCGTGCTCGTCGCAGACGAGACCGCCCTTGGTGCCGAGGTCCGACAGCACGAGCTGGCCGGCGTAGAACGGCCCGTCGGCGACCGGTGCGAGCGACGGGTTCGGGTGCTCGTGCGGCCCGGGGATGCCCGGGTAGCGCTGGAACACCGACAGCAGCTGGCGCTCGTGGCTGCCCTCGACGCCGCGGCCGAAGTCCTCGTCGACGCCGCGCACCGCGAAGCCGTTCCACCGCTCGACGGCGTGCGGCAGCTGCGCGGCGCCCAACGCGTCGGCGAGCTCGCCGACGGTGTCTGCCCGCAGCAGCGCGCCCGCCTCGACCCACGACGTCGGGTCGGCACCTGGGCGCAGCCCGGCGAAGCCGTACCGCTCGAGGAACGTCGCGTCGAACACCACCCACGACGGGATGACCGGCCGGCCGGCGCGGTCGGCGGCGAGCGCGAGGTGGCCGAAGGTGTTGTAGTCGGTGCCCTCGTTGACCCACCGCTGTCCGTCACGGTCGACCATGACGAGCCCGGGCGCCGTCCGCTCCCACAGCAGGAACGACGGCGACCCGTCGGGCCGCAGGAAGCCGGGCGCCCACCAGCAGTCCTCGAGCAGGTCGGTGGCGGCGCCGAGCTCGAGCGCGGCGCGGATGCCGTCGCCGGTGTTCTCCTCGACGCCGAGCGTCCAGCGCGCGTGCGCGACGACGCCCTGGCCGGCCTTCTGGCGCATCTCGACGTTGCGCTCGAAGCCGCCGGACGCGAGCAGGACGCCGATGCGCGCCACGACGGTGACCGGCTCCCCGCGGCGCTCCGCGGTCACGCCGGCGACGCGGCCGTCGTCGACGACGAGCCCGATGAACGGCGACGACGTCCAGATCTCGACGCCGACGCGCTCGCACGCCTCGAGCAGCTGGGCGATGAGCGACTGCCCGCCCCACACCGGCCCCTCGGGACCGACGACGGGGATGGGCGGGCCGCCGTCACCCATCGGCAGCTTCGGGTGCACCGGGTGCGGCAGCTGCGTCATCCGCGCGCCGGGGATCGCCTTGGGGGTGACCGCCCGCCCGGTCAGGAGCGCGCCCGGCAGGTCCGGCCGGTAGTCGGGGTAGCCGGTCATGTACGAGAAGCGGACGTCTCGGTCCTCGAGGTAGCCGATGGTCTCCGCCGCGGCCTCGAGGAACGCGTCCTGCATCGACTGCGGGGTGCGGTCGCCGACGGTGTGCCGCAGGTACTCGCGGGCGAGCTCGAGGCTGTCCGGCTGGCCGGCCGCGAGCACCTTGAGGTTGGCGGGGGCCCACAGCCCCGCGCCGGACAGCGACGTCGTCCCGCCGCAGTGCTCGGCCTTCTCGAGCACCAGCACCGACAGCCCCGCGTCAGCCGCGGACAGCGCGCCCACCAGCCCACCGGCGCCCGAGCCGGCGACGACGACGTCGTACTCGGCGCTCACCACAGCGTCGATCAAACTAGAACACGTTCCACCGGTCAAGGCACCCGTACAGTGCACGCATGACGCCGCGCGACGGGGCGGGCGACGGCACGCCGGTGTCAATGATCGAGCGCATGACGCTGCTGCTGGGCGCCTTCGACGGCGCCACCCCCGAGCTCTCGCTGCAGCAGCTCGTCGAGCGCACCGGTCTCCCCCGGTCGACGGCGCACCGCATCCTCGACACGCTCGTGCGGCTGCGCTGGCTCGAGCACGTCGAGGGCGGCTACCGGCTCGGGATGCGCGCGCTCGAGCTCGGCGGCCTGGCCGTCGCGCACAACGAGCTCCGCGAGGCGACCGCGCCGCTGCTCTACGACCTGCACGCCCGCACCGGCGCGACCGTGCACCTCGCCGTGCTCGACGGCCGCGACGTCGTGTGGCTCGACCGCCTGGCCAGCCGATCGACCAGCGGCATCACCGCGCGCACCGGCGGGCGGACGCCGGCGCACTGCACCGCGGCAGGCAAGGTGATCCTCGCGTGGACCGACCCGCGGCAGGTGGACGCGACGTTCCGCGGCAGGCTGGTCAGCCGCACACCGAGGACGCTGACCGACATGGATCTGCTCGCCTCCGAGCTCGCCGCCGTCCGCGCGCGGGGGCTCGCGTACGAGCGCGAGGAGTCGGCGCCAGGCGTGGTCGCGGTCGCCGCGCCGCTGCGCGGCAGCGGCCGCGCCCTCGCGTCGGTGTGCGTCTCGGGCGACGCCAAGCACACCGACCTCAACCGGCTGGCGCCGCTGGTGCAGTCGACGGCGCAGCGACTGTCGGCCGCGCTCTTCCCGACCGACCCCTACGCGCGCCGGCGACCCGGCCGGCAGGACGGGCCGGACCCGTCGGCCTGGCCACCGGGTGCGCTCGAGAAGCTGCTCGAGGGCATCGGCGGCAACTACTGGCTCTAGGGATCAGAGTGGTTGCGGCGCCTCGAAGGTCGCCTGCATCCGCTCGGTCCAGGTCGACAGCACGGGCTCGCTCGGCAGGCCGAGACCGGCCAGCTCCTTGCCGACGGCGTGCGGCCCGAGCTCGAGCGCCACGCCGTCGCCGCCGATGGTCAGCGAGCTGCCGGTCCCCCACTGCGTGAAGGCGGTCGCGTGCGGGACGCCGTCGATCAGCGTGTAGCTGGTCATCGGCAGCTCGGGCGCGTCGTCGGAACCGCCGCGCGGCAGGGTCACGCGCAGCGCGAGCTCGCCGTCCATCGTGAGCGTCCACGTGCTGGACGTGTCGCTGTCGTCGCGCTCGATCGACTGCAGCGTCTTCGGAAAGCCCCAGATGCGCCGGCCGGCCTCGCACGTGAACGGCTGGTCGACCGGCAGGTGGCGGATGTGGTTGCCGTCGTCCCCACCGGTGCGCGGCCGGACGAACAGGATGACGCCCACCTCGAGGTACGCGCCGAGGTCGTTGTCGCGGTAGTCGACGAGCGCGAGCGCCAGGTTCGCCCGGCCGGGCGAGGTCTCGACGACCTGGAACGCGTCGGGCAGCAGCCGCTGCGCGGAGTCGGCGTCGACCTCCCACATGACGGTGCCGGACGACGCGTCGCGCACCTGCACCGGCATGGTCACCGTCTGCCCGGCCACCTCGTACGTCGTCATGCCGCCTCCGCCAGGAACTCGATCGCTGCGCGCTCGAAGTCGGCCTTGCGCTCGACCTGCACCCAGTGCCCGCACCGGCTGTAGATGCGCAGGTCGCAGCGGCTCATCCGACGCGCCGGGAACAGCGCCTGCTCGACCGGGGCGACGCGGTCGTCGCGCCCCCACGCCATGAGCACCGGCTGGCGCAGCCGCTGCACCTCCGCCCAGAGCGGCACCGGCTCGGCCATCGACGGGTCGTAGAACGTCGTGTAGACGTCCTGCAGGTTCTTCACCGCGCCCGGCTCCTGCGCTGCCGCGAACCGAGCGTCGATGAGCTCGTCGGTGGCGAGCCGGGTGTCGAACACCATGGTGCGCACCCACGCCGCCATCCGCTCGCGGGTCGGGTCGGCGTTGAACTCCATCAGTCGCGCGATGCCCTCCGACGGCGACGGCCCGAGGATCGTCGCGCCGGTGCCGCCGGGTCCGTTGAGCAGCAGCCGCGACACCCGCTTCGGGTTGTCGAGCGCGTACCGGACCGCGACGTCGCCGCCCATCGAGTTGCCGATCAGCGCGACCTGCTCGAGGCCCAGCGCGTCGAGCAGGCCGCCGACGGCGTCGGCGCTGATCCGCAGGTAGTTGCGCTCGTAGCGCTCCGGCCGACCGCTGGCGCCGAAGCCGGGCTGGTCGACGACGATGCAGCGCAGCCGCTGCGACAGCACCGGCAGGTTGGCGCCGAAGTTGGCCCAGCCGGTGACGCCGGGACCTGACCCGTGCAGCAGCACGACGGGCGGTCCCTCGCCGACGTCGTGGTAGGCCAGCGGGTGCCCGTCGACCTCGACGGTTCGGCGGGTCGCCTCCGCGGTCAGCTCGGCGGTCGTCGTCATGCCCGCTCCGCGGCCGTGCCGTCCCGTCGCTCCGCGACGATCTCGAGCGCGATGTCGATGAGCTGGTCCTCCTGACCGCCGATGAGCTTGCGCTCCCCGGCGCGGATGAGCAGCTCGGCACCGCTGACGCCGTAGCGCTGCGAGAGCCGGTCGGCGTGCTTGAGGAAGCTCGAGTACACGCCCGCGTAGCCCATGGTCAGCGACAGCCGGTCGAGCAGGCACTCGCCGTCCATCGCCGGGCGGACGACGTCCTCCGCGGCGTCGATGATCTTGCGGACGTCGATGCCCGTGCGGATGCCGAGCTTGTCGGCGACGGCGACGAAGCCCTCGACCGGCGTGTTGCCGGCGCCCGCGCCGAACCGGCGGGTGGAGCCGTCCATCTGCCGCGCACCGGCGCGGTAGGCGAGTACCGAGTTGCCGACGCCGAGGCCGAGGTTCTCGTGCCCGTGGAAGCCGACCTGCGCGTCGTCGCCCAGCTCGGCGACCAGCGCGGCCACCCGGTCCGACGTCTGCTCCATGATGAGGGCGCCGGCGGAGTCGACGACGTACACGCACTGGCAGCCGGCGTCGGCCATGATCCGGGCCTGCCGAGCGAGCTCCTCGGGCGGGATCGAGTGGCTCATCATGAGGAAGCCGACCGTCTCGAGGCCGAGCTCGCGGGCCAGCCCGAAGTGCTGCACGGAGACGTCGGCCTCCGTGCAGTACGTGGCGATGCGGCAGATCGAGCCGCCGGCGTCCTGCGCGGCGCGGATGTCGTCCTTGGTGCCGACGCCCGGCAGCATGAGGAAGGCGATCTTCGCCTGCTTCGCCGTCTTCACCGCCGCGCGGATCAGGTCGAGCTCGGGCGTGTGGCTGAAGCCGTAGTTGAACGACGAGCCGCCGAGGCCGTCGCCGTGGGTGACCTCGATGACGGGCACGCCGGCGTCGTCGAGCGCGGCGACGATGTCGGTGACGTGCTCGAGCGTGAACTGGTGCCGCTTGGCGTGCGAGCCGTCGCGCAGGGACGAGTCGGTGACGCGCACGTCGAGGTCGTCGCTGTAGGGCTGCATCGGCCGGGACAGGGTCTGCTCGAAGGGCTGCGGCACCGTCATGCGCTGGCTCCTGTCGGGATGCGGGACGCGAGCACCTCGCCGACGCGGACGGCCGCGGCGGTCATGATGTCGAGGTTGCCGGCGTAGGTCGGGAAGTAGTCGCCGGCGCCCTCGACCTCGAGGAACACCGCGACCCGCGCCATGCCGCCGTTCATGTCGCTCGGGTCGTCGAACTGCGGCTCCTTGGCGCGGTAGCCGGGCACGTACTGCGCCACCTCGTCGACGCGCTTGGTGATGGACGCTGCGATGGCGTCGCGGTCGGCGTCCTGCGGGATCGCGCAGAAGACGGTGTTGCGCATCAGCGGCGGCGGGTCGGCCGGGTTGAGGATGATGATCGCCTTGCCGCGCTCCGCCCCGCCGACGACCTCGAGCCCGCGCGCGGTGGTGCGGGTG
>JBKHYE010000144.1:0-30066 GCA_046565705.1 Actinomycetes bacterium
CCGACCGGCGTGCGGATGTCGGCGACCTCGCCGGTGGCCTCGACGTCGGCGACGAGCCGGCGCAGGAACGCCGTGTACGCCGCGTCGGTGACCTCGCGGTCCTCGGACCGGACGACGATCACGTCGCTGCCCTGCTTCCACTGGTCCGGCAGCCGCTCGTCGAGCAGCTCCCAGCCCAGCAGGGAGTCGCGGTCGTCGGTCATGCGTGCCTCGGTGGTCAGCGCCGACGGCAGCCACAGCGTCACCGCCACGACCGCGGCGACGAGCGCCGTGACCCAGGCGAGCGCGGTGCGGCCCGGGTGCCGCGCGCATGCCCGGGCGATCCGACCAGTGACACCAGCCATGACGTCCTCCCCGCCGCGTTCCGACCGGCGCTTCCTGCCTCCGTGTCCGGTCAGCGACGCTGCGCCCGCCCCGCCGTGGCGGTCAAGAACTCACCCGGGTGAGTCGCTGCCCGCGCACGGCCGAGCACGCACAGGCATCGCGGTAGGGTCCGGACCGACCCGCGGGAGCCTCGCGCCGAGGCCGAGAGGGCGGCAGGACCGGCCGCCGACCGTTCGCACCTGATCCGGTTCGTACCGGCGTAGGGAGGAGCGGCACATGACCGCCATCGAGGACCGTCCGACCGCCGGCACCGGCGTGCCGTTCCCCGGCAGCCGCAAGACCTGGCTGCAGGGCAGCCGACCGGATCTGCGGGTCCCGATGCGCGAGGTGCCGCTGTCGACGGGCGACAGCGTCGTCCTCTACGACACCAGCGGCCCGTACACCGACCCGACGCTGCGCACCGACGTCCGGCTGGGCCTGCCGCGGCTGCGCGAGCCGTGGATCGTCGAGCGCGGCGACGCCGAGACCTACGAGGGCCGGCCGGTGGAGCCCGTCGACAACGGGCTCAAGGCCCACGATCACCGCGATCTCGACCGCGTCTTCGCGGGCACGGCGCAGCCGCGCCGGGCCAAGCCGGGCGCCGTCGTCACGCAGCTCGCCTACGCCCGCCGTGGGGACGTCACGCCGGAGATGGAGTTCATCGCGCTGCGCGAGGGCTGCCCGCCCGAGCACGTGCGCGACGAGGTCGCCCGCGGGCGGGCGGTGCTGCCGCTCAACGTCAATCACCCCGAGACCGAGCCGATGGCGATCGGCCGCAACTTCCTCGTCAAGGTCAACGCGAACATCGGCAACAGCGCCGTCGCGTCGTCGATCGACGAGGAGGTCGAGAAGATGACGTGGGCGACCCGCTGGGGCGCCGACACGGTCATGGATCTCAGCACCGGCCGGAACATCCACACGACCCGCGAGTGGGTGCTGCGCAACAGCCCGGTGCCGATCGGCACCGTCCCGATCTACCAGGCGCTCGAGAAGGTCAACGGCAAGGCGGAGGACCTCTCGTGGGAGGTCTACCGGGACACCTGCGTCGAGCAGTTCGAGCAGGGCGTCGACTACATCACCGTGCACGCCGGCGTGCTGCTGCGGTACGTGCCGATGGCGGCGCGGCGCAAGACCGGCATCGTCAGCCGCGGCGGCTCGATCATGGCGGCGTGGTGCCTGGCGCACCACGAGGAGAACTTCCTCTACACGCACTTCGCCGAGCTGTGCGAGCTGATGGCGCAGTACGACGTCACCTTCAGCCTCGGCGACGGGCTGCGTCCTGGCTCGATCGCGGACGCGAACGACGAGGCGCAGTTCAGCGAGCTGCGCACGCTCGGCGAGCTGACGAAGGTCGCCTGGGAGCACGACGTGCAGTGCATGGTCGAGGGCCCCGGCCACGTGCCGATGAACAAGATCAAGGAGAACATGGACCTCCAGCTGGAGGTCTGCAGCGAGGCGCCGTTCTACACGCTGGGCCCGCTCACCACCGACATCGCGCCCGGCTACGACCACATCACCAGCGCGATCGGCGCCGCGATGATCGGGTGGTTCGGCACGGCGATGCTCTGCTACGTCACGCCCAAGGAGCACCTCGGCCTGCCGGACCGCGACGACGTCAAGGACGGCGTCATCACCTACAAGATCGCGGCGCACGCGGCCGACCTGGCGAAGGGCCACCCGGGCGCGCAGGCCTGGGACGACGCGCTGTCCGACGCGCGCTTCGAGTTCCGGTGGGAGGACCAGTTCAACCTCTCGCTCGACCCGACCCGCGCTCGCGACTTCCACGACGAGACGCTGCCGGCCGCGCCGGCGAAGACCGCGCACTTCTGCTCGATGTGCGGGCCGCACTTCTGCTCGATGCGCATCAGCCAGGACGTGCGCCGGTACGCCGAGGAGAAGGGGCTCGCCGAGCAGGAGGCGCTCGCCGCCGGGATGGCCGAGAAGTCCGCCGAGTTCACCGCGTCGGGCGGCCAGGTGTACCTGCCGGTGCAGGACGTGTCGTCCGGCTGACCCCACCTGTCTCCCGCCGATCTTCGTCTCGTGCTCGGCGGGCGGGCGGGGGGAGCGAGCACAAGACGAAGATCACGAGGAGAAGAGGGAGCTGTGGGACTGCTCGAGGAGACGATCGTCGCCGTCCGGCCGGCCGACGCCGACGCGCTGGCCGCCGCGCGGGAGCGGCAGGACCGGCTGACCAAGCCCCGCGGCTCGCTCGGCGTGCTCGAGGACGTCGGCGTGCAGCTGTGCGGGCTCGCCGGCAGCTGCCCGCCGCCGCTGCCCGCACCGGCCGCCGTCGCCGTGTTCGCGGCCGACCACGGGGTGCACGCGCAGGGCGTCTCGCCGTGGCCGCAGGAGGTCACGGCTCAGATGGTCGGCAACTTCCTGGCCGGCGGGGCGGCGGTCAACGCCTTCGCCGCGGTGACGGGCGCCGAGGTGACGGTCGTCGACGTCGGTGTCGCGACGCCGCTCGACCCGCACCCGCGGCTGCTCGACCGTCGCGTGCGCGCCGGGACCGCGGACCTCTCCACCGGCCCGGCCATGACCCGCGACGAGGCGGCGCGGGCCATCGAGGCCGGCATCGAGGTCGCCGGCCGGCTCGTCGACGACGGCGCGCGCTGCCTGCTGACGGGCGACATGGGCATCGCGAACACCACGGCGTCGGCGGCGCTGGTCGCGGCCTTCACCGGCGCCGACGCCGCGTCCGTCACCGGCCGCGGCACCGGCGTGGACGACGCGACGCTCGCGCACAAGACCGCCGTCGTGGAGCGCGCGCTGGCGCTGCACCGGCCGGATCCGGCCGACCCCGTCGGCGTGCTCGCCGCGGTCGGCGGGCTGGAGCATGCAGCGCTCGCCGGGTTCCTGCTCGGTGCGGCGGCCCGCCGCACCCCCGTCGTGCTCGACGGCGTCATCGCCGTCTCGGCGGCGCTCGCCGCGCACGCGCTGGCACCCGACGTCCTCGCCGCCTGCGTCGCCGGCCACCGGTCGGTCGAGCCGGGCGCTCGCGTGGCGCTCGACGCCCTCGGCCTGCGCCCCCTCGTCGACCTCGACCTGCGGCTCGGCGAGGGCACCGGCGCGGTGCTCGCGCTGCCGCTGGTGCAGGCCGCCGCCGCGGCGCTGCGCGACATGGCGACGTTCGACGGCGCCGGCGTCACCGACAAGTCCTGAGCCGTGCCGGCCGTCCGCGTCGCGCTGCCGGTCGACCGGCTCCCGCACGAGGCGGTCGACCTCGACGCCGTGCGGGCCGAGATCGGTGCTCCCGGGCCGTTCCCGGCGGAGGTGCTCGCCGAGGCCGAGCGGGCGGCGCGCGACGTCGATCTGCCTGACGTCGACCGCACCGACCTGCCGTTCGTGACGATCGACCCGCCCGGCAGCACCGATCTCGACCAGGCCGTGCACGTCGAACGCGCCGGCTCCGGCTACCGCGTCCACTACGCGATCGCCGACGTGGGCGCGTTCGTGCGACCGGGCGGCGCGCTCGACGCCGAGGTGACCCGCCGGGGCGTCACGCTCTACGCGCCCGACCGGCGCGTCCCGCTGCACCCGCCGGTGCTCGGCGAGCAGGCGGCCAGCCTGCTGCCCGACGGCGACCGGCCGGCCGTGCTGTGGACGCTCGAGCTCGACGCCGACGGCGTGCTGCAGGGCACCGACGTCCGCCGCGTGCTCGTGCGCAGCCGCGCGAAGCTCGACTACGCGGGCGTCCAGGCCGCGCTCGACGGTGGGACGGCCGACGAGAGCCTGCAGCTGCTGCGGGAGGTCGGGCTGCTGCGCCAGCAGCGCGCCGCCGAGCGCGGCGCCGTCGACCTGCCGACGCCGGAGCAGGAGGTCGACCTGTCCGGGGACCGTCCCCGGCTGCACCTGCGGGCGCAGCTGCCGGTCGAGGGCTGGAACGCGCAGATCAGCCTGCTCACCGGCACCGCGGCGGCCGCCCTCATGCTCGACGCCGGCGTCGGGCTGCTCCGCACCCTGCCAGCGCCGGCTGCTGACGACGTCGACCAGCTCCGTCGAAGCGCGCTCGCGCTCGGCGTCGACTGGCCGGCCGGCGCCGACTGGGGTCCCGTCGTCTCCTCGCTCGACCCGCACGACCCGCCCTCGGCCGCGCTGCTCGTGCTCGCGACCCGGCTGCTGCGCGGTGCCGGCTACACGCCGTTCGACGGCGGGGAGCCCGAGCCCGCGGTGCACGCCGGCGTCGCCGCGGCGTACGCGCACTGCACCGCGCCGCTGCGCCGGCTCGCCGACCGGCACGTCTCCGAGGCGTGCGTGGCGCTGTCGGCCGGCCGCGACGTGCCGGGCTGGGTGCGCGAGGCGCTGCCCGGACTGCCGGAGGTCATGGGCGAGGCCGGCCGCCGGGCCGCGGCGCTCGAGCGCGCCGTCGTCCAGCTGACGGAGGCGGTCGTGCTCCAGCCGTGCGTCGGGGAGCGGTTCGACGCCGTCGTCGTGCAGGTCGACGACAAGGGCGGCACCGTCCAGCTGCTCGACCCGCCCGTGCGCGACCGCTGCGACGGTGCCGACCTGCCGCTCGGCGAGCGCGTCTGCGTGCGCGTCGCGGAGGCCGACCCGACGCGGCGGCTGGTCCGCTTCACCCTCGGCTGAGCGGTCGCCGAACGGCCTGCTTCGGGTCGCAGGCCACGCCATCCGCAAGGGCGACCTGCCCGCCGAGGTGAGAACACTGTGGCCGCCGGGAAGTGAGATGCCCGGTTCGTCCTCTGCGGCGCCCGGGAAGACCAGACGACGTGGCCCACGTGGTCCCCACCGTGACCTCTGACCCAGGACGGCAGCCGACGACGGACCGAGGTGCTCCGAGTGCAGCCGCACAATCCGTTCCACCGCGACGCTGCGGCACCTGCAGCGCCCGCCGTGCACGAGGTCCAGGTCGAGCACGGCCCGCACGGACCGGGTCAGGCGCGTTCCGCCGTCACCAGCTGGGCCCGTGAGGTCGGCGCCGAGCGGATGAGCGACGACCTCTCGCTCATCGTCAGCGAGCTGGTCACGAACGCCGTGCAGCACGGTGCCCCGCCGGTGCGCGTCACAGTGAGCGCGGACGACCGAACGGTGACGGTGTCGGTCGTCGATGCGTCGCCGCAGGGTCCGGTGCCGCGGTCGGCCGGCCCGGAAGCAGAAGACGGCCGCGGCCTGCTGCTCATCGACCTGCTCGCCGTCGAGCACGGCGTGACGCCCGAGCCGCCCGGCAAGGCGGTGTGGGCAGCGCTGCCGCGCTGATCCGCCGCAGCACGCGCGCTCAGGCGGTCAGCACCTGGGGCGCGGGCTACTCCAGGCCGCCCGGGCTGCTCTTCGGCAGCACGCCGGTGGAGCCGTTGGCGGCGCCGCCGTCGAGGACGTCGGTCACGGCCGCCTCGGACCCGGTCGGCGACGGCGTCGGGGACGGCGTCGACTCGGTCGGCTCCGCAGCGGCCGCCTCCTCGGGGGTGGGGTCCTCGGAGGTCGAACCGGCGTCTGCGTCGGCGTCGGCGGCCGTGGGCGACGTGCCGAGCGACGGCGGCGGCAGCGGCAGCGGCCTCGGACCCTGACGGAGGTCGGGGGCCACGGCGTCGACGGTGTCGGCGCCTGCGCCGAGCGCCGCCTCGAGCGAGGCCAGCAGCCGGGCGACCTCGGCGAGCGCGTCGCGCAGCGCCTCGCGCTCGGCGTCGTCCTCGACCTGCTCGACCCGCGCGCTCAGGCTCTGCAGTGCCTCGGCTGCCGCCCGGGGGTCGTGCATGGCCAGCGCCATGACCCGCACGACCTCCTCGCGCAGAGCCTCGGCGGCGTCGCGCTCGGCCGTGGACGTCGTCGGCTCGACCCCGAAGAGGTCGGCGAATCCGGCGTTCGACGCCGCGAAGGGGTCGGGCGCGGTGGTGCGCGGCCCGGGCGCCAGGCCGGCCAGCACGCCGATCAGCGCGGCTGCCGCTGCCAGGGCGGGCGCGGCCGGCAGGGCGGCGCGAAGCACCCGCACGACGCCGCGTCGCACGGGGGCGGGGGGCGCCTGGCAGGCGTCGTGGGAGGCCAGCCGGGCCGCGGCGCGGTCGACGAACGCCGCGAGGTCCGCCCGCTCGCCGTCGACCACCTCGCTGGCGACCTCGTACGCCCGCAGGTCGACGGCGGAGGCCAGCACGTCCATGTCGACCGACAGCGACAGCCGCAGCGAGCCGATGTCGTCGAGCAGGGCGCCCAGCTGCACGGCGTCGGGGGAGTGGGGGACGTCCGGACGGCCAGCGGCGTCGGCCGGCGGACGTGGCCGCCAGCGCAGCAGGCGGGCGAGGGGGTCGTGCGTCGCGTCGTGCGTCACGCCTGCTCCTCCCGCCGGTCGCTCTCCCAGTGGCGACTGACTTCGCCGCCTCCTGCGGAACTCCTGCTGCCCGGAGTGTCCACGTTTCGGGCACCTCGGCCAAGCCCCCCACGCGGGGCCGTGCCGACGCCGCGGGCCGGCGCCCTGCGAGACTGCGGCCATGGCCGACCCTGCTCCGACCGCCGACCTGCCCGACGTCTCGGGCACCTCCATCGCCGTCCTGGGCGGCACCGGACCGCAGGGCCGCGGCCTGGCCCGACGGTGGGCCCTGGCCGGCCACCGGGTGGTGCTCGGCTCGCGCGACGCCGGCCGCGCGGAGGAGGCGGCGTCGGCGCTGCCGGGGGAGGTCTCCGGTGCCGACAACGCCGGCGCGGCCGCGCAGGGCGACGTCGTCGTCGTCGCGGTGCCGTGGGACGGCCACCGGTCGCTGCTCGAGAGCCTGGTCGAGCCGCTCGACGGCAAGGTCGTCGTGGACTGCGTGAACCCGCTCGGCTTCGACAAGCAGGGCGCGTACGCGCTGCCGGTGGAGGAGGGCAGCGCGGCTCAGCAGGCCGCGGCGGTGCTGCCCGGCAGCCGGGTCGTCGCCGCGTTCCACCACGTGAGCGCCGTGCTGCTGCTCGACGAGGAGGTGGAGCAGGTCGACACCGACGTGCTGGTGCTCGGCGACGACCGCGAGGCGACCGACCTCGTGCAGGCGCTCGCCGGTCGCATCCCCGGTATGCGCGGTGTGTACGGCGGGCGGCTGCGCAACGCCCACCAGGTGGAGGCGCTGACCGCGAACCTCATCTCGGTGAACCGCCGGTACAAGGCGCACGCCGGTCTGCGGGTCACCGACGTCTAGCCGGGTCGACCCGCTGGTCGACGACACGGGCCGGACGGTCGAGCTCGCGGAGCAGCCACGGCGGGTCGTGTCGCTCGTCCCGTCGCTCACCGAGGCGGTCGCCGTCACCGCGCCCGGCCTGCTCGTCGGCGCCACCGACTGGTGCTCGCACCCGGCGGACCTCGACGTCGCGCGGGTGCGCGGGACGAAGAACCCGGACGTCGACGCCGTCGTGGCACTGCGACCGGACCTCGTCGTGGCGAACGCCGAGGAGAACCGCGACACCGACCTCGACGCTCTGCGCAGCGCCGGTCTCGCCGTCTGGGTCACGGCGCCGCAGGCGCTCGACGAGGCGCTGACGTCGCTCGGCCGGCTGCTCTCGGCCTGCGGGCTCGGCGAGCCGCCCTGGCTCGGCGAGGCGCGCGCCGTCTGGGCCGCGCCGCACCGCGGCCCGCGCCGGCGGGCCGTCGTGCCGGTCTGGCGGCGACCGTGGATGGCGCTGGGGCGCGACACGTTCGCCGGCGACGTGCTGCGCCGGCTCGGGGTCGACAACGTGCTGGCCGACGCCGCTGACCGCTACCCGCGCATCGACCCCGCCGACCTGCCGGCGCACGACGTCGTCGTGCTCCCGGACGAGCCCTACGCGTTCTCGCCCGACGACGGCCCCGAGGCCTTTCCCGGCGTGCCCGCCGCATGCGTGTCCGGGCGGCACCTCACCTGGTACGGCCCGTCGCTCGTCGAGGCGCGCGCCGTGCTGACCGCTCAGCTCAGCCGTACGAGTGCTCCGGCCCGGGGTAGCGACCCTCGCGGACGTCGTCGGCGTAAGCGGTGACGGCGTCGGTCAGGACCGTGCGCAGGTCGGCGTAGCGCTTGACGAACTTCGGTCCGGGCCCCGGGGTGAGGCCGGCGAGGTCGGTCCAGACGAGCACCTGCGCATCGGTGCCCGGCCCGGCGCCGATGCCGATGGTCGGCACGGACAGCTCGGCGGTCACCCGCTCGGCCAGCGCCGAGGGCACCGCCTCGAGGACCACGGCGAACGCACCGGCCGCCTCGAGCGCCTTGGCGTCCGCGACCAGCTGCTCGCCGGCCTCGCCGCGGCCCTGCACCCGCAGGCCGGTGACGAGCTCCGACTGCGGCGTCAGACCGACGTGCCCCATGACCGGCACACCGGACTCGACGAGCAGCTCGACCTGCGGGACGACACGACGGCCGCCCTCGAGCTTGACCGCCTGCGTGCCGGCCTCCTGCAGGAAGCGCACCGCGGTCGTGAGCGCCTGCTGCGGCGACGCCTGGTAGGAGCCGAACGGCAGGTCGGCGACGACGAGCGCCCGGCGGGTGGAGCGCACAACCGCGCGGGTGAGCGGCATGAGCTCGTCGACCGTGACGGGGACGGTGCTGCTGTGGCCGAGGACGTTGTTGCCGGCCGAGTCGCCGACGAGCAGCACCGGGATGCCGGCCTCGTCGAACAGCGCGGCGGTGAGCATGTCGTACGAGGTGAGCATGGCCCAGCGCTCGCCCCGCTCCTTGGCCAGCCGCAGGTCGCGGACGGTCACGCGCCGCCCGGTCACGCCGCCGTAGAGGACGGGCAGGGCGTCGCGGTCAGCGCCGTGCTCAGGGGGAGGTGAGGACATCGGGTGCCTCCTGGCTGCCTCGAGGCGCTCGGTCGCGTCCCCGGGTCGGCACCAGCGTGGCACGCGCCCAGGGGTCGCGTCCCTGTGACGCTGCTCTCGCTGGCCGCCCGTGGCCCCGTCAGCGGCCGTCGACCACCGGGCAGCCGGTGTAGCGGAGGTCGCCGTCGGCGCCGCTGTCGGCGCGCGCCGACACGCGCGAGCCGGGACGGCCGTCGCTGCCGTGCACGTAGTCGGGCACCGACACCGAGCAGAACGACCGGTAGTCGTGCGCGAACCGGTCGGTGACGTACAGCCCCTCCACCCGGTACGGGACGTTGCCGCCGTAGAGCGGGTCGCCCGAGGTCGCGTGCTGGACCGGGTCGTACCAGCCCATGGAGATGTTGTGCTTGTCCGCGGAGTCGTCGAAGCGCATCGCGGTGAGGCGGTCGAACGCGTCCTGCGCGCGGGCCTGCCGGTACGCGCGCTCCTCGGCCGGCGTGCGTCCGCCGGAGGTCACCACGCGCCCCTTGTCGTCGAGCACCAGGCGACCCTGCAGATGACGGTCGAGCCACGCCAGGCTGTAGTAGTTGATCGCGAGCTCGGCGAGCCGGTTGCCGGCCAGGCTCCCCGTGCCGTTGCCGTTCCAGTCGATGTGGCTGGTGGCGCGGAACGTGACGTGGAAGACGTCCAGTCCGCGCCGCTTGTGCTCCTCGTAGGTGGCGAGCCCGCGGTCGCGGTTCTCCGGGTAGTCGGTGCGCGCGGTGTTCTGCGGCGCCGAGAACGCGCCGTCGGTGCGCTGGTACATGATCGGCTGCGAGGTGTTGACGTCCGCGATGCCGTCGCCGCCGTCCCAGGCGAGGATCGCGTGGACCCGCGGGTCGCCCTGGTAGCTCAGCGCCGCTGCCGAGCCCTGTGAGTGGCCTGCGGTCGCGACGCGCGTCAGGTCGGCGTCACGACCGATCTCGCCCGAGGCGTCGGACGCGAGCCAGTCGAGGACGAGGCCGGCGTTGACGTCGCGCTGCACGTTCGGCGCACCGGTCACCGGGTGCGTGCCGTTGACGACGATCGCCAGGTACCCGGCTTCCGCGAACGCCTGGGCGTTGTAGCGGTGGTGGGTCATCTGCGCCACGAAACCGTGGTGGATGATCACGACCGGGTACGGACCCTCGTGGGGGTCCAGCTCGGCCGGCAGCCGGCCGTAGCAGTCCTGCGGCCCGCACGGCCGGTAGACCTCCATGGCCGGCACACCGCCCAGGCCCGTGCCGGTCGGGAAGTAGTCGTAGCGGAAGCGCACGTCGTCGAAGCGCACGGGCTGGCGGTACCAGTCCTCGCCGTACCGGGCCGACGTCGTCTGCACGGTGGGGTGCCACCGCCGGTCGTGGTCGCGCTGCCGGGCGCACTGCAGGCGCTCGTCGTCCCGCTCCACCCACTCGGGCGAGCCGGGCTCGGGGTCGCCGGCCGGGTCGCGGGTCCCGTCCTCGCGCACCGGGTTGAACCGGTCCCCGACGCAGTCGATGCCGTGGGTGATCGGCCACGTGTCGATCGGCCCGGCGGCGTCCCGCTCGGCGGCAACGACCGGCAGCCCGACGGCTGCCACGGCGACGGCGGCCAGCCCGCTGACCCACAGACGACGACGCATGCCTCCCCCTCTCCGCAGCCGCGCTGCGCGGTTCCGTGGCGGCACGCTTCGCCGCGCAGGTCGCCGGGTCCTGCCGCGGGTCACGACGTGAGACCCGGTCTCATCCGAAGCCCTCGGCGCCGCGTCCGGTAGCGTTTCGGAACGGCGCCGTGCCGTATCGGTGCCGCGGCGGGGAGGTGCGGAGTGTCGACGGGGACGACGCAGTCGGTCGCTCGGCCGGGCCGCCCGCGCGACCCGAGCCTCGACATCGCGATCCGCCGCGCGACCCTCGACCTGCTCGCCGACGTCGGCTACGCGGCGATGTCGATGGAGGCAGTGGCCGCAGCAGCCGGCGTCGGCAAAGCGACCCTCTACCGCCGGTGGCCGAGCAAGGAGCAGCTCGTCGTCGACGCGCTGGCCACCCTGGCCGAGCCCGTGGAGGCACCCGAGGGTGCGTCGGCGCGCGAGCAGCTGGTCGCGCTGCTGGAGACCCAGCAGCGCCGGGCCGGGTCGCTCACCGGCCGGATCCTGCCGCGGCTGCTGAGCGCCGCGGTCGAGAACCCGGAGCTCCTGGCTCGCTACCGCGACCAGGTCGTCGAGCCGCGTCGCGCGCGGTTCCGCACGGCGCTGCAGGCCGCGGTCGCCGAGGGGCTCGTGCGTGCCGACGTCGACCTCGACCACGCCACGGACCTGCTCGTCGGGCCGGTGGCCTACCGCCACCTGCTGCGCACCGACCCGCCCGTCGCGCCGGACTTCCCGCGGCGCGTCGTCGACGACGTCCTGACCGGGCTGCGGCCGTGACCCGCGAGAGGACTCCGGCGCCGGCTCCGGGCGCCGACGGCGAGCTCAGCCACCGGCAGGTCCTCGTCGTGCTGTCCGGGCTGCTGCTCGGGATGTTCCTGTCGTCGCTCGACCAGACCATCATCACGACGGCGATGCGCACCATCGCCGACGAGCTCGAGGGCCAGACGGCGCAGGCGTGGGTGACGACCGCTTATCTCACGACGGCGACGATCACCGTCCCGCTCTACGGCAAGCTCTCGGACATGTACGGCCGCCGGCCGTTCTACCTGTTCGCGATCGGCGCGTTCGTCGTCGGCTCGGTGCTGTGCGGCACCGCGCAGTCCATCTACGAGCTCGCCGGGTGGCGCGCGGTGCAGGGCATCGGTGCCGGCGGGCTGATGTCACTGGCGTTCGCGATCGTGGGCGACCTGGTGCCGCCTCGCGAGCGCGGTCGGTACTCGGCCTACTTCATGACCGTCTTCGCGACGTCGAGCGTGCTCGGGCCGCTCGTGGGCGGTGCCTTCGCGGGGCAGGACCAGCTGCTCGGGATCGCCGGCTGGCGGTGGGTGTTTCTCGTCAACGTCCCGGTCGGGCTGGTCGCGATGGCCGTCGTGGCGCGCAACCTGCGGCTGCCGCCGCGCCGCTCGGAGCACCGCATCGACGCCGTCGGAGCCTCGCTGCTCGCTGCCGCGGTCGTGCCCGTGCTGCTGCTCGCCGAGCGCGGGCGCGAGTGGGGGTGGGGCTCCGCTCTCGTCGTCGGCCTCGCGATCGGGTCGGTCGTCGCGCTCGTGGCGTTCGTGCTGTGGGAGCGGCGGATGCGCGAGGAGGCGATCCTGCCGCTGCGGATGTTCCGCGACAGCGTCTTCGCCATGACGACGGCCACCAGCCTGCTCGTCGGTGCGGCGATGTTCGGCGGGTTCGTCGTGCTGCCGCTCTACCTGCAGATCGTCCGCGGCGCCTCGCCGACGTCGGCCGGCCTGCAGCTCGTGCCGCTGATGGCCGGGATCATCCTCACCTCCGGCATCGTCGGTCGGGTGATGTCGCGGACCGGCCGGTACAAGGTCTTCCCGGTGGCCGGCACGGCGGTGCTGCTCGTCGCGATGCTGCTGTTCACCCGGCTCGAGGTCGACACGCCGTTCTGGCAGGTGATGGCCTCGATGGTGGTGCTCGGCGCCGGGCTGGGGCTGTGCATGCAGACGCTCGTCATCGCGGTGCAGAACGCGCTGCCTCCTCGAGACATGGGTGTCGCCACGAGCTCGGTCACCTTCTTCCGCAGCATGGGCGGCACGCTCGGTGCGGCGGCGTCGCTCGCGGTGCTGTTCGGCTCGCTGGCGCCGAACATCCAGGCCCGGGCGCGCGCCGCCGGCCTGTCCGAGGACGTCGTCGCGCGCTTCTCGTCGGCGAGCTCGCTCGACGACTCGACCGTCATCGACCGGCTGCCCGAGGCGGTGCGCACCGCCGTGCTGCAGGGCTTCACCGACTCCGTGCAGACGGTGTTCCTCGTCGTCGCCGTCGTGCTGGTGCCGGCGTTCGTGCTGACGCTGCTCGTGCGCGAGGTGCCGCTGCGCAGCAGCAGCGGGCTGGTGGCGGCACGCGAGGACGCCGCGACGGCCGCGCGGACGACGAAGACCGAGACCGCCGTCCTCTGACCGCCCTCCGGCCGCCGTTACGCGCTGCGCTCGTCCGGCCGGCCCTCGCCCGCGTCGGCGTGCGGCGCCGCGACCTCGCGCCAGCGCGACGTGATCGG
The DNA here is from genome assembly GCA_046565705.1 of Actinomycetes bacterium. GTDB lineage: Bacteria > Actinomycetota > Actinomycetes > Mycobacteriales > SCTD01 > DATLGD01. The sequence continues at coordinate 13,219 of JBKHYE010000144.1, forward strand.
CAGCCGCCGGTCGCGACCGAAGGCGCGCCCGGTGATCTTCGGCCCCGGCGGCGTCTGCCGGCGCTTGTACTCGGCGGCGTCGACGAGCCGGATCACCTTCTCGACCAGCTCGGCGTCGAACCCGGCGTCGACCAGCTCCCGCAGTCCCTTGTCCTGCTCGACGTAGAGGTCGAGGAGCGCGTCGAGCACGTCGTAGCCGGGCAGCCGGTCGGCGTCGACCTGACCCGGAGCGAGCTCCGCCGACGGCGGCTTGGCGATGCTGTTCTCCGGGATCGGCGCCACCTCGCCGCGCGCCTCTGCCTGCTCGTTGCGCCACCGCGCGAGCCGGTACACCAGCGACTTCGGCACGTCCTTGATGGGCGCGAAGCCGCCGACCGAGTCGCCGTAGAGCGTCGAGAAGCCGGTGGCGGCCTCGCTCTTGTTGCCCGGCATGAGCACCAGGTGGCCGTGCTCGTTCGACAGCGCCATGAGGGTCGTGCCGCGGATGCGGGCCTGCAGGTTCTCGACGGTCAGCCCGGTCATGCCGCCGACCGGCTCGAGCATCTGCTCCCACGCCCGGTGCGCCGGGTCGATCGGGACGAGCTGCCACTGCAGCCCCTGCCGGTTCGCGAGCTCCTCGGCGTCGGCGACCGAGTGCTCGGACGACCAGCGGCTCGGCATCCCGATCACGTGCACGTGCTCGGCGCCGACGGCGTCGCGCGCGAGGGTCGCCACGAGGGCGGAGTCGATGCCGCCGGACAGGCCGAGCACCACCGAGGTGAAGCGGTTCTTGCGGACGTAGTCGCGGATCGCGAGCACGCACGCCGCCCACACCTCCGCCTCGTCGGACAGCTGCTCGGCGACGGTGTGCGGCGCCGGCTCGTACGGCTCGACCGGCTGCTCCGACAGCACGACGCGCTCGACGCGCATCGTCGTGCCGTCACCGGCATCCACCGGCCCGTCGACGGCCGAGGTGGCTGCGGCCAGGTCGAGGTCGACCGGCATCAGCACCTCGTCGAACTCCGGTGCGCGCGCGAGCAGGGTGCCGTCCGCCGCGGCCACGAGCGAGTCGCCGTCGAAGACCAGCTCGTCCTGCCCGCCGACCATGTTCACGTAGACGAGCGGCGCACCGGCCTCCTGCGCGCGGCGGCAGGCGAGCTCGCCGCGCACGTCGTCCTTGCCGCGCTCGTACGGCGAGCCGTTCAGGACGAGCAGCAGCCCCACGCCCGCATCCCGGCACACCGCCACGGGGCCGCCGTCCTGCCACAGGTCCTCGCACACGACGACGGCGACGTCGACGCCGTGCAGCCGCACGACCGGCAGCCGCTCGCCGGGCACGAAGTAGCGGAACTCGTCGAAGACGCCGTAGTTCGGCAGGTGGTGCTTGGCGTAGCGCGCCACCACCTCGCCGTGGTGCAGCACCGCTGCGCTGTTCTGCGGCTCGCCGGCCGGACGGCCGACAGCCGGTGCCGGGTGCTCGGTGCGGCCGCAGTAGCCGACGACGACGGCGACGTCGCCCAGCCCCTCGTCGGCGAGCCGGCGCGCGAGCGCGGGCAGCGCGTCGAGGCTGGCCTGCACGAACGCGCCGCGGAGCACGAGGTCCTCCGGCGGGTACCCGGTGAGGTGCATCTCGGGGAACGCCACGAGGTGGCACCCCTGCTCGGCGGCCTCGCGCGTCCACCGCACGACGGCGTCCGCGTTGCCCGGCAGGTCGCCCACGGTCGAGCCGACCTGGGCCATCCCGATGCGCAGCTGTGGCATGCCTCGCACCCTACGGAGGCCTGCCGCCCCTAGGGTCGCGCAGGTGACCGCTCCCGCCGTCCCCACCGCCCTCCAGACGATCGCGGCCGTCCGCGCCGGGACGACGACGTCGCGCGCCGCCGTGCAGGCCAGCCTCGACCGCATCGCCGCCGTCGACGGCCGGCTCGGCGCCTACCAGGTGCTGCGGGCCGAGAAGGCGCTCGCCGAGGCGGAGGAGGTCGACCGCCGCAGCGACCTCGACGCGCTGCCGCTGGCCGGGCTGCCGATCGCCGTCAAGGACAACGTGGCCGTCACGGGTGAGCCGATGCGCGACGGGTCCGCCGGCACCGACCCGTCGCCGCAGGCCGAGGACCACGAGGTGGTGCGCCGGCGGCGCGCCGCCGGCGCCGTCGTCGTCGGGATCACGCGCGTGCCCGAGCTGTCGGTGTTCGGCGCGACCGACAGCGTCTTCGGCATCACGCGCAACCCCTGGGACCCGTCGCGCACGCCCGGCGGCTCGTCCGGCGGGAGTGCGGCAGCGGTGTCGTCGGGCACGGTCGCGGTGGCGCACGGCAACGACGGCATGGGGTCGATCCGGATCCCGTCGGCGTGCTGCGGGCTCGTCGGCATCAAGCCGGGGCTGGGCACCGTCCCGTCCCAGCTGTGGGCGGGATCGTGGTTCGAGATGTCGGAGAACGGCCCGCTCGGCACGACGGTCTCCGACGTCGCGCTCGTGCTGTCGGTCATGGCCGCCCGGCCGGAGCTCGCCGACGTCGTGCCGGCCGAGGCGCCGCTGCGCGTGGCGCTGTCGGTGCGCAGCCCCGCGATCGGCTCGCCGGTCGACCGGGCGTGGGCGGACGCCGCGCGGTCGACGGGCGACGCGCTCGCCGGCGCCGGGCACCGGGTCGTCGAGGCCGACCCGCCGTACTCGACCGGCATGATGATCGCCGCGACGGCGCGGTGGATGGTCGGGACGGCGCAGGACGTCGAGCTGCTGGCCCACCCTGAGCGCATCGAGCGGCGCGTCGCGCGGCACGCCGCTCTCGGTCGGCAGCTGGCCCGGCGGGGGCAGCCCGCGGAGAGCGGCCGGACGCGCTGGCGCGAGTCCGCCGACCGCTTCTTCGCCGACCACGACGTGCTCGTGACGCCCGCGCTGGCGCAGCGGCCGATCGCCGCCACGCGCTGGGGCGCGCGCGGGTGGCTGGCGAACATCACGTCGAACAGCCGCTACGCGCCCTTCGCGGCGCCGTGGAACCTGGCCGGCTGGCCGGCGATGACGGTGCCCGCCGGGATGCATCCTCAGGGCACGCCGGTCGCGGTCCAGCTCGTCGCGCGGCCCGGCGGGGAGGCGCTGCTCCTGCGGGTGGCGGCGCAGCTCGAGCAGCTGCGGCCGTGGCAGCGGCTGGCGCCCGACCCGGCGTAACCGGCTACGGACCGCGGCGAGCGGGCGCGCGTCCGGCCGGCTGCTGCGGCGGCGGGAGGTCCGGCGCCGGCGGCACGTCGAGGACCACCGGCTCGTCCTGCGACAGGTGGAACCGCCTGCCGTGGTGGAACAGGTCGACGGCGTCGCCGGCCAGCAGGGTGTACGTCGCGCGCGAGTCGACGACCTCGACGCCGATGCGCCGGCCCCGGTGCAGCATGCGGAACGCGAGGCGGTCGAGGCCGCGGGGCAGTCGTGGTGCGAACGACAGCTGGCCGACGTGGTCGCGCATGCCGCCGAAGCCGGCGACGACCGCGTTCCACGCGCCGGCCAGTGACGCCATGTGCAGGCCGTCGCGCGTCTTGTGCGCGAGGTCCTGCAGGTCCATGAGCGCGGCCTCGCCGCAGTAGTCGTAGGCCAGGTCGAGGTGGCCGACCTCGGCCGCGATGACGGCCTGCGTGCACGCGGACAGCGACGAGTCGCGCACGGTCAACGGCTCGTAGTACTCGAAGCCCCGCCGCTTCTCCTCCAGCGTGAACGACGACCCGCAGAGGTGCAGCGCGAGCAGCAGGTCCGCCTGCTTGACGACCTGCTTGCGGTACAGGTCGAAGTACGGGAAGTGCAGCAGCAACGGGTACTGCGAGGCGTCGGTGCCCTCGAAGTCCCAGACCTCGTGGTGCAGGAAGCCGTCGGACTGCGGGTGCACCTGCAGCTCGTGGTCGTACGGGATGTACATGGCGACGGCGGCCGTGCGCCACGCCTCGAGCTCGTCGGCCGTGACGTCGAGCAGCTCCCACAGGTCGTGGTGCCGGTCGGCGACGGCGGCGGCCGCGACGAGGTTGCGCTGCGCCATGAGGTTGGTGAACACGTTGTTGTCAACGACGGCCGTGTACTCGTCCGGGCCGGTGACGCCGTCGATGCGGAATTCCCCGCCGCGGCCGTGGTGGCCGAGCGAGCACCACAGCCGCGCAGTCTGGACGAGGACCTCGAACGCCACCTCGCGCTCGAAGCGCTCGTCGCCGGTCGCATTGATGTAGCGGATGGTCGCGTCGGCGATGTCGGCATTGACGTGGAACGCCGCGGTGCCGGCCGGCCAGTAGCCGCTGCACTCCTCGCCGGTGATGGTGCGCCACGGGAACGTCGCGCCCTCCAGGCCGAGCGTGTGCGCGCGCTCGACGGCCAGAGGCAGGGTGTCGTGCCGCCACATCAACGCGCTGGCCGCGGCATCGGGCAGCGTGTGGATGAGCAGCGGCAGCACGAATGTCTCGGTGTCCCAGAAGGCGTGCCCGTCGTACCCCGGGCCGGTCAGCCCCTTGGCCGGGATCGGCCGTCGCTCGGTGCGGACCGCCGACTGCAGGACGTGGAACATGGCGAAGCGCACCGCCTGCTGCAGCTCCGGGTCGCCGTCGACCTCGACGTCGGCGCCGGCCCAGTACTCCTCGAGGAAGGCCCGCTGGTCCTCGACGAGCCGGTCCCAGCCGCTCGAGCACGCCGCCGTCAGGGCCGCCGCCACCTGGTCGCGGACGGCCGGCATCGACCGCTGCGAGGACCACCCGTACGACACGATCTTCTCGACGCGCAGGACCTGTCCCGGCTCGAGCTCGGTGCTCATCCCCACGCGCACCCAGTCGGCCGCGTGCTCCGTGCGCACCTGCGCCGACCCGGGTGCGGTGATGAGGTTCTCCATGGCGGCCGCGACCGTGATGCCGCTGCGCCGCGTCCGGTGCACGAGGTAGCCGCCGTTGCCCGAGCCCGCGGCGTCGAGCGAGACGAGCGCGTCACCGAGCGCAGCCGCCGCACGGGGGTCGCGCAAGCCCAGATCCGGCAGCTCCTCGTCGGCGACGAGCTCGGACTGCACGACGACGCGCACGGCGTCGTCGACCGCCTCGACCTCGAAGGCGGTCGCGAGGATCGCGCGCTGGGTGAACGACACGAGCCGGGTCGAGCGGACCCTGACCACGCGCCCGGCGGGTGACTCCCACTCGCACTCGCGCACCAGCGTCCCGGCGCGGAAGTCGAGCACCCGCTCGTGGCTGCGGAGCCTGCCGTACCGGACGTCGAACGGCTCGTCGTCGACGAGCAGCCGCAGCAGCTTGCCGTTGGTGACGTTGATGACCGTCTGGCCCGACTCCGGGTAGCCGTAGCCGGCTTCGGCGTGGGGGAGCGGCCGCAGCTCGAACACCGAGTTGAGGTACGTGCCCGGCAGCACGTGCGGCTCCCCCTCGTCGAGCGTGCCGCGGACACCGACGTGCCCGTTCGACAGCGCGAACAGCGACTCCGTGCGGGCGAGCAGGCCGAGGTCGAGCTCGGTCTCGCGCAGCCGCCACGGCTCGACCGCGAGGACCCCGGGGTCGCCGATGTCCGGCTCCGCCGTCACGCCCGCAGCTCCGCCAGGTCCGACACGACGACGTCGGCGCCGTGCTCGCGCAGCGCGTCGGCGTGCCCGACGCGGTCGACACCGACGACGAACGCGAACCCGCCGGCGCGTCCGGCGGCGACACCGGACAGCGCGTCCTCGAAGACCGCGGCGACCTCCGGCCCGCCGCCGAGCTCTCGGGCCGCCGCGAGGAACGTGTCGGGCGCCGGCTTGCCCGGCAGGCCGCGCTCGCGGGCCACCAGGCCGTCGATCTGCACCTCGAACAGGTCGGCGATCCCCGCGGCCTCGAGCACCAGCGTCGTGTTGGCGCTCGACGACACGACGGCGGTGCGCAGCCCTGCCTCCCGCGCCGCGCGGACGTACTCGATCGAGCCCGGGAAAACCTCGACGCCGTCGCGCGCGATCACCGCCTGGACGAGGTCGTTCTTGCGGCTGCTGAGACCCCAGACGGTCTCGACGTCCGGGCCGTCGTCGGGCGTGCCGAGCGGCAGGTCGATCCTGCGCGACAGCAGGAAGTCGCGGGTGCCGTCCTGACGGGGCTTGCCGTCCACGTACCTGGTGTAGTCCAGGTGCGGGTCGAACGGGGTGAACGGCTCGCCGGTGCGTTCGGCGCGTTCGCGCAGGTAGGCGTCGAACATCTCCTTCCACGCCGCGGTGTGCTGTGCCGCGGTGCGGGTGAGGACGCCGTCGAGGTCGAACAGGCACAGCCTTACGGCGTCGGGCAGGCCGAAGGCTGCAGCGGTGCTCGGGGCAGTGGTCACCGCCGCAGTCTGCCCCGAGCGCCGCCGCGCGACTACGGCCGCAACCGCACCACTACGCCGGCGTGGTCGGACGGCCACAACCCGGACGCCGTGCGGTTCGCGGGGTCGGCGCCGACGATCACCGGCTGGTCGGCCGGCACGACGGACCCGTCCAGACCACGCGTCAGCACGAGGTCGATCCGGTGGGTGAAGCTGGCCGGAGGCGGCTCGTCCACCGTCTCGTTCAGCCCGCTGGTGAACCCGGGGTCTGTCGTGCCGGTGCGCAGCCAGGCGTCGTCCATGTGGGTGGTCAACAGCTGGTAGGGCGCCCGGTGCTCTATGCCCACGATCGGCTCGTCTGGCTTGGTCGTCGCGTTCAGCGGATCGGAGTTGCAGTCGCACAGCACCACCACAGGCCGGTCTGCCGGCAGCACCCGGGTGGCGAGAAGCTCCTGCGCCTGCCAGAACGCGAAGCTCGACAGCTGCGACTCGAGATGCGTATTGATGACGCGCAGCCGCTTGGCGCCGACGGAGATGTCGGCCCAGTTGTAGCCGCGGATGAACTCGTAGCCCTTCCCCCCGATGTCGACGGGCAGCACGGCCGCGTACTGCTTGCCGCCGCTCGCCTCGACCTTCACCCGAGAGCTGCTCCGCTTGAGCAGCACGTCGTGCATGACCAGCCGGTGGTTGGCCGCGTTGGTGAAGCCGCCGAGCACGTTCGCCGCCGGAGCCTCGACGTCGGACTCGCGCTGCACGTGGACGACGTCGTAGTGCACGCCCACCCGGCGCAGCGCGTTCCGGAGCAGAGCCAGGAAGTCGTACTCGAGCGTGGATGCCATGGGCTGGACGACGCCGTCCTCGTCGGTCGGCAGGTCGGTGTCGAAGGGGCCGCTGTACCAGGTGGCGACTTCCTGCAGGCCGACCACGTCCGGCTTCGTCTGCTGGATCTCACGCGCCAGCAGGACGGCCCGCTGGCGGAAGTCAGTCTCGTCGACCGTCTGCCGCAGCAGCCAGCTCTGGTGCAGGATCTGCAGCTCGGCCGGCACCTGCGCGGGCCAGCCCGGGACCGGCTTCAGCGGCCGGGTGATGTCACCGCCGAGGTAGACGTTGCGCGTCATGACGGTGATCGGTGTGCCCGTGCCAGGCGGCGGCGCGGCCTGGACGGGTGGCGTCAGTGTCACGGCCAGCGCGAGCGCCCCGATGAGGGCGGCAACGGCACGGGCGAGTGGTCGGCGCAGGATCATGCGTGCTCCTGGATGGTCAGCGGTGGGCGCACTGCACCACGGTCGTCACCCCCCTTGCCGCAACGGCGGTGACGACCACCCGCACGGGCGATGCGCAAGCGGGCGGGTCGGGGCCTTCCGGGCTGTGCGGACGGCGACGAGCCGTCACGCGCCGTGGCCGACCGCCGCGCGCGGAGCGGTGCTGCAGGATGGACGCATGGACAAGCAGCAGGAGTTCGTGCTCCGCACGCTCGAGGAGCGCGACATCCGGTTCGTCCGGCTGTGGTTCACCGACGTGCTCGGCACGCTGAAGTCGGTCGCCATCGCCCCGGCCGAGCTCGAGGGCGCCTTCGCCGAGGGCATCGGGTTCGACGGCTCGGCGATCGAGGGCTTCGCCCGCGTGCAGGAGTCCGACATGCTCGCCAAGCCCGACCCGGGCACCTTCCAGCTGCTCCCGTGGCGCGGCGACTCGCCGGGCACCGCGCGGATGTTCTGCGACATCTACATGCCCGACGGCTCGCCGTCGTGGGCCGACCCGCGGCACGTCCTGCGGCGGGCGCTGGCCAAGGCGGCGGACTCCGGCTTCACCTTCTACACGCACCCGGAGATCGAGTTCTTCCTGCTGAAGGGCGTGCCGGCCGACCGCGGCGTCCCCGAGCCGGTCGACGCCGGCGGCTACTTCGACCTCACGCCGCACGACGTCAGCCACGACTTTCGGCGGCAGGCCATCACGATGCTCGAGGCGATGGGCATCTCGGTGGAGTTCAGCCACCACGAGGTCGCGCCGGGGCAGCAGGAGATCGACCTGCGCTACGCCGACGCGCTGTCCACCGCCGACAACGTGCTGACGACACGGCACGTCATCAAGGAGGTGGCGCTCTCGCAGGGCGTCTACGCGACGTTCATGCCGAAGCCGTTCACCGACCAGCCCGGCAGCGGCATGCACACCCACCTGTCGCTGTTCGAGGGCGACACGAACGCCTTCTACGACCCGGCCGACGGGCTGCGGCTGTCGAAGGTCGCGAAGCACTTCATCGCCGGGCTGCTCGAGCACGCCGCCGAGATCACCGCCGTCACCAACCAGTGGGTCAACTCCTACAAGCGGCTGGTCGCCGGCGGGGAGGCGCCGCCGTACGCGGTGTGGGGCTCGAACAACCGCAGCGCCCTCGTGCGCGTCCCGATGTACAAGCCGGCCAAGGGCGGCTCGACGCGCATCGAGGTGCGCAGCCCGGACAGCGCCACCAACCCGTACCTCTGCTTCGCCCTGCTGCTCGCAGCCGGTCTGCGCGGCGTCGAGAAGGAGCTCGAGCTGCCGCCGGGCGCCGAGGACGACGTGTGGTCGCTGTCGGAGCACGAGCGCCGGGCGCTGGGCATGACGCCGCTGCCGACGTCGCTGTCCGAGGCCATCAGCGCGATGGAGAGCAGCGAGCTCGTCGCCGAGACGCTCGGCGAGCACGTGTTCGACTTCTTCCTCCGCAACAAGCGCGCCGAGTGGCAGGCCTACCGCTCCGAGGTCACGCCGTTCGAGCTCGGCCGCTACCTGCCGGTGCTGTGAGCGGTCGATGAGCACGGCACGCGCGCTGGTCGTCACGCACTCGCCGGACGAGCCGCCGGGCACGCTCGACGAGTGGCTGCCGGCCGCCGGTCTCGAGCTGGACGTCGTCGAGCCGTGGCGCGGCGACGCGCTGCCTGCGCGCGTCACCGGGCACGCCGCGCTGGTCGTCATGGGCGGACCGCAGCAGGCCTACGACGACCGCTCGGCGCCGTGGCTGCGCGCGACCAAGGACCTGCTTCGTGCGGCCGTCGTCGACGACGTCCCGACGCTCGCCATCTGTCTCGGTGCGCAGCTGCTGGCCGAGGCGCTCGGTGGTCGGGTGGAGCTCGGCGTCGACGGCATCGAGGCGGGCGCCCGGCTGGTCGCCAAGCGCGACGCCGCGTGGGACGACCCGCTGTTCCGCGACGTGCCGCTGACGCCGACGGTGCTGCAGTGGCATGAGGACGCGATCGTCACGCTGCCGCCGTCGGCCGTGCACCTGGCCGCGAGCCCGAAGTACGTGAACCAGGCGTTCCGCGTCGGGCGCGCGTACGGGCTGCAGTTCCACATCGAGCCGCGTGCGCACACGCTGCGGCACTGGGCCGCCGACTACCCCAGGCGCGTCGTCGAGGCCGGGCTCGACCCGGAGGCGCTCGCCGAGCGGGCGGTGGCGGAGCTCGACGAGGTGGAGGCGTGCTGGCGCCCGCTCGTGGAGCGGTTCGCCGACCTCGCGCTCGACCGGACCCCGCGGGCGCTGCCCGTGCTGGAGCCGTGACCACGACGGTCGACGTACGGCCCGAGCCGTTCGACGGCGCGGTCGCGCGACGCCTGCTCGCCGCCCTCGATCGCGAGCTCGACGAGCGGTACGCCGGCGTCGACGACATCCCGCCGCCGGTGCTGCTGACCGCGGACTTCACGCCGCCGCGCGGCGCGTTCGTCGTCGCGTACGAGCGTGAGCCGGCGGACGACACGGCGGTCGGCTGCGGCGGCCTTCGACCGGGCCCCGCGCCCGGCACGGCGGAGGTCAAGCGGATGTACGTCGTGCCGCACGCCCGTGGCCGGCGGGTGGCCGAGCAGGTGCTGCGCGTTCTCGAGCGGCTGGCGGTCGACCTGGGCTACACGCGGCTCGTCCTCGAGACCGGCACCGCCCAGCCGGAGGCGATCCGGCTGTACGAGCGGCTCGGCTGGCATCCGGTCGCCGCGTTCGGCCACTACGCGGCCAGCCCGCTCAGCCGGTGCTACGGGCGCGACCTGCCGTGACGACGCCGCGCGCCGGGAGCGCGACCGGCCGGCTGGTGCGGCTCGGCTTCGTCGAGCCGCGCACCGTGCAACGCGCCCTCGAGGCGACCGGTCTCTGGCGCGACGGCGGCCCGGCGGACGACGACGCCGAGCAGGTCGTCGCCGCGCTCGCCGACACCGCCGACCCCGACGCCGCCGTCGCCGGGCTGGCGCGCGTCGTCGAGGCGCAGGACGACGCGGGTCCGCTGCTCGACGCGCTCCGCGCGCACGAGGGCTTCCGCCTGCGCCTGGCCGCGGTGCTCGGCGCGAGCCCGGCGTTCGGCGACCACCTCGTCGCCCACCCGCACGACTGGCACGTGCTCGTGGACGACGAGATCTGCGCGGTGCGCCCGACGCTGCTGGGGCTGCAGCGGACGCTGCTCGACGCCGTCGGCGCTCCAGCGTCGGAGCCGCCGCCCACCGGGACGAGGGGGGCGCGCGCAGCCGGCGGCGGTCCCGAGGTCCTGCGCGCGCTGCGCGCCGCCTACCGGCGCTGCCTGCTCGGGCTCGCGGCGCGCGACCTCACTCGCGTCGTCGGCGTGGACGACGTCGCCGCCGAGCTCGCCGACCTCGCCGCCGCGACCCTCACCGCGGCGATGGCGGTGGCGCTCGCCGACCTGCCTCCGGACGCGCCGGGCTGCCGGCTCGCCGTCCTCGGGATGGGCAAGACCGGCGGCCGCGAGCTGAACTACGTGAGCGACGTCGACGTCGTCTTCGTCGGCGAGCCGCTCACCGGGGACGACGCCGACGAGCAGGCGGCGCTGCGGTCGGCGACCACGCTTGCCTCGGGGCTGATGCGCGTGTGCGGCGAGGTCGCCTGGCCGGTCGACGCCGCGCTGCGCCCCGAGGGAAAGGCCGGTCCGCTCGTCCGGACCCTCGACAGCCACGTCGCCTACTACGAGCGCTGGGCGCAGACGTGGGAGTTCCAGGCTCAGCTGAAGGCGCGACCGGTCGCCGGTGACCTGGAGCTCGGCGAGCAGTACGTCGAGCGGCTCCGCCCGCTGGTGTGGTCGGCGGCCGAGCGGCCCGACTTCGTGACCGACGTGCAGGCGATGCGCCGCCGCGTCGTCGACAGCGTCCCGGGTGCGCAGGTCGACCGCGAGGTCAAGCTCGGGCCGGGCGGTCTGCGCGACGTCGAGTTCGCCGTGCAGCTGCTGCAGCTGGTGCACGGTCGGGCCGACGAGTCGGTGCGCAGCGGCAACACGCTGGAGGCGCTGCGCGACCTCGCCGCCGGTGGCTACGTCGGTCGCGAGGACGCGCGGCGGCTGGCGGAGGCCTACCGCTGGCTGCGGACGGTGGAGCACCGGCTGCAGCTGCAGCGGCTGCGCCGCACCCACCTGCTGCCGGCCGACGACGACGAGGCCGGGCTGCGCCGGCTCGCGCGGTCGCTCGGCCACCGGGGCGACGCCGTCACCGCGCTCGCCCGCGAGCGCGCCGGGTTCGCCCGCGAGGTGCGCCGGCTGCACGAGAAGCTCTTCTATCGACCACTGCTGACCGCCGTCGCCGCGCTGCCCGCCGAGGAGGCGCGGCTGACACCGCAGGCCGCGAAGCAGCGGCTGGAGGCGCTCGGCTTCGCCGCACCGGCCGTCGCGCTGCAGCACATCTCGGCGCTCACCGAGGGCGTCTCACGACGGGCGTCGATCCAGCAGACGCTGCTGCCCGCCATGCTCGGCTGGTTCGCCGACGCGCACGACCCCGACGCCGGTCTGCTGTCGTTCCGGCAGGTGTCGGACGCGCTCGGCTCGACGCCCTGGTACCTGCGACTGCTGCGCGACGAGGGGGAGGCGGCGCAGCGGCTGGCCCGGCTGCTGGCCAGCTCGCGCTTCGTCGCCGACCTCCTCGTGCGGGCCCCGGAGGGCGTGCGGCTGCTGGCGTCCGACGACGAGCTGCAGCCGCGCACCCGCGAGCAGCTGGTGCAGGCGTTCGTCGCCGCCGTCCGACGTCGCGAGGACGCCGAGGCCGCGGTCGTCACCGCCCGCGGCCTGCGCCGTCAGGAGCTGCTGCGGACGGCGTGCGGCGACCTGCTCGGCCTGGTCGACGGGCGCGGGGTCGGGCAGGCGCTGTCCGATGTCGCCGCTGCCGTCGTGGCCGCCGCGCTCGCGACGTCGTCGGCGAAGGTGGAGGCCGAGCGGCGCGCTCCGCTCCCCGTGCGCTTCGCCGTCATCGCGATGGGCCGGCTCGGTGGCGGCGAGCAGGGCTACGGCAGCGACGCCGACGTGCTGTTCGTGCACGAGCCGCTCCCGGGCGTCGACGACGCGGAGGCAGCCCACGTCGCGCACGACGTCGCGAACGAGCTGCGCCGGCTGCTCGCGCTGCCCGCGCCGGACCCGCCGCTGCTGGTCGACGCCGGCCTGCGCCCGGAGGGCAAGCAGGGGCCGCTGTCGCGCAGCCTGGCGGCGTACCGGGCGTACTACGACCGCTGGTCGCACGTCTGGGAGGCGCAGGCGCTGCTGCGCGCGGCGCCGCTCGCCGGTGACGCCGACCTGGCCGAGGAGTTCCTCGAGCTGGTCGCGCCGGTCCGCTGGCCGCAGGGCGGCCTGACGACCGAGCAGTTTCGCGAGGTCCGGCGCCTCAAGGCTCGGGTCGAGAAGGAGCGGCTGCCGCGCGGCGCCGACCCGAAGCTGGCGCTGAAGCTCGGCCCCGGCGGGCTCGCCGACGTCGAGTGGACCGCGCAGCTGCTCCAGCTGCAGCACGCCGCCGCCGTGCCGGCCCTCCGGACCACACGCACGGTGGCGGCGCTCGAGGCGGCGCGCGACGCCGGCCTGCTCGACCCCGACGACGCGGAGGTCCTGTGCACCGCCTGGACGCTCGCGTCGCGGGTCCGCGACGCGCTCGTGCTCGTGCGCGGCAAGGCCGGCGACGTGCTGCCCGGCAGCGGCCGGGAGCTCGACGGCGCGGCTCGGGTGCTCGGATACCCTGCCGAGGCCCAGGGCCAGTTCCTGGACGACTACCGGCGGGCGACCCGCCGGGCCCGGGCTGTCGTCGAGAGGGTGTTCTACGCGTGACTGTCCGCACCGTGACGGCGGCCGACACGAGCTTCCTGGTCCGCGAGCAGGGCTCCGGGAGCGGGACCCCGGTGCTGCTGCTCCACGGCGTCCCGGAGACCTCGAGCTGCTGGTCGCGCCTGATGCCCGTGCTCGCCGACGGCCGGCGCGTCCTCGCGCCCGACCTGCCCGGGCTCGGCGGCTCCGGCTACAGCGGGCCCTACGACGTGCCGTCGCTCGTCGAGCAGCTCGCCGCGCTGCTCGAGGCCGAGACCGGCGGGCGCGCCGTCGACGTCGTCGGCCACGACTGGGGCGGCTCGCTGGCGCTCGGGCTGGCCGGCGCCCGCCCCGACCTGGTGCGCCGGCTCGTGGTCGCGAACGCGCCGTACCGCACGGTGCCGCTGCACCGCGCGCTGCACATCCCGTTCTTCGCACTGCCGGCCGTGCCGGAGGCGCTGTTCCGGCTCGGCGGCCGCCGCGTCGTCCGCACCATGATCGCCCTCGGCTGGCGGGCGTCGACACCGCTCGACGGCGAGTCGCTCGCCGAGTACGAGGCCGCGTACACGCGCCGGTCCAGCACCGCCGCGATGCTCGGCTACTACCGGGCCGCGACGCGGCCGCGGATCGCCGCGGCCCTGCGCCGGCGGCGCGACGGCGCCGGCCAGCCGCGGGTGCGGGCCGAGCGGATGCTCGTCCTCTGGGGGGCCGAGGACCCGGCGCTGCCGGTCTCGACCGGCGAGTCGGTGGTCAAGGACCTCGGGCCCGAGTGCGTCATGGTGACGGTGCCGGGCGCGGGGCACTTCGTCGTCGAGGAGGCGCCGCAGGTCGTCGAGGACGTGCTGGTCGACTTCCTGGCCGAGGAGGGCGCTCCCGCCCGCGCCGCCGCCCCCCCGGAGGGACCCGAGGCGCCGCGCGTGCCGGCGACGGAGCCGCCCTCCGGCGATCTCGGCGACGTGCCGTCGGTAGGCCCCGTGCCGGTCGGCGCGACGCCGGCCGAGCAGGCAGCGGCGGACGGCTCCGCAGCATCGGCCGACACCGGCGAGAGCGGCTCGGCCGGCGGGCGTGGTCGTAGGACGGCGGCAGCGACGACGTCGACGACGGCGAAGAAGGCCGCCGCGGCCAAGAAGGCGACGCCGACCAGCACCACCGCGGCCAAGAAGACGACGGCCGCGAAGAAGACGACGGGCGCGAAGAAGACTCCCGGCCGCCCGCGCAAGGCCGCTCCACCGGAGGCACCGCCGTTCTCACAGCGCTGACTGACGAGCGCGCGGACGGTCCGGGCACCGCTGCGTCGCTGCTGGCACGGCCGGAGGTCGCCGCCGGCGCGCTCGCAACCGTCCTCGGCGGACTGCACCTGCTCCTCGCCTGGCCCTCCGGCACGGACCTCGCGGCGCAGTGGGCCCGCGCCTCGTTCGCCCGCGACTTCCCGCTCGTCCCGGTCGACATGTCGTGGTACGCCGGCGTCCACCCCTACGGGTACAGCCTGCTCGCACCGTGGGTCATGGCCGTCGTCGGGGTCGGGCTGACGGGGTTCCTCTGCGCCGTCGCTGCGGCGGTGCTGCTCGCGCGCCTGCTCCGCACGACCGCACGACCGCTCGCCGGCTCCCTCGCCGGCGCCGTGTTCGCCGTCGCGAACGTCGTCTCCGGTCGCACCACGTTCGCGCTCGGAGCCGTCGCCGCACTCGCGGCGCTGGTTCTGCTGCCGCGGCGCGGCCCGGCCGCCGTCGCGGCGGCGGTCTCCGGCCTGTTCAGCCCGGTGGCCGCCGCGTTCCTCGGCCTGGCCGCCGCCGTGCTCGTCCTGCGCCGCAAGCCGGGCGGCTGGACCACCGGCCTCGCGGCGAGCATCCCGGTCGGCGTGATCGCGGTGCTGTTCCCGAGCGGCGGCGTCCAGCCGTACGAGACGCGCAGCGCCTGGTACGCCGTGCTCGCCGGGCTCGTCCTCGCCGTGCTGACGCACTCGTCGTCGCTGCGTGTCGGGGCGCTGCTCTACGCGCTCGCCGCAGCGGTGCTCGTGCTCGTGGCCGACCCGTTCGGCAGCAACATCCTGCGGCTCGGGCTGCTGCTCTCCGGGCCGCTCGTCATCGCCACGGCGATCGAGCACATGCGGGTCGTCGTTCCGGTCACCGCTGCGCTGCTGCTGTGGCAGGTCCAGCCGCCGCTGTCCGACCTCGCGGCGCAGGGCGCCCCGCCGTTCCGCGGGCTCAACGCCGCGCTCGTCGAGCTTGGCTCGAAGCGGGTCGAGGTCGTGCCCCTGCGCGACCATGAGGAGGCGGCGATCGTGGCGCCGGTGGTGCCGCTGGCGCGCGGGTGGTCGCGGCAGGAGGACACCGTCCGCAACCCGCTGTTCTACGACGGCAACCTGTCCGCGGAGCGCTTCCAGCGCTGGCTGCTGCGTGAGGGCGTCGACCACATCGCGCTCGCACCGGGCGCCCGTGTCGACGGCGGGGGACGCGCGGAGCGGGCGCTGCTGCTGGTCGGCAGCGTGCCGGGACTGCGCCTGGTGTGGAGCGACGAGCACTGGCTGCTCTGGCGCTTCACCGACGCCGCGCCCATCGCGCGGCCGCCGGCCGAGGTCCTCGACACCGACCGCACGACGGTCCGGCTGCGCAGCACCGGCATCGGCACGGTGCCGCTGAAGGTGCGGTGGTCGAGGTGGCTCACCGTCTCCGGGCCGGCGTGCATCGAGCGGCACGGCGACGGCGAGGGCACGCTCCTGCGGCTCCGCGGACCCGGCGAGGTCGTCGTGGGCAGCGTGCTGCGCCTCGACCCCCCGGGCCGTTGCTGACGGTATCCACCGTCGTCGCCGTCACCCGACCGGTCGACACGCGCCGTGGCGGACTGGCGCAGGCGGCGGCAGAGCGCTACAACACGGGGCATGACGTCACCCACGACCGCTGAGGTCCGCGCCTGGGCGCGCAACAAGGGCCTCCCCGTGGGCGACCGCGGCCGCCTGTCACCCGATCTCGTCGCGCAGTATGTCGCCGAGCGCGACGGGGGCGCAGCCAGCCGTGCCGAGCCGGCTGCGCCCAAGCGCACGAACCCCCCGGTCAGGACGGCGGCACGCAGGGCGAATAAGCCCGCTCCTCGCGCCGGCGTGGTCCGAGCGCGCACGCCGTGGAACTGGCCTGCGCTCGAGGCGCAGGGCCGCTCGAAGAGCGGCACGGCGGCACGCGGCCGGAGCTGACGCAGCCGCCCGACCGGCGTGTGGTGGAGTGCGCGGATGGCGCGCTCCGACGTCCCGACCGTCCTCGTCGCGAACCGCGGCGAGGTCGCCGTGCGGGTCGCCCGCGCGGTCGCCGACCTCGGCTGGCGCTCCGTCGTGGCGCACTCGCGGGACGACGCCGGCCGTGCGCACGTGCGTGCCGGTGACGACGCCGTCGAGCTGCCCGGGCACGGCCCCGCCGCCTACCTCGACGTCGCCGCCGTCGTCGGCGCGGCACGGCGTGCGGCCGCGCAGCTCGTGCACCCCGGGTGGGGCTTCCTCAGCGAGAGCGCTGAGCTCGCTCGGGGTTGTGAGGGGGCGGGGCTGACGTTCGTCGGTCCGGCCCCCGAGGTGCTCGAGACCTTCGGCGA
>JBKHYE010000145.1:0-7778 GCA_046565705.1 Actinomycetes bacterium
CCCGTACGCCAGCCCGTACGACATCGCCTTGACCCGCCGGCGGAGCTCGGGGTCGACCTGCTCGGGCGGCACGCCGAACGCGCGGGAGGCCACGAACGTGTGCAGGTCCTCCCCCGTCGTGAACGCCTCCTTGAGGCCGGCGTCCTCCGACAGGTGGGCCATGATCCGCATCTCGATCTGCGAGTAGTCGGCGGTCATGAGCGACTCGAAGCCGGGGCCCGGCTACGAGTCGCTGATGACGGCCGACTACAGCCAGATCGAGATGCGGATCATGGCGCACCTGTCGGACGACGCGGGGCTTCAGGAGGCGTTCGCGTCGGGGGAGGACCTCCACACCTTCGTCGCCTCACGCGCCTTCGGCATCCCCACCGACCAGGTCGACCCGAAGCTGCGCCGCCGCATCAAGGCGATGTCGTACGGGCTGGCCTACGGGCTGTCCGCGTTCGGCCTGGCCGCCCAGCTGCGCATCCCGGTCGACGAGGCCAAGGAGCAGATGGCCGCCTACTTCGAGCGGTTCGGCGGCATCCGCGACTACCTTCGCGACGTCGTCGCCCAGGCCCGCAAGGACGGCTACACCTCCACGATCCTCGACCGGCGCCGGTACCTGCCGGACCTCACGAGCGACAACGGCCAGCGTCGGCAGATGGCCGAGCGGATGGCGCTCAACGCGCCGATCCAGGGCTCGGCCGCCGACATCATCAAGCTGGCGATGCTCGGCGTCGCGCGGGCGCTGGAGCGCGAGGGGCTGCGGTCGCGGTTGCTGCTGCAGGTGCACGACGAGCTGGTGCTGGAGGTGGCGCCGGGGGAGCGCGAGGCGCTGGAGGCGCTGGTGCGGCGCGAGATGGGCAGCGCCTACGAGCTCTCGGTGCCGCTCGACGTCAGCGTCGGCGTCGGCCCGAACTGGGACGCCGCCGGCCACTGACCCCGCCCCGCCACCGGGGGTCAGACCTGCTCGGCGGCGTGGATCTCGACGTCGTGCAGCTGCTCGCCCGCGGCCGCCGCGACCAGCTCGGCCAGGCTCTCCTCGAGGTGGCGCGCCAGGTCGGGCAGGTCCGGCAGCGCGTCGGCGTCGCCGAGCAGGCCGTAGGTGACCTGACCGTCGTAGCTGATGATCGCGATGGCGAGCAGGTGCTCCGGGGCGAGGAAGGCGAGCGGCGCGAGCTCGAGCAGGCGCCGGCCCAGCAGGTAGATCGGCTGCTGCGGGCCCGGGACGTTCGTGACGAGCAGGTTGTAGAGGCGGCTGCTGAACCCCAGGCGGGACGCCCGGGCGAGGATCGCCGGCGGCAGCGCGTTCTCGATCGACGTCATCACCTTCGCGCCCTCGGCGGCGCGCGAGGACTTCAGGTGCTGCATCGACTGGCGCACCAGGGACAGCCGGCGCAGCGGGTCGGTGATGCCGACCGGCAGCGGGGCGGCCATGATCGTGATCTCGTTGCCGCCCGCACCGGTCTTGTCCTTCGAGCGCACCGACACCGGCACGCAGGCCCGCAGCTGCAGCCCCGCCGTCGCCACACCGCGCTCGACCAGGAACCGGCCGAGCGCGCCGGCCACCGCGGTCAGGACGACGTCGTTCACCGTCGCGCCGGTGGCTCGCTTGACCGCCTTGTAGTCCTCGAGCTGCGTGCGCACGACGCTCACCGTGCGGTGCGGGCCGGGACGGCCGTTGAAGATGCTCGGCGGCGCCCCGTTGACCAGCGGCGTCGCGGCCGCGGCGAGCGCGGCGGCCGTCTCGAGACCCTCGCGCACCGCCTGGTCCGGGTGCAGGGCGAGCCCGACGCCACGACGCGCGAGGCCGAGCGCCTGCCGCGCCCCGCTGCGAGCGGCGGCGGCGACCAGCCCGACGGCGCCCGGGGTCGGCCGCGGCACCCAACCGTCGTCGGGCACCTGCGCCGGCTCGGGAGAAAGGTCGAGCAGCGCCGTCAGCAGGTCGACGCCGCCGACGCCGTCGATCATCGCGTGGTGCGTCTTGCCGATGAGCGCCCACCGACCGTCATGGAGGCCCTCGACCAGCCACATCTCCCAGAGCGGCTTGGTGCGGTCGAGCCGCTGCGACAGGACGCGGGAGGTCAGCGTCAGCAGCTGCTCCTCGCTGCCGGGCGAGGGGAGCGCCGTGTGCCGCACGTGGTAGCCGATCCGGAAGGCCGGGTCGTCGGCCCACAGCGGACGGCCGGTGCCGAGGGGCATCTCGACGATCCGTTGCCGGTAGCGCGGCACCAGCGGCAGCCGCGACTCGAGGTGGGCGCGGAACTCGTCACCCGTGGGCGCCGGCCCCTCGAACACCCCGAGCCCGCCGATGTGCATGTGCGCCCCGCCGTCCTCCTGGTGCAGGAAGCCGGCGTCGATGCTGGTCAGCCGGTCGAGGTGCGACTGCGGCACGGGTTCCCCCTCGAGGTCCTGGTTCCTGGGCACTCTTCCACTGCCGCGCGGTGCGTGCAGCGGGTGTCGACCCCGGCTGCGGGGGTAGCCGGACCGCATCACCCTGCCCCGGAGGAGAAGCCCGCATGCCACTCGACCCGGTCCTGCTGCTGCTCGACGGCGCGGAGGTGCCCGGTCCCGGCGAGCTGCTCGACGTCGTCGACCCGTCGTCGGACGAGGTGATCGGTCGGGTGCCGCTGTGCGGCGCCGGTGAGGTCGAGGCCGCCGTGGCCGGCGCCGCCAAGGCCGCACCGGTGTGGGCGCGCACGTCGCCGGCCGACCGCTCCGCCGCCCTGAAGGCGGCGGCTCGCGAGCTGCGCGGCATCGTCGACGAGCTCGCCGAGCTGCAGAGCCGCGAGGGCGGCAAGCTGCTGGGCGACAGCCGAGGCGGGGTGGAGGCGGGCATCGGCACGCTCGAGCAGTACGCCGAGCTCGGGCCTCTTCACCGCGGCCGGTCCCTGCAGGGCGGCTGGGACGCCACCGACCTCATGCTCTGGGAGCCGCGCGGCGTCTGCGCCGTGCTGACGCCGTGGAACGACCCGGTCGCCATCGCGCTGCAGGGACTCGGTGCCGCGCTCGCCGTCGGCAACGCCGTCGTGTTCAAGCCCAGCGAGCGGACGCCGCTCGCCTGCGTTCGCGTCGCGACGGTGCTTGCCGGGCAGCTGCCGCCCGGCGTCCTCCAGGTCCTGCACGGCGACGGCCGCACCGGCGCTCCGCTGGCTTCCCACCCCGCCGTCGACGTCGTCTACCACGTGGGCTCGTCGATCACCGGCCGGTCGATCGCTGTCGCCACCGCGGAGAGCGGTGCGCACGCCGTCCTCGAGGGTGGCGGCAAGGACGCGTGCGTCGTCGACGCCGGGGTCGACCCCGCGTGGGCGGCGGAGCAGGTCGCCATGGGTGCGTTCGCGAACACCGGTCAGATCTGCGTCTCGGTCGAGCGCGTGTACGTGCACGAGGACGTCGCCGCGCCGTTCGTCGAGGCGCTGGTGCGCCAGGCGCAGGACAGGGTCGTCGGTGCGTGGGACGACGAGCGGACGACGCTCGGCCCGCTCGTCGACCGCCGGCAGCGGGAGGTCGTGGAGCGTCATGTGGCCCAGGCGGTCGAGGCGGGCGCGACCGTGCTGCACGGCGGCCGGACCCCCGACGGCCCGGGGGCGTTCTACCCGCCGACGGTGCTGGTCGGGTGCACCGACGACATGGACGTCATGCGTGAGGAGACGTTCGGCCCGCTCGCCGCGGTGCGCGTCGTTCGCAGCTTCGACGAGGCGCTGTCGGCGGCGTCGCGGTCGGCGTACGGCTTGGCGGCGACGGTCCTGACGCCGTCGCTCGCGCACGCCCAGCGGGCCGTGCGCGAGCTCCCGGTCGGCACCGTGAAGGTCAATGCCGTCTTCGGCGGCGCACCCGGCGGCGCCGCGCACCCGCACCGGGGGAGCGGTCGCGGCCTCGGCTACGGGCCCGAGCTGCTCGACGAGCTGGCGCAGGTCAAGGTCGTGCACTGGGAGCCTGCGCCCGGCTTGTGACACTTCGACCAGAAGTGACCGGACGAAATGACCATTCGGATCACCCAAGGCAGGACAATCGGTCGCGCAACACGCCTTGCTCCGCCCATGTGTGAGCCATTGCACGCCGACTAGACCGGAAATGGTCCTGTTGGGCCATGGGTTTGCGGGTGCAACCACTGCACTCTCGTTGCATCGGTGCAACTCGCCGTGTCCGAGGCGCACGCCACGGCCCCCTCCCGGCGACCGCCGGAACGAGAGACAGCCCTGCATCCCAGGGCGGAGAGCGACCCCCATGGCCTCGGTGCGGATCCGCACCTGCGCGGCAGGAGCGGCGCTCGCCGCTGTCGCCGGCATCCTGATCGCCCACGGCGGTGATCTGCTCGGCGACGACTTCACGCCGGCCGTCGTGCTCGGCATCGCGCTCGGCGCGGTGCTCGGCCTCGTGCCGCACAGCACCCCGCTCCTACGGGTGGCCGGCTTCGCCGCCGGCTTCGCCGCGGCGTGGGTCGGCTACCTCGTCCGCGCCGGGATGCTCCCCGACACCGACTTCGGGCGCGGCGTCGCGGCGGTGCTCGTCCTCTCGGTCGTGACCGCCGTGGCGACAGCGTCGGCCGACCGCGTCCCGCTGTGGGCAGGGCTTGCCGGCATCGCCGCGATGGTCGGTGCGTACGAGGCCGCGTACGCCGCTACGCCGAGCGACGCCCTGAGCGGCTCGTACGTCGCGGCGAGCAGCGTGCTGCTCGCCGTCGTCGTCGGCTTCGTCGTCACGAACCTGCTCGCGTCACTCCCGACTGACACCGGTCGCACGCCGGCCCACGCCGCGGGCGACACCTCCACCGACGAGCAGGACGTCTCGTTCCTCGAGCACACCCTGCCGGGCAGCACCACCGGCACGACCCCTGTCCCCGGCCCGCGCGTCACCAACGACGTCCCGACCTCGAGCGAGACAAACCGATGAGCTCCGTCCGCCGCATCCAGCGGTCCGTGTCCAGCAACCTCACCCGCAGCGCCACCGCCGTCGGCCTGGTCGGCGGCCTGGCCGGCCTCACCCTCGCCGGCCCGGTCGGCGCGGCGGCCGCGACCAGCGGCGACACCCCGCAGGTCATCAACCAGGAGAGCGTGGAGGTGCTGCTCGACGCCGCCGGCGAGGTGGAGAACAAGCGCCTCTACAACCAGCTGACCGTGCTCGGCAAGGGCACCGTCACCGTCCAAGACCCGACGGCATCCACGGGCCTGCGCGACCTCAACGGCTTCTCCGCGCCGCTCGTGCGCGACGGCAAGGCGCAGTACTCCATCGAGGTCGACGGCCGCGAGGATCGGCGCACCGTCGCGGAGTTCGACGGCGAGCTGCCCGTCACCGTCAAGGCGAGCTACGTGCTCGACGGCGAGCGGGTCGACCCGGAGGACGTCGTCGGAAAGTCCGGAACGCTCGAGACGACCTACACCGTCGTCAACCGGACGTCGGAGCCGACCGAGATCACGTACAAGAACGGCAGGGGCGAGGACGTCACCGAGACCGTCGACGTCGTCACCCCGTACGTCGGCCGGCTCGCGCTCGAGCTGCCGAGCCAGTTCAAGAACGTGCAGGCCGAGGGCGCTGACGACGGCGGCGACGGCCGCGGTGGCACCGCTCTGGCGTGGACCCTGGTGCTCTTCGAGCCGATCGGCGAGCCGGCCCAGCAGCTGACGTGGACCGCCGACGTCACCGATGCGGAACTGCCGCCGGCCGAGCTGCAGGTGGTCCCCGTCGACCCCGACGGCAACCGCGTCATCGACAGCGGCCTCCTCAACTACGGCGAGGGCGCCGAGGCCGCCTCGGCGCTCACCAAGGGCATCTTCAAGGTCGACGGCAAGATCCTCGAGGTCCGCGACGGCGCGGCCAAGATCTTCGAGGGCCTGACCGAGCTGCAGGCTGGTACCGCGGCGCTGAAGGCCGGCCTTCAGGACAGCGCCGCTCCGGGCGCGCAGAAGCTCGCCGATGGCGCCGACGAGCTGGCCACCGGCCTCGAAGCAGCCGGTAACGGCTCACAGCGGCTCGCCGACGGCCTGGCGGCCGCCAAGACCGGCAGTACGCAGCTCGCCGCAGGGCTCGCAGCAGCCGACGCGGGCGGTGCCGAGCTGGCGGCCGGGCTTCCGGAACTCGCGTCCGGTCTGGAGAAGATCCAGGCCGGTCTCGAGCTGCTCGGCAACGTCCTCCCCACGAACGTGTCGGACGGCATCAACCAGCTGAGATTCGCCGTGGCCGGCGTCGCCGTCCAGATGTACATCGACGCGGGCCTGCTGCCCGGGCTCGACGGCCTCCGGGCGTCGCTCGACTCGAAGATCCTCCCCGGCATCGCGGGCCTGGAGGGCGCGCTCGACAGCAAGGTCCTGCCTGGCATCACCGCGCTCGAGGGGGCCATCGACGGCCGGATGCTCCCTGGGATCACGAGCATGAAGTCGGCCATCACCGGCCAGATCGTGCCGGGTCTCCAGGCCATCCTGGCCGGGGCCGAGGGGAACGAGGAGAGCCTGCCCTGCGCCATCGAGGCGCTCGACGTCGTCATCGGCGGGATCGCGGCTCCTGGGCGCGCCGCGACGGAGTGCCTGCCTGCTCTTCCCGAGATCCCGGCGGCACACCCCGTCTCAGCGATGCTGCTGACCGACGTGCGCGACGGACTGCAGGACTCGCTGGACAGCCTGCCGGCGGTGACGGGCGGACTCGAGACGATCATCGTCGGCCTGTCCGCGCCGGGGACCAAGCCTGACGGGACTCCGATCAGCGTCGTGGGTGGTCTCGATGCGCTGTTCTACGGACTCAACACCACGGACCTCCACCCGGTGACCAAGCAGCCGGTCGGCCTCCGTGGCGGTCTGCAGGCGCTCTACGCAGGGCTCGACAGCACGGCCATCGACCCGAACACCGGTCTGCCGGCGGGCCTCCGCGGCGGCCTCGACGCTCTCTACAACGGCATCGACACCACGGCGGTCGACGCGAACGGCGTGCCTCTCGGCGTGAGGGGAGCGCTCATCGCCCTCCGCGCCGGCCTCGACCACCCGTCGGTGCTGAACCCGGACGGCTCGCTCAAGCGGGACGAGAACGGCGACCCGATCGACCCGGGTGGCCTCCGTCAGTTCCTGCTCGAGCAGGTCGACATGGGGCTCGCCAAGCTCGAGCTCGGCGTGGCAGACGGTCTCGCCGGTGCTCTCGGGGCGCCCACCGACGACAAGAACAGCCCCCTCGCGAACACGCTGATCGGCGGCACGTCGCTGCTCTCGGCCGGTGCTGACAGGGCCGCCGTCGGGTCGCGCAAGCTGTCCGACGGGCTCGATCAGCTGAGTGCCGGCGGCACGAAGCTGGACGGCGGCGTAGGCCAGCTGGCCGACGGGAGCAGGCAGCTCGCCGACGGCCTGCCCGCAGCCGTGGACGGCGCCGGCCAGATCGCCGATGGCGCCGGTCAGCTCGCCGACGGCCTCGGCGACGCTGCCGACGGGTCCGGCAAGATCGATGACGGCGTCATCCAGGTCAAGGACGGCGTCGGCCAGCTCAGGGACGGCGCGAACCGGCTGTCCGGCGAGGGCTCCTCGCTGCTGGCCGGTGCGGCCAACGACGGCGCGACGTCGACCGCCCGCAAGGCGGCGCTCCTCGCCGCCATGGCGGCCAAGGCGGAGGACGGCGCCATGCCGTACGGCGCGCCGGAGGGCGCTGCGGGCGATGCCGCGTTCAGCTACGTGCTGGCCGGAGCCAACAGCGACGCCGAGGAGAGCACCGCTCGCGGCGGTGCCGCGCTGGCCCTGCTCGCGCTCGGCAGCCTGTCGGCCTACCTCGTCCGGCGCCGCATCACCGCCTGACCCTCGGGCGGTCCCGGACCCGGGCCCGCC
>JBKHYE010000146.1:0-13429 GCA_046565705.1 Actinomycetes bacterium
CCCGGCCGCGGCAGCAAGCCGAAGAGCAGGCTGGTGCCGTAGACGACGATCACCAGCAGCGCGACGGCGACGTACCCGAGCCGGCGGTCGAACCAGCCACGCCCGACCAGGTAGGTCGCGAAGCCGAAGACCACGCCGCTGGCGCCGATGTGCAGCGACGACGACGGCGCGAGCAGCCACACGCCGAGGCCGCTGATCACCGTCACGAGCGCGGCGACGGTCAGGACCCGCGCGAGGCCGCTCAGCGCGACGAGCGCGCCGAGGACGAGGAACGGGACGGTGTTGCTGATCAGGTGGCCGAAGCCGCCGTGCAGGAACGGCGCGAGGACGACGCCGGTCAGCCCGTCGACGTCGCGGGGCTCGATGCCCAGCCGGTCGAGCCGGCCGCCGAGGACCGTGTCGACGATCTCCGCGACCCACATGACCGCCAGCAGCGCCAGGACGGCGATGAACCCGGTACGGCGGTCCCGGGCTGCGGAGCGGTCGGGCACGGTCACCCGCGCAGTGTCCCAGCCCGCCGCGCGGTCACCCGACGGACGCGGCCGTGCGCTGCGCCGGGACGGCGCCGGGGCGGCTCTTGCGCCCGCCGGCTCTCACCACGGACAGCTGCGCGAGCTCCTGCGCCGGGACAGGGCGGTTGTACAGGAACCCCTGTCCCCGATCGACCCCGAGCAGGATGAGATCGGCCTCCTGCTCCTGCGTCTCGATGCCCTCCGCGACCGTGATGATGCGCAGCGCCCGCGACAGCTGGGCGACGGCCGTGACGATCGCGCGCCGCTGGTACTGCGTCGTGATGCCGACGATGAACGACCGGTCGATCTTGATCTGGTCCACCGGCAGCTGCTGCAGGTACGACAGCGACGAGTAGTGGGTGCCGAAGTCGTCGAGCGCGACGCGCACGCCGAGCGCGTGGATGTCGCGCAAGCGCTCCAGGTGCCCGTCCTGCAGCGCCGCCGTCTCGGTGACCTCGACCGTCAGCGCCGAGGGCGGCAACCCGTGCCGGGCGAGGGTCGCCGCGATCCGCGCCGCGATCTGGGCGTCCGCGATCTGCCTGGCCGCGAAGTTCACCGACACGGAGGCATCAGCGAGGGCGGCCGTCGTCCGCCAGGCGGCCAGCTGCCGGCAGGCGTCGTCGAGCACCCAGTCGCCGAGTGCGGTGATCAGCCCCGTCTCCTCCGCGACGGGGATGAAGGCGTCGGGCGCCACGAGGCCGTCCGTGGGGTGCTGCCACCGGACGAGCGCCTCCGCGCTGACCATCACGCCGGTGTCCAGGTCGATGATCGGCTGGTAGAACGTCACGAGCTCACCGTGGTCGATCGCGGTGCGCAGCCCCTGTGCGACGGCGTGGCCGTGCCGGACGTCGTCGTAGAGCTGCGGCGCGAAGACGCGCACGGCGTCGCCCCCCGCCGCCTTCGCCTGCCGCATGGCGAGGTTCGCGCCCGCGACCAGCTCGGTCTGTCGCTTGTGCCGCCGGTCGGCGAAGGCGATGCCGACCGACACCGTGACCGTCACGACCGTGCCGTCGACGTCGAACGGGCGCGCCAGCGCGGTCCGCAACGACTCACCGAGCGCCACCGCATCCGTGCGGCGCTTGAGGCCCTCGACGCACAGCACGAACTCGTCGGCGGCGAACCGGCCGACGGTGTCGGTGTCGTCGACGAGCCCGACCATGCGGTCCGCGACGGCGCGCAGCAGCGCGTCGCCGCGCGCGTGCCCGAGCGCCTGGTTGATCACCGAGAACCGGTCGACGTCGACGACGACGACGGCCGCCGTGCCGATGCCCTTGTCACGGCGCGCCGCCGCGAGGTGCACGCGGTCCTCGATGAGGGTGCGGTTCGGCAGACCGGTCAGCGGATCGGTGAGTGCCTGCGTGCGCAGCGCCTCCTCCGCCTCGTGCTGGTCGGCGATGTCGCGCGCGTTGATCACCATGCCCCCGACGGCGGGGTCGTCGCGCAGGTCGCTGACGACCGCCTCCATCCAGTGCCAGTCGCCGGAGGCGGTGCGCACGCGCAGCCGGACGGGGCGACGCCCGCCACGGCCCGTCACGACGGGCTTCAGCGCGCTCACCTCGTCCGGGTGCACGTAGTCCCAGACGTTCACGCCGACCATCTCGTCGGGGTCCCACCCGAGGATCCGGTGGACGCTCGGCGTCGCGTAGGTCAGGGTGCCGCGGCGATCGGTGACGACCAGCGCGTCGCTCGCGTTCTGCACCAGCGACCGGAACCGGGCCTCGCTGCGTCGCAGCCCCCGTTCCGCGCGCTGCTGGCCGCTGATGTCGCGCACGAGCCCCTCGACGGCGACGACGCGCCCGTTCTCGACGACGGCCATGTTGCGCGACCGCGTGCAGATCTCCCGGCCGTCGCGTGTCTGCCAGATCGCGACCACCTCGTCGACCCCCACGCACGATGCCAGCCGCTCGACGGGGTCGAGGCCGTCCGGCTGGACGAGCGAGAGCAGGAGCTCCGGGCGGGCCACGACGTCCTCCACCGTCCACCCGGTGAGCGCGACCCCGTCGCTGACGTACTCCACTGCCACGTCGGGGTGCAGCCGCAGCCGGTAGAGGAACACGTCGTCGGACCCGTCGGCCAGCGCCTGCAGCCGTCGCTCGTGCTGCCGCAGCGACGCCTCGTGCTGCCGTCGCTCCGTCAGGTCGGCGACGTGCGCCACGAGGTGCAGCGGTCGGCCGTCCGCCGTGCGCACGACGGAGCCGGTGAACTCGCACCAGACGGCGGTCCCGTCCGGGCGCACGTACCGCTTCTCCACCACGTACGAGGAGCGCCGGCCGGCCAGCAGGTCGTCGGCGAGTTCGAGCTCGGCCCCACGGTCGTCGGCGTGCGTGAGGTCGTCCAGGGTGAGCCCCAGCAGCTCGATCTCGCCGCGCCCGAGGATGCGGCACAGCTCCCGGTTGACCTGCAGCCACTCACCGCGCAAGCCGACCAGCGCCATGCCGACCGGTGCGGCGTCGAACGTCAGCCGCAAGCGCTCCTCGTGAGGCACCGACGTCGAACGGGCGGCCACGTCGCACCACCTCACGTGCTCGGGGAAGGCTCTTGACGGTCCACGCATGGTTCAGCCGGATGGCCGCACTGCGGATCACCCGCGCGGGTGACGCAATCCCGACACGCCGGGGCAGATGCAAAGATCCTGCCCTCTCTCTGGTACCGCCGGTCACAGCCGTCTCAGCAGTTCTAGCGCTGCCGCCTTGCCGCTCGACCCCGCGATGCCGCCGACCGGCGCGGTCGAGGCGCCGCACGTGAAGAGGTTCGTGACGCCGGGCACCCGGTGGTCGGCCAGCCGTCGCGTCGGGCGGAGGAACGCGAGCTGGTCGAGGCTGATGTCGAGGTGCATCGGGTGCGCGCCGGGCCAGCGCAGCTCGCGCGCCATCTGCTCCGGCGTGCGCACGACCCGGTCGTGGACCGACGCGCGGAACCCGGGCGCGTGCTGCTCGACCTGCTCGACCATCGCGTCGGCGAAGTGGTCGGCGTGCCGGTCCCACCCGCCGTCGACGGCGAACGGCGCGCTCGGGCAGGCGAGGTACACCGTGTGGCGCCCGGGTGGTGCAAGCGAGTCGTCGTAGACCGACGGCGTGAAGCAGTACGTCGGCGGCTCGTCCGGCAGCCGGCGCGCCTCGGCGGCGACGAAGCCGCGGCGCAGCTGCTCGACGGTGTCGACGTGCGACTGCAGGCCGTTCCAGTCACCGTCCCTGGCACCCGGGTACGGCGGCAGCCGGTCGGTGGCCAGGTGCACGACGAGCTGGACGGCGTTGCCCCGGTGCGCCGCGGCGAGCTCGTGCGCGGGCGCACCGGCCAGCGGCGGGTCGAGCAGCTCGAGCAGCGCGGCCTGGACGTCGACCGCCGTGACGACGGCCGCCGCCGGCAGCCGCTCGCCGTCCTCCAGCACGACGGCGACAGCCCGGCCGCCGCGCACTTCGATCCTGGCGACGGCCGCGCCGGTGCGGGCCTGCCCGCCCCAGCCGAGCAGCCGCCGCTCGAGGGCGTCGGCCAGCGCCTGCGACCCGCCGCGCGGGTGCCACTGCCCGAACAGGTGGTAGGCCGCCTGCCAGAAGACGTAGAAGGAGCCGCCCGGCACGTGCGGCCCGGCGCTGGCGTGGCTGGCGAACGCCGCGACCGGGGCGCGGCTCAGCTCGCTGCGCAGGTCGCGCTCGAGGATCGCGCCGTACGGCGCCACGAGGTCGTGGGCGAGCCCGATCGGGCCGCCGGAGCGGCGCACCGCCTGCAGGAGCGGTCGCAGCGTGGCGCCGATGCCACGCACCGCACCGCCCGGCGTGGAGCCGCTCTCGAGCCCCGTGACCGCCGTCCGCACCAGCGGCACGGCCCGGTGCATGAACGCCCGGTACGCCTCGGCGTCGGCGCGGTCGTGCTCGGCGATCGACGCGACGGTGCGCTCGACGTCGCGCCAGAACCGCACGATGCGGCCGTCGCGGAACACGCCGGTGGCAAACGGCTCCATCGGGACGTACTCGAGCCCGGCGCCGGCGAGGTCGAGCTCCGCCGGGATGCGAGTCATGTTGATGATGTTGTGCGCGGCGCTGTGGGTGTTGAAGCGGTGTCCCGGGATGGTCTCCTCGGTGCGCGAGCCGCCGCCGAGCCGATCGCTGGCCTCGAGCACGACGA
Source organism: Actinomycetes bacterium (assembly GCA_046565705.1). Classification (GTDB taxonomy): domain Bacteria; phylum Actinomycetota; class Actinomycetes; order Mycobacteriales; family SCTD01; genus DATLGD01. The sequence continues at coordinate 4,635 of JBKHYE010000146.1, forward strand.
CGCGGCGGCCGGCCCGCGCGAGGTAGCAGGCGGCGACGAGCCCGTTGTGGCCGCCGCCCACGACGACGACCGGGTGCGCGCTCACCCGTCCGACCCTGCCACCTCTCGGCCGGCCGCGCAGATCAGGTCGCCGTCGAGCGGAACGTCCTCAGGCGCAGGCTGTTCGCGACGACGAACACGCTGCTGAAGGCCATCGCCGCACCCGCGATGAGCGGGTTGAGAAGCCCTGCGGCCGCGAGCGGCAGGGCCGCGACGTTGTACGCGAACGCCCAGAACAGGTTGCCCTTGATCGTCCGCAGCGTGCGGCGCGACAGCCGCAGCGCGTCGGCGACCGCCCGCAGGTCACCGCGCACCAGGGTGAGGTCGCTGGCCTCGATGGCGACGTCGGTGCCGGTGCCCATCGCCAGGCCGAGGTCGGCCTGGGCGAGCGCGGCAGCGTCGTTGACGCCGTCGCCGACCATCGCCACGACGCGGCCTTCGTCCTGCAGCCGCTTCACGACGTCCACCTTGTCCGCCGGCAGCACGTCGGCCACGACCTCGTCGATGCCGACCTGCGCCGCGACGGCGCGCGCCGCCCGCTCGTTGTCACCGGTCAGGAGCACCGGCCGCAGGCCGAGCTCGCGCAGCTGGGCGACGGCCTCCGCCGACGTCGGCTTGACGGTGTCGGCGACGACGAGGACGCCGCGCACGACGCCGTCCCAGCCGGCGGCGATCGGCGTGCGGCCGGCCGACTGCGCCTCGTCGACGGCCGCCTGCAGCTCGGGGGGCAGGTGCAGTCCCCACTCGGCCAGCAGGCGTGGCCGACCCGCGACCACCGCCCTGCCTTCGACGACGCCCTGCACGCCCAGGCCTTCGACGTTCGAGAAGTCCTCCACCGCAGGCAGTCCAGAGCCCGCGGCCTCCGCGATCGCCCTGGCGATCGGGTGCTCCGAGGCCGCCTCGAGCGCGCCGACCACCCGCAGCACGTCGTCGCGGTCCTCGCCGTCGGCCGGCACGACGTCGTGCAGGGCCATGCGGCCGGTCGTCACCGTGCCCGTCTTGTCGAGCACCACCGTGTCGATGCGCCGGGTGCTCTCGAGCACCTCCGGCCCCTTGATGAGGATGCCGAGCTGCGCACCCCGGCCCGTGCCCACCAGCAGCGCCGTCGGCGTGGCGAGTCCGAGGGCGCAGGGGCAGGCGATGATGAGCACCGCGACAGCGGCCGTGAAGGCGAGGGTCGCGTCGCCGTCGGCACCGAGCCAGAAGCCGAGAGTGCCTGCGGCGAGGGCGATCACGATCGGCACGAAGACGCCGGAGACGCGGTCGGCGAGGCGCTGCACCTCGGCCTTGCCGTTCTGCGCCTCGGTCACCAGCCGTGCCATCTGGGCGAGCTGCGTGTCGCTGCCGATGCGGGTGGCGCGCACGACGAGCCGGCCGCCGACGTTGACGGTCGCACCGACGACGGTGTCGCCGGGCCGGACCTCGACCGGGACGCTCTCGCCGGTGAGCATGCTGGCGTCGACGGCGCTGGTGCCCTCGACGACCTCGCCGTCGGTGGCGAGCTTCTCGCCCGGCCGCACCACGAACAGGTCCCCGACGGCCAGCTGCTCGACCGGCACGCGCACCTCGGCGCCGTCACGCATCACCGCGACGCCCTTGGCCCCCAGCTCGAGCAGGGCCTGCAGCGCGGCGCCGGCCCGGCGCTTGGCCCGAGCCTCGAAGTACCTGCCGGCCAGCAGGAACACGGTCACGACGGCCGCGACCTCGAGGTAGATCTCGCTCGCACCCGCGCCGCGCTCGACGTCGAGCGAGAAGGCCATCGTCATGCCGGGCATGCCGGCGTCGCCGAAGAACAGCGCCCACACCGACCAGAGGTACGCGGCCAGCGTGCCGACGGACACCAGCGTGTCCATCGTCGCCGCGCCGTGACGGAGGTTCGTCCAGGCCGCCTTGTGGAACGGCCAGCCGCCGTAGACGACCACCGGGCTCGCGAGCGTCAGAGCGAGCCACTGCCAGTTCTCGAACTGCAGGGGCGGCACCATCGACAGCACGAGCACCGGGAAGCCGAGCACGGCGCTGATGACGAGCCGGTCGCGGAGCGGGCGCGTCGGATCGAGCTCGGGCACGTCGGCGTCGGTGCCGGGAGGTGCGGGCAGCGCGGCGCTGTAGCCGGCCGACGCCACGGTCTCGATGAGCGTGTCGGCGCTGACGTCGTCCGCGAAGTCGACGCTGGCCTTCTCGGTCGCGTAGTTCACCGTGGCCGAGACGCCGTCGAGATTGTTGAGCTTGCGCTCGATGCGGTTGGCGCACGAGGCGCACGTCATGCCGGTGATCTCGAGCTCGACGTGCTGCGTGGTGGTGGTCATGCGTGGCCTCCCTCCGCGATCGTCGTCAGGTCGGCGGTGTGCACGACGCCGTCGACCTGGAACTGCAGGTAGAGCCGGTAGGCGCCGGCACTCGGGGCGGTCGCGGCGAACGTCAGCTCGTCGCCGTCGGCGTGGACGTGCAGGTAGCCGAGGTCGCCCTCGCGCAGGACCACGAGGTGACCGAGCGCGCCCAGGTACGGTTCGAGCTCGACCGGCGCTCCGTCACGGGTGACCGAGAACGCCAGCTCGGTCTCCTGCCCGGCGTCGAGGTGGCCGTCGAGCCGGACCTGGTAGCCGTCGACGACGGTGGTCGTCGCCGGCTCGGGCCACGGCTGCACCGCCGCGTCGCCCGCGACCAGCAGGTCGGTCGCGAGGGTGCGCGCCGGCAGCCCGGCCGGCGCGAAGTCGGCGTAGACCCGGTAGGCGCCGGGCTGGTCGAGCGTCAGCTGCAGCTTCCACGTGCCGTCCGCCGCCATCTCGGGGTGCAGGTGCTGGAACCCTGAGCCGTCACGGCGAACCACGATGAGGTGCAGGTCGCGCTCGTGCGTCTCGTCGTACCGGGTGAGCGGCGCCCCGTCGGGCCCGGTGACGGTGAAGTGGTACGGCGACGTGCCGAGGGGGAGCGTCATCGCCGTCGGCCGCAAGGTGTAGCCGTCGTCGCTGACGGCCAGCCCGCTGATGGTGCGCGCGCCCGGGTCGGCGTGAGCGGCGTCGTCGCCGGCGTCGCCGTGGGTGTCTCCCGACGCACCACCCGGCATCGCGTCATCGGGCCGGTCGTCGGGCGACGCATGCGCCGGCTCGGCGCTGGGCTCGGAGACCGGACCGACGGCGTTGCCCAGCCCCAGTCCCGCGGCGAGCACGAGCGCGAGCACGGCCGCGAAGCCGGCGAGCCTCGCGGGGGTGCTCACGACGTCACCGAGTAGCCGGCCTCTTCGACGGCGGCCTTCACCGCTGCGGCGTCGGCGTCGCCCGTGACGACCATGCGACCGCTGTCGAGGTCGACCTGGACGTCGGTCACGCCGTCGACCTCCGAGACCTCCTCGGTGACCGAGGAGACGCAGTGCCCGCAGGTCATGCCGCTGACGGTGTACGTGGTGGTGGTCATCAGGTTTCCTCTCGGATCAGGAGCGGACGAGCCGGGCGATGGCCTCGGACGCCTCACGGAGCTTGATGTCGGCCTCGTCGCCGCCGGCGGCGACCGCCGTGACGACGCAGTGGCTCATGTGCTCGTCGAGCAGGCTGAGCGCCACGGCCTGCAGGGCCTTCGTGACGGCGGAGACCTGGGTGAGGACGTCGATGCAGTACTTGTCCTGCTCCACCATGCGCTGGATCCCGCGGACCTGCCCCTCGATGCGGCGCAGGCGCTTGAGCTGGTCGGCCTTGGTGTCGGTGTAACCGGGCGCTGCCGTCGTCATGCCCACCGTTCTAGCACACCCCTCAGGGGTATGCAAGACACCCGCGGGGGGTACCGCGAGCGCCGCCCGTGCCCCTCCGGCGATGCGTCCCTCCCGCCGATCTTCGTCCTGTGCCGCTCGCGCGAGCCTGCGCCCCGGGCACAAGAGGAAGATCGCGGGTGAGCCGGCAGGTCAGGCCCGACGGGCGGCGGTGGGCTCACGGGCCTAGCGTTCCCGCGTGCGCGTCCTCGTCACCGGCGGAGCCGGGTCCATCGGCGGCGCCGTCCTGACGGCGGCCCTCGACGCCGGGCACGCGGTGCGGGTGCTCGACGCGCTCCTGCCCGAGGTGCACCGCGGCGGCTGGCCGGGCCACCTCGACCCGCGCGCGGAGCGGGTGCACGCCGACGTCCGCACGACGCCCGACGCCGTGCTGGACGGCGTCGACGTCGTCTGCCACCAGGCCGCGATGGTCGGGCTCGGCGTCGACCTGCAGGACCTGCCGCTGTACGTGGGCCACAACGACCTGGGCACCGCCGTGCTGCTGGCCGCCATGGCCCGCGCGGGCGTCGGCCGGCTGGTGCTCGCCAGCTCGATGGTGGTCTACGGCGAGGGCCGGTACTCGTGCGACGAGCACGGGGTCGTCCGCCCCGGCCCCCGCGACGAGGCCGACCTGCGCGCCGGCGCCTTCGAGCCCCGTTGCCCGGGATGCGGGGCGGAGCTCGAGAGCGGGACCGTGCCCGAGGACGCCCCGCTCGACCCGCGGAACGTCTACGCCGCGAGCAAGGTCGCGCAGGAGCACCTGGCCGCCTCGTGGGCGCGGGCGAGCGGCGGGACGGCCGTGGCGCTGCGGTACCACAACGTCTACGGCCCGCACATGCCGCGGGACACCCCGTACGCCGGCGTGGCGTCGCTGTTCCGGAGCGCACTCCAGCGAGGAGAGGCGCCGCGCGTGTTCGAGGACGGCGGTCAGCGGCGCGACTTCGTCCACGTGCGCGACGTCGCCGCGGCGAACGTCCTCGCGCTCGACGCGGGCGACCCCGGCACCCTGCTGCCGGTCAACGTCGCGAGCGGCACGCCGCACACCGTCGGCGAGCTCGCCACCGAGCTCGCGCGTGCCTGCGACGGGCCGGAGCCGGTCGTCACCGGGCAGTACCGGCTCGGCGATGTCCGGCACGTCGTCGCCTCCCCGCAGCGGGCGCGGGACGTGCTCGGCTTCGCGGCGTCGACGTCGTTCGCCGACGGCGTCCGCGAGTTCGCCACCGCGCCGCTGCGCACCTGACCGCCGGGCCCAGCGGCCGCACCCGCACCGGCCCCGGTCCCCCTGGAGCCCTCCCGACGGCTCCCGCGCCCGCCGGAACCGTCGGGAGGGCTCCGGGTGCGAGGGGTGGAGGGCGTCGGGCGGTTCCGGGAGCGCCCGGAACCGTCGGGAGGGCTCCGCGCGGTCAGGGGGCTGGGGACGGCGGCTCGCGGTGGGCTGCCCCTGCGGCTGACCGGTGAACCGACGGCGGGGCGCGCGCGAACTCCCGACGTGCCCGACGTCGTCCTCCCGTGCCTGAACGAGGCCGCCGCGCTGCCGTGGGTCCTGTCCCGCCTGCCGGCCGGCTACCGCGGCATCGTCGCCGACAACGGCTCCACCGACGGCTCGGACGACGTCGCCCGCGAGCACGGCGCGCTGGTCGTCCCGGCGTCGCCGCGCGGCTTCGGTGCCGCCTGCGCCGCCGGCCTGGACGCGGCCGACGCGCCCGACGGCGTCGTCTGCTTCCTCGACGCCGACGGCAGCCTCGACCCCCAGCAGCTGCCGCGCGTCGTCGACCCCGTGCTCGCCGGCGAGGCCGACCTGGTCCTCGGCCGGCGCCGCCCGACCGAACGCGGCGCCTGGCCGCTGCACGCCCGGCTCGGCAACCTCGCCCTCGCCCGGTCGCTACGCCGCCGCGCCACCGTCCCGCTCACCGACCTCGGCCCGATGCGCGCCTGCCGGCGCGACGACCTGCGCGCCCTCGACCTGCGCGACAGGCGGTTCGGCTACCCGCTCGAGATGGTGACGGCGGCCGCGCGCGCCGGCTGGCGCATCGGCGAGGTCGACGTCGACTACCTGCCGCGCACCGGCCGCTCGAAGGTGACCGGCACGCCGATGGGCACCGCTCGCGCCGTGCGCGACATGCGCCGGGTGCTCCGCGACCTGGACGCCGCATGACCGTCGACGTCCAGGTGCTCGTGCTGGCCAAGGAGCCGGTGCCGGGCCGGGTGAAGACCCGGCTGTGCCCGCCGCTGACACCGGCGCAGGCCGCCGACGTCGCCGCCGCCGCTCTCGCCGACACGCTCGACGCCGTCCGCGCCGCGCGGGTGGCGCGCCGGGTGCTCGTCACCGACGGCACGCTCGGGGCCGAGGGCTTCGACGTGCAGCGGCAGCGCGGCGGTCCGCTCGACGAGCGCCTGGCCGCCTCGCTCGACGACGCCGCCGCCGCCTGCGACCTGCCCGCTCTGCTGATCGGCATGGACACCCCGCAGGTCTCGGCCGCGCTGCTCACCCGGGCGGCCGCCGTCCTCACCCGCACCCCGGCGGTCCTCGGCCGCTCGGTCGACGGCGGCTGGTGGGCGCTCGGGCTGCAGCGGCCGGACGGCGCGCTGCTGCGCGGGGTTCCCACCTCGCGCGGGGACACGGGACAGCGCCAGCTCGCCCGGCTGCGCGGCGCCGGCCTGTCGCCGGTGCGGCTGCCGGTGCTCTGCGATGTCGACACGGCGGCCGACGCCGTCGCCGTCGCGCGCCAGGTGCCCGGCTCGCGGTTCGCGCGGGTCGTCACCGAGGCCTTCTCGGCACCCGCCGCCCGCGCGGTGTAGGCACTGAGGCGTGCGCCTCCCCAGCCGACGCGCCTCCGTCGTCGCGGCCGAGGTCGCCCTCGTGGGCATCCTCGGCGCGCTGCTCGGGCTGCTCGTCGCCGGCACGGTGCGCATCCCGGTCGGCCCGTTCGACGCCGACCTCGGCCTGCGGCCCGCCTTCACGGGCAGCACAACCGTCGACGTGCCGCCGCTCGGCCGGCTCGAGCTCGACACCCACGACGGCCCGGTGCGGCTCGGCGTCGAGGTGGCTGCCCTGCGCGCCGACGCCGCCCGTGAGGTGGTCGCGAACCCGGCGTCGCTGCGCAACCTCGGGGCGGAGGTGCAGACCGACCTGCGCGCCGGTGTCGGCGAGCTCGTGCTCCGCACGGTGCTCGTGACGGTCGCCGGCGCGACCGTGCTGGGCCTGCTGGTGTTCCGGCGGCAGTGGGGCCGCGTCGCCGCCTGCGCCGGCACGGGTCTCGGGCTGCTCGCGGTGACGGGGGGCATCGCGGCGATCACCTACGACGACCGCGCGCTCGCCCAGCCGCGCTACTCCGGGCTGCTGGCCAGCGCGCCGGCCGCGGTCGGCGACGTCGAGGACCTGCTGGCCCGCTTCGACGTCTACCAGCTGCAGCTCGGCCGCCTCGTCGCCAACGTCAGCGAGCTCTACGCCGCGACCAGCACGCTGCCGGTGTTCGTGGCCGACGACGACACGCTCAAGATGCTGCACGTCAGCGACCTGCACCTCAACCCGGCCGCCTTCGACGTCATCGACTCGACGGTCCGCCAGTTCGGCGTCGACGTCGTCGTCGACACCGGCGACATCAACGACTGGGGCAGCCCGCCCGAGCGCGCCTTCATCGAGGGCATCGGCCGGCTCGACGTGCCGTACGTGTTCGTGCGCGGCAACCACGACAGCCTGACGACGCAGGCCGCCGTCGAGGCGCAACCCAACGCCACGGTGCTCGACTCGGACGAGGTCGTCGAGGTCGCCGGCGTGCGGTTCCTCGGCCTCGGCGACCCCCGGTTCACCCCCGACAAGCGGACCCGCGACGACGACGCTCCGGAGGCGCTGCTGCTCGGCGTCGGCGAGCGGCTGCGCGACGCCGTCGACCCGGACGACCCGCCCGACATCGTCGCCGTGCACGACCCGATCGCCGCCCGCCCGCTCATGGGCGAGGTGCCGCTCGTCCTCGCCGGGCACCGCCACGAGCGCGTCGACGAGAGCGAGGACGGCACGCGGCTGCTCGTGCAGGGCTCGACCGGCGGCGCCGGGCTGCGGGCGCTCGAGGGCGAAGAGCCGACGCCGATCACGCTCACCGTGCTCTACCTCGACCGAGACACCAGGCGGCTGCAGGCCTACGACGACATCACCCTCGGCGGGCTCGGCGCGAGCGACGCGCGCATCTCCCGGACCGTCGTCGAAGAGGTGCTCGAGGAGAGCCAGGAGACGGCGGCGCCGGGCCGGGGCTCCTCGCCGTAGAGCCGACGTCCCGCGCCGTCCCGTTCCGCTATGCTCTGCGGGTCCCCGACGGCCGGACGGCGGAGGCGCGCCTCCTCGCGGGGTGCCGTCCCCATCGTCCAGCGGCCTAGGACTCCACCCTTTCAAGGTGGCTACGCGGGTTCGAATCCCGTTGGGGGCACGCAGCACGACGCAAGAACGGCCTGTCACCAGGCCCCGTAGCGCAGTTGGTTAGCGCGCCGCCCTGTCACGGCGGAGGTCGCGGGTTCGAGTCCCGTCGGGGTCGCAGCACCACCCAGCACGACCCGGTCAGGTAGCTCAGCTGGTAGAGCACGCGACTGAAAATCGCGGGGTCGGCGGTTCGATCCCGTCCCTGACCACCTCCCGCCGGTGACGGCGCCCGGTACACCTCAGCGTGGTCGTGAGCGCCGCGCGACCTCAGCGCCGGGCCGGCAGGGCCGCCTGCCGCTCACGATCACCGGGAAGCGCCCGCCGACGACGACGGCGCCGCGTCCCTGGCGGGAACGCGGCGCCGTCGTCGTCGTGCAGGAACGCACGCGGGTGCGGTGGTGCGGGGGTCGTGGGGGCCTGCGCGGGCAGGCCGGACCGCCGCCGGACAGGCCGGCGGCGGAGCTGGAGCTACGCCTTGGGGGTCTCGGGCCGCGGCGCCGGGATGCCGGCGAGCAGCGCGCGGACCTCGGCCTCGCGGTAGCGGCGGTGCCCACCGAGCGTGCGGATCGACGTGAGCTTCCCGGACTTCGCCCAGCGGGTGACAGT
>JBKHYE010000147.1:0-22500 GCA_046565705.1 Actinomycetes bacterium
CGTGGCGGCGGCCGTCGTCAGCGCGCGCACGCCCCGGTGGGCGTGAGCGGCGTCCCTAGACTCGCGCCCGTGGCCGGCCCGCGACTCGCATCAGCGCTGAGCGCCTGTGTGCTCGCGCTCGTCGTCGGCTGGCCCGCCGCGGCGGTCGCCCAGGAAGGGCCGTCGCTGCCGGTGCCGACCTCGGAGCCGCCGCCCGAGCCCGAGCCCGAGCCCGAGCCGACGCAGGAGCCGGAGCCCGCGCCGACGACGTCGTCACCCGAGCAAGCGCCTGAGCAAGCGCCCGCACCCACGACGACAACACCCGCTCCGGTGGTCGCCGAGGACCAGGACGACGACGAGACCGCCGAGCCGGTCGCGGCGACGACGTCGCCCGCGGCGCCGGAGGCGACGCCCTCCACAAGCGCGCCGGCGACGACGTCGCCGGCCACGGTGCCGGAGGTCGTCGACCCGGACGAGACCGAGGCGGCGGCGGCCTCCGACGCCTCGCCGAGCGACCCGGCCGTGCGGCTGGTGGAGGCGGTCGTCGGCGGCGCGGTGCTGCTCGGCGTGGCCGGCGCGTCCGGCCTGTACCTGACCAGGGAGGGGAGGGCGCCGTGAGCGACTGCCTGTTCTGCCGGATCGTCGCGGGCGAGGTGCCGGCCGACGTCGTGCACGAGACCCACCGGACGCTGGCCTTCCGCGACATCGGGCCGCAGGCGCCGACGCACGTGCTGGTCGTGCCGCGCGAGCACCACGCGGACGCCGGCGCGGTCGCGGACGCAGACCCGGCGCTGCTCGCCGAGGTGATGACCGCGGCGGTCGCGGTCGCGCGCCAGGAAGGGCTCGACGGGGGCTACCGGCTGGTGGCGAACACCGGCGACGACGGCGGGCAGACGGTGCGCCACCTGCACGTGCACGTGCTCGGCGGCCGCCGGCTGAGCTGGCCGCCCGGCTGATCCGCCGCGCTCGTCGAGCGCCGCGAGTAGCGTTGTCGGCCTCGTCCCGTCACCGAGAGCAGGCCGACCCTGACAGAGCGCGCCGACCTCACGGCCGCCGCACCCGCCGCGGACCGCGTCATCAGCAAGATCGTCGTCCCGTCCGAGCTGTCCATGGTCGCGCTGCTCGGGTCGCGCGACGAGGTGCTGCGCAAGGTCGAGCAGTCGGTGGCCAGCGACGTCCACGTCCGCGGCAACGAGATCACCATCACCGGCACCGCCGCGGACAACGCGACCGCGGTGCTGCTGGTCGAGCAGCTGCTGGCGCTGCTGCGCAAGGGGGAGGCGCTGAGCCCCGACGCCGTCGAGCGGGCCGTCGCGGTGCTGCGGCAGGACGCCCGGCCGGCCGAGGTGCTGACGCTCAACATCCTGTCCAACCGCGGCCGCACGATCCGGCCGAAGACGGTGAACCAGAAGCGCTACGTCGAGGCGATCGACGAGCACACCATCGTGTTCGGCGTCGGCCCGGCCGGCACCGGCAAGACCTACCTCGCGATGGCCAAGGCCGTGCAGGCGCTGCAGGCCAAGCAGGTCAACCGCATCATCCTCACGCGCCCGGCGGTCGAGGCGGGGGAGCGGCTGGGGTTCCTGCCCGGCACGCTCTACGAGAAGATCGACCCGTACCTGCGGCCGCTGTACGACGCGCTGCACGACATGCTCGACCCGGAGTCGATCCCCAAGCTCATCGAGGCCGGCACGATCGAGGTCGCGCCGCTGGCCTTTATGCGCGGCCGCTCGTTGAACGACGCGTTCATCATCCTCGACGAGGCGCAGAACACCACGCCCGAGCAGATGAAGATGTTCCTCACCCGGCTCGGGTTCGGGAGCAAGATCGTCGTCACCGGCGACATCACCCAGACCGACCTGCCCGGCGGCACGACGAGCGGTCTGCGGGTCGTGCGCGACATCCTCGACGGCGTCGACGACCTGCACTTCGCGACGCTCACCTCCGACGACGTCGTCCGGCACCGGCTGGTCGGACGCATCATCGACGCCTACGCGCAGTACGACGCCGAGGTGGAGCGGGCACGGGGGCCGCAGCGCGGTCCCGGCCGGCGCGACGACGCGCGGCGGCGCTCGTGATCGACGTCATCAACGAGAGCGGCGTCGAGGTCGACGAGCGCGCGCTGGTTGACGTCGCGCGGCACGTGCTCGGCCGGATGGGCGTCTCACCCCTGGCCGACCTCGCCATCTCGCTCAAGGACGAAGCGGAGATGGAGCGGCTGCACGTGCAGTACATGGACCTGCCGGGGCCGACGGACGTGCTCGCCTTCCCGATGGACGAGCTCGACCTGCGCGGCTCGCGCGGCGTGCCCCAGGGGATGCAGGCGGACGAGGACGACGAGATGCCCACGGTCCTCGGCGACGTCGTGCTCTGCCCGCAGGTCGCGGAGCGGCAGGCCGCCGAGGCGGGGCACGCGACGCTCGAGGAGCTGCAGCTGCTCACGGCGCACGGGGTGCTGCACCTGCTCGGGTTCGACCACGCGACGCCGGAGGAGCACGCCGAGATGTTCGGCCTGCAGGACTCGCTGCTCGCCGAGTTCCGCGGCTCAGGCGGCGGCGGGCAGCCGGCGTCCGGCGCGCAGCCCGAAGAGCAGGACGAGGACGCCGGTGCCGGCGGTCAGCGCGAGCGCCGCCACCACGCCTGACCGCTCGACGAGCACGCCGGCCGCGGCGGCGCCGAACGCCGCACCACCGAAGATCATCGAGCTGTTCCACGCGAACGCCTCGGTGACGGTGCCGGTCGGCGCCGAGCCGCCGAGCAGCACCGACGTGCAGGCGCCGAGCGGCGCGATCGTCACCCCGTAGGCGAACAGCGCCAGCGACATCAGCACGAGCCCGAGCGAGGGTGCACCGACCAGCGGCAGCGTGCTCGCCAGGGCCAGGGCCGACGCCAGCCACGGCAGCTGGCGGCGGTGCGGCGTCGCGGGGTGGAGCCCGCCGTAGGTGAGCCCGCCGGCCATCGACCCGAGGCTCCAGACCGCGAGCAGCACGCCGGCGAGCCCGGGCCGCTCGCCGGCCTCCTCCAGGAACGCCGGCATGGCGACCTCGACCGCGCCGAAGCCGGCGCCGACCGCGGCGGAGATCACCAGCAGCGCCCGCACGGGCGGCGCCGTCAGCGGCCCGAGCGGGTGCACCTCGCCGAGGACGGGCTCGACGGCGCGCAGCGCCGGTGTGCGCACCAGCGCCAGCGCGCCGACCAGCGTCAGGACCCCGGCGGCCAGCACCGCCGCCGACGGCCCGGACACCGCGGTCAGCACCGCGACCAGCAGCGGCCCGGCGACGAAGCAGATCTCGATGACGACCGACTCGACGGCGTACGCCGTCGTCAGGCCGGGGCCGTCGACGAGCTGGGCCCAGAGCGCGCGCATGACGGCGCCGAGCGGCGGCACGGTGGCGCCGGCGACCACCGCGGCGGTGAACAGCACGAGCGCCCCGGCGCCGGCTGCCGCGAGCGCGACGAGGGCGCCCAGCGCGATCGGGTGGGCCAGGCCCATCACCGCGAGCACGGGCCGGGGCCCGCGCCGGTCGGCCGAGCGGGCCCGGACCGGGCTGACCAGCGCGAACGCGAGCGCGTACGCCGCCGAGACCAGGCCGGCGGCCGCGTAGGAGCCGGTGGTCTCCCGGACGAGCAGCAGGACGGCGAGTCCGGTCATGCCGAGCGGGATGCGCCCGAGCACGCTCGCGGCGAGCGGGGCGGCGGCTCCGGTGCCGCGCAGGACGGCTGAGTAGCGGCCCAGCGCGGTGCTCACCCGCGCGACGTTAGCGGTGCGGGGCGAGCGCTCTCGGCGTCAGGCGGACGAGCGGGCGTGCCGAGCCCGGACGGCGTCGTCGAGCGTGAGCTGCTCGCCGACGTCGGCCGGCTGGGCCTGCGTCTCGGCCGGCTCCAGGTCCGGGTACGGGTCGGGCCGGCGTACCGCGCGCCACCGGCGCACGGCGTTGGCCGTGCCGCCGAGCGGACCGGCGACCAGGCAGCCGATCCCGGAGGCGACCAGCGCCCCGACGGCGTAGAGGACCAGCGCCTCGCCGAACGAGGTCCGCTCGACGAGCAGCGCGTGCAGGATGGCCGCGAGCGCGCCGAGCGGCGCCGCCGCCAGAGCGCCGCGCCACGCCCAGCGGTCGTCCCACCACGTGCAGCCGATGTCGTCCCGCGCCATGCGACCGCTCGTTCCCGGCGCTCGGCACCGTCGCGCGACGGCGACGTGACGGCCTGACGACGACTGCGGCGCCGTCAGGCCGGCTGCTTCGTCCCGTCCCAGCCGACCGGCAGCAGCCGGTCGCCGTCCACGTGCCGGTAGTACACCTGCCACGCGTGGTAGCCGCGGTACAGCCGCTCGTCGGCGCGCATCTGCGCGGCGTAGGTGCTGATCGCGCGGACGTAGGCGTCGCTGTGGTTGTAGGCGTAGAGGGCGCGGTCCATGTCGGCCGGGGCGCCGTGCGCGCGCAGGTACCGGGCCGCCGCGCGGATGGCGTCGCGCGGCGACTCGATGTCGCCCTCGCCGTACGCCTCCCACGTGCTCGGCAGGAACTGCATCGGGCCCTGGGCGCCGGCCGAGCTGGTGCCGCGGATGCGCCCCATCCGCGTCTCGACCAGGTGGATCGAGGCGAGGTACTCCCAGCCGACGCCGAACTCCTGCGCCGCGGCGCCGTAGTGGCCGAGCAGCTCGTCGGCGGGCGGCGGCCGGACGATCCGCCACTGCGGCAGGCGCGGCTGCGGACTGGCCAGCCGGAACAGCCCGGCGGCGGCGTCGGTCTGCGCGACGACCGCCTCCCGGAGCTCCGGCGGGACGGCGGCGAAGACCTGCTCCTGCCACTCCGGGTGCGAGGCGAGGGTCCGGTAGGCGACCTGCTGCTGCATGCCGGCGCGGGCGGTCTCGACCGGGTCGGCGGCACCCGAGCGCAGCGTCGTCTCGGCCCGCACCACCTGCGCGGTGAGTGCCGCGGGGTCGGTCGCGACCGCGGGCGGCGGCAGCGCCTCGACGTCGACCGGCGGGTCCTCGACCGGCGGCGCAGTGGCCGGCGGAGACGTCGTCGCGGTGGCCGTCGGCGTGGTCGTGCTCGGTGCGGGTGCGGCGTCGGGGTCGTCCGTGCCGCTGCAGCCCGCGAGGGCGACGACGGCCGCGACCGCGAGAGCGGCCCTCACGAGGCGGCGCAGGCAGCGCACGTGCCGAAGACCTCGACGGTGTGCGTCACCTCGGTGAAGCCGTGCTCGTCGGCGACCTGCGACGCCCACGCCTCGACCGCAGGGCCGTCGACGTCGACGCTGCGCCCGCAGGTCCGGCAGACCAGGTGGTGGTGGTGCTCGTCGGTGGGGCACCGGCGGTAGACGTTCTCGCCCTCGTCGGTGCGCAGCACGTCGACCTGGCCGGCGTCGGCGAGCGCCTGCAGGTGCCGGTAGACGGTCGTCAGGCCGACCTGCTCGCCGTCGTGCCGCAGCAGGTCGTGCAGGTCCTGCGCGCTCTTGAACCCGTCGACCCGCGACAGCAGGTCGGCGACGGCGGTGCGCTGCCGCGTCGTGCGCACGCCCGGGAGCGGTCGGTCGGTCAGGCGGGCTCCTCGGCGAGCAACGAGACGGACGGCGGGTCGGTCGCGCGGCGGCGGCGCAGCAGCGACCCGACGGCCGCCGCCACGGCGAATCCGGCCAGCGCGACGACGACGATCATCGCCCCTGGGGCGGTGTCGGCGTGGAACGACGCGGCGACGCCGCCCAAGGCAGACGCGACGCCGAGGCCGAGCGCGAGCACCACCGTCGCGCGGAAGCCGCGCACCAGCTGCTGCGCCGTCGCGACCGGCACCACCATCAGCGCGCTGACGAGCAGCAGGCCGACGACGCGCATCGCGACCGTCACGGTGACGGCCGCCATGACCGCCAGCACGAGGTTGAGCGTGCGCACCGGCAGGCCGGCGACACGCGCGAAGTCCTCGTCGTGGCAGACGGCGAACATCTCGCGGCCCACGACCAGGAGCGTGCCGAGCAGCAGTAGCGAGAGCAGCGCGATGACGCGCACATCCTCCGGCGACACCGAGGTCAGCGACCCGAACAGGTAGCTGAGCAGGTTGGCGTTCGTGCCGTCGTCGGACAGCCCGATGAGGAGCACGCCGCCGGCGATGCCGCCGTAGAACATCAGCGCCAGCGCGACGTCGCCGCTCGTGCGGCCGTGCTGACGGACCAGCTCGATGACGACGGCGCCCACCGTCGCGACGACGACGGCGGTCAGCACCGGCGCGGTGCCGAGCAGGAACCCGAGCGCGACGCCGGTGAGCGCGACGTGCCCGATGCCGTCGCCCATGAGCGCGAGCCGCCGCTGGACGAGGAAGACGCCGACGGCGGGTGCGGCCAGCCCCACCAGCAGTGCGGCGACCAGCGCCCGCTGCATGAAGTCGTACTCGAGCAGGCTCATCGCAGGCCCCACGGGCTGCTCGTCGCGTGCGGCGCCTCGTGCTGCGGGTGCGCGTGCTCCGGGTCGTGTAGGTGCAGGTGGTCGGGCTCGGGCGGCGGCCCGTCGTGCAGCACCCGGCCGTCGGCCAGCGTCACGGCCCGCCGCACCAGCCCGTGCATGGGGCCGAGCTCGTGCGCGACGAGCAGGATCGTCGTGCCGCGCTCCGCCAGCCGCCGGACCGTGGCGGCGAGCGCCTCCTGGCTGGCGAGGTCGACGCCCGAGGTGGGCTCGTCCATGACCAGCAGCTCAGGTTCACCGGCCAGCGCGCGGGCGATCAGCACCCGCTGCTGCTGGCCGCCGGACAGCGTGGTGACGGCGTCCGGGCCCCGCTGCGCGAGGCCGACCGTGTCGAGCGCCCTGTCGACGGCCTGCCGGTCCACCGCGCGCATCGGCCGGAACAGCCCGCGACGCGCCAGCCGGCCGGTGCTCACGACCTCGCGGACCGTCGCCGGGACCCCGGTCGCCGCGCCGAGCCGCTGCGGCACGTAGCCGATGCGCGTGCGCTCGGTGAACCGGTCGGCCAGCGTCCCGAACAGCCGAAGCGTCCCGGTCTGCAGCGGCACCAGGCCCACGACGGCGCGCACCAGGGTGCTCTTGCCCGACCCGTTCGCGCCGAGCAGCGCCACCACCTCACCGCGCGTCAGGCGCAGGTCGGCATGCGCCAGCGCGACGCGGCCGTCGTAGGCCACGGTCGCGTCGCGCAGGTCGACGACGCTGTCCGGTGCGGGTGCCGTCATGTGCAGTCGAGTGCCTCCTGGAGGGCAGCCAGGTTCGCACGCATGGCGCTGAGGTAGTCGCCGTCCTCCGGCGGAGCCTCGAGCGGGCTCAGCACCTCCGCCTTCGCGCCGACCTCCCGGGCCAGCTGCTCGGCCACCCGCGGGCTGACGGTCTCCTCGAAGAACACGGTGGTCACCCCGCGCTCCTTCGCCGTCGTGGCGACCTCGGCCAGCCGCCGCGGCGAGGGCTCCTCCTCGGGGGAGAGTCCGCTCACCGGCACCTGGTCCAGCCCGTACCTCTCGGTGAGGTAGCCGAACGCGTCGTGGCTGGTGACGACGTCGCGCCGCTCGCACTGCGCCAGCCCCTGCTCGAGCTCACCGTCGAGCTCCTCGAGCTCGGCGCGCAGGGCCGCGGCGCGCTCCCGAAAGGCGTCGGCCCGCTCCGGGGCCAGCTCGGCGAGCTCGTCGGCGACGGCGTCGGCGATCGTGGCGAGCCGGGTCGGGTCGAGCCAGACGTGCGGGTCCTCGCCGCCGTGGTCGTGCCCCTCCTCGCCGTGCGCGGCCTCCTCGTCGGCGTGCACCTCCTCGTCGCCGTGCGCCTCCTCCTCGCCGCTCTCGCGCACGTCAACGACGCTGAGCACGTCGAGCACCGCGGCGGGCCGCTGCTGCTCGACCGCCTCGTCGAGGGCCGGGGAGAACGTCGGCGAGATGAGCACGAGGTCGGCCTCGCCGACCGCGCCGACCTGCTGCGGCGACAGCTCGACGTCGTGCGGCTCCACGCCCGGCGGGGTCACGTTCTCGACCGCCACGTCGTCGCCGCCCACCCGCTCGGCGACGAACTGGTACGGGTAGAGGCCGACGAGCACGTCCAGTCGCTGGGCTTCCTCGCCACCGGCGGCGTCGGTCGCGGCGTCTGCGCCGTCGTCGGAGGCGCAGCCGGCCAGCAGGGCGGCGGACAGGGGCAGGGCGAGGACCGCGGTGCGTCGCATGGCGCCGAGGGTAGCTGTTGTTGGGAACCGTTACCAACACCAGCACTGCGGATCGGACATCTCGGACGCGCCGGTAGCCTGGGCCGCCTCGTGATCCGCACCGACCTCCTGCCGCTCGGCGTCGCCCTGGCCTTCGTGCTCGTGGCAGGCGTGCTCGCCTCCGTGGAGGTGGCGCTGTCCCGCATCTCGCGCGTGCGCGTCGAGGAGCTCGTCACCGAGCAGCACCGCGGGGCCGCCGCGCTCCAGGCGGTGCTCGTCGACCCGCCGCGGGCGCTCAACCTGGTGCTGCTCCTGCGCATGGCGCTCGAGCTGGCGGCGGTCGGCGTCGTCGTGTCCTGGACGGTCGACCGCATCGACGGCTCGGCCGGGGTGGCGATCGCGGTCGCGGCCATGACGGTCGCGCTGTACGTGCTCGTCGGCGTCGGTCCGCGCACGCTGGGCCGGCAGCAGGCCGAGCGCATCGCGCTCGCGTCCGCACCGGTGGTGCGCTGGCTCACGCGCGTCCTCGGACCGCTGCCGACGCTGCTCATCACGCTCGGCAACGCCATCACGCCGGGCCGCGGCTTCCGCGAGGGCCCGTTCGCCTCCGAGGCCGAGCTGCGCGACCTCGTCGAGCTCGCCGAGCAGCGCGGCGTGGTCGAGCGCCGCGAGCGCGACATGATCGAGTCGGTCTTCGAGCTCGGCGACACGCTCGTGCGCGAGGTGATGGTGCCGCGCACCGACGTCGTGACGATCGAGCGGGGCAAGACGGTCAAGCAGGCGCTGAACCTGCTGCTGCGCAGCGGCTTCTCGCGCGTCCCGGTCGTCGGTGAGAACGCCGACGACGTGCTCGGTGTCGTCTACCTCAAGGACCTCGTGCGCAAGGAGCGCAGCGAGGGCGGCGGCTCGGTCAAGGTCGAGGAGGTCATGCGCGAGCCGGTCTTCGTGCCCGACAGCAAGCCGGTCGACGAGCTGCTGCGCGAGATGCAGGCGCAGCTGGGCCACATCGCGATCGTCGTCGACGAGTACGGCGGCAACGCCGGGCTCGTGACGATGGAGGACGTCCTCGAGGAGATCGTGGGCGAGATCCAGGACGAGTTCGACCGCGAGGCACCGCCGGTCGAGGACGTCGACGCGGAGACCCGCCGGGTCACCGCCCGGCTGCCCGTCGACGACCTCGAGGAGATGTACGGCGTGCAGCTGCCGCACGACGACGTCGAGACCGTCGGCGGGCTGCTGGCCAGCGCGCTCGGCCGCGTGCCGATCCCCGGCGCGACGGCGACCGTCAACGGCCTGGTGCTCGTCGCCGAGAGCGCCATGGGCCGTCGCAACCGGATCGGCACCGTGCTGGTCCGGCGCGTCACGACCGACTCCCACCGCGAACAGGAGAGCACCGTTGAGTGAGCCGTCCCGCGTCGTCGACACGTCCACCGAGGACGGCAAGCTCGTCACGCTCGCACGTGCCGCGCGGCTGCGCGCGCACGCGCCCCGCACCGGCGTCACCGAGGGTGCCGCAGTGCGCGACGCCGACGGCCGCACCTACGCGGCGGCCACGGTCGAGAACGGCGACCCGACGCTGACGACGTCGGCGCTGCGGGGCGCCGTCGTCGCCGCGGCGTCGAGCGGCGCCCGGGCCTTCGAGGCCGCCGTCGTCGTGACCGAGGGGCTGCCGTCGGAGGCCGACCTCGCGGTGCTGCGGGAGTTCGGCGTCGGGGTGCCCGTGCTCCTCGCCGCGCCCGACGGCGCGGTGCGCCAGCGGCTCACGACCTGAGGCCCGGGCCGCCGGGCGGGCAGACTGGCACGGTGACCGACCCGCCCGCCCCGCCGTTCCGCAGCGGCTTCGCGTGCTTCGTCGGCCGCCCCAACGCCGGCAAGTCGACCCTCACCAACGCGCTGACCGGCTCGAAGGTGGCCATCACCAGCAGCCGGCCGCAGACGACCCGGCACGTGGTGCGCGGCATCGTGCACCGGCCCGACGGCCAGCTCGTCCTCGTCGACACGCCCGGCCTGCACAAGCCGCGCACGCTGCTCGGGCAGCGGCTCAACGACCTGGTGCGCGAGACGTGGGCCGGGGTCGACGTCGTCTGCCTCTGCGTGCCCGCCGACGAGAAGGTCGGACCGGGGGACCGCTTCATCGCCGCTGAGCTCGCCGAGCTGAAGACACCGGTGCTCGCGGTGGTGACCAAGACCGACAAGGCGAGCAAGGCGCAGGTGGGGGAGCAGCTGCTCGCGGTCTCGCAGCTCGCCGACTGGGCCGAGGTGGTGCCGGTCAGCGCCGTCGACGGCTTCCAGGTGCAGCTGCTCGCCGACCTGCTGCTGGCGCGGCTGCCCGAGGGGCCGCCGCTCTACCCCGACGGCGAGCTGACCGACGAGCCCGAGCAGGTGCTCGTCGCCGAGCTGATCCGCGAGGCCGCGCTCGAGGGGGTGCGCGACGAGCTGCCGCACTCGCTCGCGGTGACGGTGGAGGAGATGGGCCTGCGCGAGGGTCGGCCCGACCTGCTCGACGTGTACGCCACGGTGCACGTCGAGCGCTCGAGCCAGAAGGCGATCGTGCTCGGCCGCGGCGGCACCCGGCTGCGCGACGTCGGCACGACGGCGCGCGCGCAGATCGAGCGGCTGCTCGGCACGAAGATCTACCTCGACCTGCACGTCAGCGTCGCGAAGGACTGGCAGCGCGACCCCAAGCAGCTGCGCAAGCTGGGCTTCTGAGCCTCGACTCCGACCTGCCGCTTACCTACGGCTGGGCCTGCGCGCCGCCCGCGGCGTCCTCGGCGGGGTCCTGCTGCAGCACCGGGACGCCGAGACCCCACCCCTGGCCGACCACGAGGCCGAGCGACTGCAGCGCCGTCGCCTGCTCGGCCGTCTCGACGCCCTCCGCGATGAGCTCGACGCCGACCTCCGCCGCGAACCGGGTCAGCGCCACGACGAGCGCGCGCTGGCGGGCGTCGTGGTCGATGCCGCGGGTCAGGCTCTGGTCGAGCTTGACGATGTCGGGCCGCAGCAGCAGCGCGTGGTGCAGGCTCGCGAAGCCGGCGCCGATGTCGTCGACGGCGATCCGCGCGCCGGCGGCGCGCAGCTCGCGCAGGTGTACGCGGGCCGCGGCGTAGTCGCGCACGGCCTCGTGCTCGGTGATCTCGACGACGATGCGCGAGAGGTCGTGCAGCCGCAGCTCGGCGTGCACGTCGTCGTCGGCGAGCGCCAGCGGCGACACGTTGACCGCGAGCGAGACGTCGTCGGGCAGCCGGGGGAGCAGCCGCAGCGCCGCGCGCATGGTGAGGAGCTCGAGCTGCTCGGACAGCCCGTGCAGGCCGGCGCCGCGGAACCAGCGGTCGGTCGAGACGCGGCCGCCGAAGCGGGCGAGCGCCTCGTGACCGACCACGCGCCCGTCGGCGAGCGCGACGACGGGCTGCAGCGCGATGCGCACGGCGCCGGTCTCGAGCAGCGCCCGCACCTCGATCTCGCTGGGCAGGCCCTCCTCGTCCTCGGGCGTGATGGACGGCCCGGGGAGCAGCGGCGACGACGCACGCAGCCCGCGGACCTGCGTCTCGAGCTGGCGCCACCGGCGGGTCTGCCGACGGTACGGCCGGCAGCTGCTCAGCGCTAGCCCTGCCGCGGGCACGAGGACGGCGAGCGTGCCGGCGAGCTGCAGCGCCTGCCACGCCAGGCCGGTGCGCGCCTCGACCGACGAGCGGGCAGCAGCGGCGAGGACGGTGGCGACGAGCCCCGCGGCGACCCAGCCGTGCGGACCGGCGCCCTCGCGCGGGCTGCCGCGCAGCCACAGCAGCACGGCGGCCGTCGCGACGCCGGCGAGCCCCAGCTCCAGCGCGGCGAGCCCCGGCTCGGCGCGGCCGTCGCTGACGAGGTCAGCCGCGACCGACGGCTGCAGCGCCAGCCCGAGCGCCGCGAGCACGAGCAGGCCGGCCGGTGCCGCCGCCACCCGCAGTCCGCGACCGGCCAGGCCGGCGGTGAGCGCGAGCACCGGGACGGCGAGCCACTGCAGCAGCTCGACCGCGGCGTCGGCGGCGCCCTCCGGTGCGGTCGTCAGCGCCCGCAGGACGGTGAACAGCGGCACGAGCGCGAAGCCGACGGCGACCCACAGCAGGCGGGCCTCACCGTGCACCGACCACAGGATCCGCAGCGCCTCCGCGGCGATGAGCCCGCCCACCCCGGCCAGCACCAGTGCGCCGGCGGTCGTGAGCGACGCCCGGCTCCAGTCCTCGAGCAGCAGGTACGGCAGTCCGGCGACCAGCACGGCGGTGACGAGCACGACGCCACGGCGCACACCCCACGCCTCGGGCGGCGACGGGGGCAGCGCCCAGGACGGACCGCTCCTGTCGTCCGTGACCGCCTCCTCGCCGACGCCCCGCTCGGCGCAACCCTGCCACGCGCGGCGCGCACCCGAGCGCGAAACCGCGCACTACCGTGAGCACGTGTCCCTGCAGGCCGGCCGGTGAGCTCCTACCGCGACGAGGGCGTCGTGCTGCGGGTGCAGAAGCTCGGCGAGGCCGACCGCATCGTCACGCTCCTCACCCGGCGCCACGGCCGCGTTCGCGCGGTTGCCAAGGGCGTGCGCCGCACCCGCTCGCGGTTCGGGGCCACCGTCGAGCCGTTCAGCCACGTCGACCTGCAGCTGTGGACCGGCCGGTCGCTCGACGTCGTCGTCCAGGCCGAGAGCCTGCACGCCTACGGCGAGCGCCTGGTCGGCGACTACGCGCGCTACACCGCCGGCACGGCGGTGCTCGAGACCGCTGAGCGGCTCACCGCCGAGGAGCGCGAGCCGTCGCTGCGGCTGTTCCTGCTCTTCGTCGGCGCGCTGCGGGCGCTCACCGGCGCCGACGAGCACGGCCGCGACCCGGCGCTGGTGCTCGACGCGTTCCTGCTGCGCGCGATGGCGGTGTCGGGCTACGCGCCCGCGCTCGACGAGTGCGCCCGCTGCGCCGCCGAGGGACCGCACCGCGCGTTCTCCGTCGCCGCCGGTGGCGCCGTGTGCGCCGCCTGCCGCCCGGCCGGCGCGGCGTCGCCGTCACCCGGTGCGCTCCGGCTCATGCTCGACCTGCTCACCGGCGAGTGGGACGGCGCCGAGGCCGCCGACCTGCGCACCCGCAAGGAGGCCGGCGGCCTGGTCGCCGCGCACCTGCAGTGGCACCTCGAGCGGGGGCTGCGGTCGCTGCCGCTGGTGGAGCGCGTGTGAGGCGCGAACCGCCGCGTCCGCCCTCGCCGCACCCGTCCGGTGCGCGCCCGCCGCAGCTGCCGCCCGAGCTCGTCCCGCGGCACGTCGCGATCGTCATGGACGGCAACGGGCGGTGGGCGAAGGAGCGCGGGCTGCCGCGCACGGCCGGCCACGCCGAGGGCGAGAGCTCGCTGTTCGACGTCGTCGAGGGCGCCATCGAGCTGGGCGTGCGGTGGGTGTCGGCGTACGCCTTCTCGACCGAGAACTGGAAGCGCTCGCCCGACGAGGTGCGCTTCCTCATGGGCTTCAACCGCGACGTCATCCGCCGCCGGCGCGACGAGATGCACGCGCTCGGCGTGCGCGTGCGCTGGGCCGGCCGCCGGCCGCGGCTGTGGCGCTCGGTGCTGCGCGAGCTCGAGGCGGCCGAGGAGCTCACCCGGCGCAACACCGTCTGCACGCTGACGATGTGCGTCAACTACGGCGGGCGGGCCGAGATCGCCGACGCCGCAAGGGCTCTCGCGCACGACGTCGCGGCGGGCAGGGTGAACCCCGACCGGGTCGACGAGCGGGTGCTCGCCCGCTACCTCGACGAGCCCGACATGCCCGACGTCGACCTGTTCCTGCGCACGTCCGGCGAGCAGCGGACGTCGAACTTCCTGCTCTGGCAGTCCGCCTACGCCGAGCTGGTGTTCCTCGAGGCCCTGTGGCCCGACGTCGACCGCCGCGACCTGTGGCGGGCCGTCGAGGTGTACGCGTCGCGCGACCGCCGGTACGGCGGCGCCCAGCCGAACGCCTGAGGGGTTGCCCGGCGGGCACGACAGGCGCACCCTGCTGCCATCGGCGGAGCCGCCCGCGCTGGGCCCGGCTGGGGAGGCGCCCGACGGCGGCGTGCCGACGGAGGGGGTTCGCCATGGGACACGCACGACAGGCCATGGACCGCATCACCGAGGCCGTGATGCGCCGAGACGCGGACGCGCTGCGCGCGATCTATGCCGAGGACGCGGTGGCGGACACGCCGGACGAGGGCCGGCTGACCGGCCGCGACGCGATCGTCAACTGGATGATGGTCTTCGCCGAAGCCTTTCCGGACACCTCGTTCGAGATGATCTCGAAGCTGGAGGTGGGCGACACAGCCGTCGACGAGGGGTACCTGATCGCCACGCACACCGGCACGCTCCGCACACCAGAGGGCGACGTCGAGCCGACCGGGCGGCGGGTGCGCATCCGCGAGTGCGACATCTGCTCGGTCCGCGGCGCCGAGGTGGTCTCGCACCGGTTCTACTTCGACCAGATGGACATGCTCGGGCAGCTGGGGTTGGTCGACACCACGCTCACCCTGCCCGACGCGAGGACGGACGAGGCCCGGGTGTAGCAGAGCCCGGCGGTCAGGCCAGGCGGCTCAGCGCGAGGGCGAGGAGCCCGGCGACCACCGCGACGCGCATGAGCCGCCCGCCGCCGGCGACCTTGGGCCACGACAGGTAGGTGAGCCAGCCGAGCAGCGCGGCGAGCGCGAACAGCAGCGGCATGCCGGCCGCGGGCGGCGCCAGCAGCCCGCCGAGCAGCAGCAGCACCGATGTGAGCGGCAGCAGCCATGACGGGCGCTGGGTCAGCCAGGCGAGCACAGGCCGGCTGCGCCGCTCGACGGCGCTGCGCAGGCTCGGAGCGGTGGGCTGGCCGGTGGTCGGTCGTTCGGGCACGGGACGGGTCCTCCTCGGGCGGGTCGCCGTCTAGGGTGCCAGCCGTGCTGGTGGTCACGCGGTTCGACGTCGAGCCCGGCCGGGCGGCCGCGTTCCTCGAGCAGGGGCAGGCGGCGCTCGACGCCTTCGCGGGACGCCCCGGCTTCCTCCGCGGGCACGTCGGCCGGGCTGCTGACGACCCGCGCACGTGGGTGCTCGTGACCGAGTGGGACGGCGTCGGCTCGTACCGGCGGTCGCTCGGCGCCTACGAGGTGAAGGTGCACGCCGCGCCGCTGCTGGCTCAGGGTCCCGACGAGCCGAGCGCGTTCGAGGTGCTGCGGTCGGTCGCGGGAGAGGTCGCGTCGGTGGCGGTGTCCCGCCGAGCCGCCGACGCCGACGTCGTCGGGCCCGGTCGGGCGGACGTAGCGGGGAGCGACCTCTAGGCCACCCGCTCGAGGTCGGCGAGCACGGCGGCGATCTCGTCGGTGTCGCGGTAGGTGAGCCCGACGGTCGCCGCGTGCGCGCACGCGAGCCGACTGTCGGCGTCGACCACGAACACCGAGCGCTTGACCAGCCCGAGCGGGCCGGCGAGGCCGTACGCCCAGGCGGCCCGCTTGTCCACGTCGGACAGCAGGGGCAGCCGCGGAGAGGCCATGCCGCGAGTGTCCGGGAGACCGTCCCGGTACGCCCCCTGGTGAGCCGTGATCTTCGTCGCGGCACTAGCGTGGGCGGTTCACCCGACAGCCAGCCGGACCCAGGAGCACGCGCATGGCCGCCAAGAGCGACCGCATGGACACCATCGTCAGTCTCGCCAAGCGCCGCGGCCTGGTCTTCCCGTCGTCGGAGATCTACGGCGGACTGCGCGCGTCGTGGGACTACGGGCCGCTCGGTGTCGAGCTGAAGAACAACGTCAAGCGGCAGTGGTGGAAGGCCGTCGTGCAGGGCCGCGACGATGTCGTCGGCCTCGACTCGTGCGTCATCCTGGCCCGGGAGGTGTGGGAGACCAGCGGGCACGTGCAGGCCTTCGTCGACCCGCTCGTCGAGTGCACGTCGTGCCACAAGCGCTTCCGCGCCGACCACCTCGAGGAGCAGAGCGGCAAGGCGCTCGCCGACCTGCCGTGCCCGAACTGCGGTAACCGCGGCACGTGGACCGAGCCGAGGATGTTCAACGGCCTGCTCAAGACCTCGCTCGGCCCGGTGGAGGACGAGAGCGGGCTGGCCTACCTGCGCCCGGAGACGGCGCAGGGGATCTTCATCAACTACCTGAACGTGCAGCAGTCGGCGCGCAAGAAGCCGCCGTTCGGCATCGGCCAGATCGGCAAGTCGTTCCGCAACGAGATCACGCCGGGCAACTTCATCTTCCGCACCCGCGAGTTCGAGCAGATGGAGATGGAGTTCTTCGTCAAGCCCGGCACCGACGAGGAGTGGCACCAGCGCTGGATCGACGAGCGGCTGGCCTGGTACGTCGACCTCGGGATCCGCGAGGAGAACCTGCGGCTGTACGAGCACCCGAAGGACAAGCTCAGCCACTACTCCAAGCGCACCGTCGACATCGAGTACAAGTTCGACTTCGTCGGCAGCGAGTGGGGCGAGCTCGAGGGCATCGCCAACCGCACCGACTACGACCTCACCGTGCACTCGAAGGCGACGGGTACCGACCTGTCGTACTTCGACCAGGAGACCGGCGAGCGCTGGATGCCGTACGTCATCGAGCCGGCAGCCGGCGTCGACCGCTGCACGCTCACCTTCCTGCTCGACGCCTACACCGAGGACGAGGCGCCGAACGCCAAGGGCGGCGTCGACAAGCGCGTCGTGCTGCGGCTCGACAAGCGCCTGGCGCCGGTCAAGGCGGCGGTGCTGCCGCTGTCGCGCAACGCCGACCTGTCACCGGTGGCGCGCGACCTCGCCGCCTCCTTGCGCACGTACTGGAACGTCGACTTCGACGACGCCGGCGCCATCGGCCGCCGGTACCGCCGCCAGGACGAGATCGGCACGCCGTACTGCGTCACGGTCGACTTCGAGTCGCTCGAGGACTCCGCCGTCACGGTCCGCGAGCGCGACGCGATGACGCAGGAGAGGGTCTCGCTCGACGCCGTCGAGCGCTACCTGCACGACCGCCTCGGCCCGCTGTAACGGGTCCCAGCGGCCGGTGAGGCCGCTCACAGATCCGGCGACTCCGCCTCGCTGTCACACGTTCGTCATGCACACTCGTGGAGGGCCACCCGCCGGTGCGCCCGACGTCCGCTCCGCCGAGTCCTGCCCGGGCGGACGTCACTCTCGCACGTCACGGGCAGGAGCGGGGGACCCACACGTTCTCCGGCCGGCCGGCCGCTGCGCGCAGCGGCCCGGACGGCCTCGGGGTGAAGCGCCGACTCCGGTCGGCGCCGGGCGCGACTCCGGCCCGAACCCGACAGCTGACCTCGCAGGCGTGATGGAGGTCTGTTCCCGTGTCGTTCCTTCGCGTCCTCGTGACGCGCCACACCCCCCGCCACGCCCGTCCGAGCCGGACGCGCACCCTCGTCACCGGCGTCGCCACGACGTCGCTCGCGCTCGGCGCGTCGGTCGCCGTCGCCGCCCCGGCCGAGGCGCACGACCGCTCGCGCCCCTCCTGTGACGGCGCCTACCAGCTGGGCTGCGAGCCGTCCTGAGCGCCCTGGTCAGCGGCGGTTGCACGGCGCTGCCGCAGTACGGTCGGCCTCGTGCGCACCCTCGTGGCCGACCACCCGCTCGTCGCGCACAAGCTGACGGCGCTGCGCGACGAGCGCACCGACTCGCCGACGTTCCGGCGGCTCGCTGACGAGCTCGTGACGCTGCTGGCGTACGAGGCGACGCGTGACGTGCGCGTCGAGGCGGTCGAGGTGCGCACGCCGGTCGCCCCGGCGCACGGCTGCCGGCTGCGGCGTCCGGTGCCGCTCGTGGTGCCGGTGCTGCGCGCCGGGCTCGGCATGCTCGACGGGATGACCCGCCTGCTGCCGACGGCGGAGGTCGGCTTCCTCGGCATGGTGCGCGACGAGGACGACCTGACGGTGAGCATGTACGCCGACCGGCTGCCCGAGGACCTCACCGGCCGCGAGGTCTTCGTGCTCGACCCGATGCTCGCGACCGGCGGCACGCTCCTCGCCACGGTGGGCCTGCTGGTCGAGCGCGGCGCGGCCAGCGTCACGGCCGTGTGCCTGCTCGCCGCGCCGGAGGGGATCGCCCGCCTCGACCAGGCGTTCCGCGACGACGCCGGCTGCCCGGTGACCGTCGTCGCGGCCGGCGTCGACGACCGCCTCGACGAGCGCGGCTACATCGTGCCGGGGCTGGGCGACGCCGGCGACCGCCTGTACGGCGTCGTCTGAGTGCTCGTCGCGCTGCTGGCGGCGGCTGCCGTCGTGACGACGCTGCCGCCGTCGATCGCCGAGTCGAGCGGACTGGCCACCAGCTCCACGTCCGACGCCGTGCTGTTCACGCACGAGGACAGCGGTGCCGCGGGCGAGGTGCACGCCGTCAGCACCGACGGGCGGCTGCTCGCCACCTACCGGCTCGGCGTCCAGTCGCGCGACTGGGAGGACATGGCCCGCGGCCCGGCCCTCGCCTCGGCATCGGCGGGCGGCAGCAGCCTGTTCCTCGGCGACATCGGCGACAACAACGGCCGGCGGGACCACGGCGTGCTGGTGCACGAGGTGCCCGAGCCGCAGGCCGACGAGCGCGCCGAAGGGGTGGCCGTCGACCTCCCGCCCGTGGCGAGCTACCGGCTGCGCTACGAGGACGGGCCGAAGGACGCCGAGACGCTGCTGGTGCACCCGGGCACCGGCCGGCTCTACGTCGTGACGAAGGGGCTGCTCGGCCGGCCGGCGCTGTACGCCGCGCCCGAGCGGCTGCGGCCCGACGCGCCGAACCTGCTGGACCGAGTGGCCGACGTCGCGGTCGAGCGCACCCGCAGCCCGGGTGGCCCCGGCATCGGGGCGCTCGCGAGCACCCTCGTCACCGGCGGCGACATCTCGCCCGACGGCGAGCGGCTGGCGCTGCGCACCTACACCGACGTGCACGAGTGGCGCGTCGAGGACGGCGACGTCGCCGGCGCGCTCGAGTATGACGCCGTCGTGACGGCGCTGCCGCCGACCTACCAGGGCGAGGCGATCGCGTACACGCGCGACGGCACGGCGCTGCTCACCACGAGCGAGGGCACGTCCGCGCCGGTGCACCGGGTCGCGTCCGCGCTGCCGCCCGCGGAGCCGCGCCGCGCGCTGCCCGACGTCGTCGAGCGGTCGACCCGACCGGTCGTCGTCCTGGGCGCGGTCGCCGCGCTCGCCGTCGCCGGCCTGCTGCTGCTCAGCAGGCGCAGGCGCCACCGGTAACCTCGCCGCACCTCCGGATCCCGGCTGACAGGAGCTCGGCAGTGCCGAAGTACGTGTACGACTTCGCCGAGGGCAGCAAGGACATGAAGGACCTGCTCGGCGGCAAGGGCGCCAACCTCGCGGAGATGACGAACCTCGGGCTGCCGGTGCCGCCCGGGTTCGTGATCAGCACGGCGGCGTGCACGGAGTACCTGCAGACGGGCTCGGTGCCCGAGAGCCTCGCCGCCGAGATCGACGAGCACCTCGCCGCCCTCGAGAAGGCCATGGGCAAGCGGCTCGGCGACGCCGACGACCCGCTGCTCGTCAGCGTCCGCTCGGGCGCGAAGTTCTCGATGCCCGGGATGATGGAGACGGTCCTCAACATCGGCCTCAACGATCGCAGCGTCGAGGGCCTGGCGCGGCAGGCCGGCGACGAGCGATTCGCCTGGGACTCCTACCGCCGGCTGCTGCAGATGTTCGGCAAGACCGTGCTCGGCATCGAGGGCGAGGCGTTCGACGAGATCTTCGAGGCGGCCAAGAGCGCCAAGGGCGTGAGCAGCGACCTCGACCTCGACGCCGACGACCTGCGCGCGGTCGTCGACCGGTTCAAGTCGGTCGTGGAGGAGCACTGCGGGAAGCCGTTCCCGCAGGACCCGCGCGAGCAGCTCGAGCTGGCGACCCGCGCGGTCTTCGACTCCTGGAACACCCAGCGCGCGCGCCTCTACCGCCGGCAGGAGCGCATCCCGGACGACCTCGGCACGGCCGTGACGGTCTGCGCGATGGTGTTCGGAAATCTCGGCATGGACTCCGGCACGGGTGTCGCCTTCACCCGCGACCCGGGCAGCGGGCAGCGGGGCATCTACGGCGACTACCTGCAGAACGCGCAGGGCGAGGACGTCGTCGCCGGCATCCGCAACACGATGCCGCTCGAGCAGCTCGAGGAGCTCGACAAGGCCTCGTACGAGGAGCTGCTCGCCACGATGGCGATCCTCGAGCGGCACTACCGCGACCTGTGCGACATCGAGTTCACCATCGAGCGCGGCAAGCTCTGGATGCTGCAGACCCGCGTCGGGAAGCGCACCGCCGGCGCCGCGTTCCGCATCGCGACCCAGCTCGTCGACGAGGGACTCATCAGCGAGGACGAGGCGCTGCTGCGCGTCACGGGCGCTCAGCTCGCGCAGCTGATGTTCCCGCACTTCGGCGACACCTCCGGCGCGACGCTCCTGACCAAGGGCATGGGGGCGAGCCCGGGCGCCGCCGTCGGCACGGTCGTGTTCGACAGCGAGACCGCGGTCGCGCGCGCGAACAAGGGCGACGACGTCATCCTGGTCCGCCGGGAGACCAACCCGGACGACCTCGCCGGCATGATCGCCGCGCGCGGCATCCTCACCAGCCGCGGCGGCAAGACCAGCCACGCCGCCGTCGTCGCCCGGGGCATGGGCAAGACGTGCGTGTGCGGCGCCGAGGAGCTCGACGTCGACGTCGCCGCCAAGCGGATCCGCACCCCCGACGGCACCGAGCTCGGCGAGGGCGACGTCGTGTCGATCGACGGGACGACCGGTGCGGTGTTCGCCGGTGAGGTCGAGGTCCAGCCGAGCCCGGTGGTGCGCTACTTCGAGGGCGAGCTGCTGCCGGGCACCCGGGAGTTCCAGGCCGACGACCTCGTGCAGGCGGTGCACCGGCTCATGACGCACGCCGACCGCACCCGCGCCCTGCGGGTGCGCGCCAACGCCGACACCGACGAGGACGCACAGCGCGCGCGGGTGTTCGGCGCGGAGGGCATCGGCCTGTGCCGCACCGAGCACATGTTCCTCGGTGAGCGCCGCAAGCTCGTCGAGCGGCTGATCCTCGCGGAGGACGACGACGAGCGCGACGCCGCGCTGCAGGGGCTGCTGCCGCACCAGCGCAAGGACTTCGAGCGGATCCTCGAGGCGATGGACGGCCTGCCGGTCACCATCCGGCTGCTCGACCCGCCGCTGCACGAGTTCCTGCCAGACCGCACCGAGCTCGCCGTGCGCGTGGCACTGGCACAGGAGCGCGGGGAGGAGCACGAGAACGAGCTGCGCCTGCTGCACGCCGTCGAGCGGCTGCACGAGCAGAACCCGATGCTCGGCCTGCGTGGCGTGCGTCTCGGCCTCGTCGTCCCGGGGCTGTTCGCCCTGCAGGTGCGCGCGATCGCCGAGGCGGCGTGCTTCCTCCAGCGGATGCACAAGGACCCGCGCCCCGAGATCATGATCCCGCTCGTCGGCAGCATCCAGGAGCTCGACCTCATCGCCGAGGAGGCGCGCGCCGTGCTCGCGGAGGTCGCCGAGGCCAACGGCTGCACCCTGCCGTTCCCGATCGGCACGATGATCGAGCTGCCGAGGGCAGCCCTGACGGCCGCCGCGATCGGCGAGGCCGCCGAGTTCTTCTCCTTCGGCACCAACGACCTGACCCAGACGACCTGGGGCTTCAGCCGCGACGACGTCGAGGCGGCGTTCTTCTCGCACTACCTGGAGAAGGGCGTGTTCGGCGTCAGCCCGTTCGAGACGATCGACCGCGAGGGCGTCGGCCGGCTCGTGCGGATCGCCGTCGAGGAGGGCCGGCGCGCCAACCCCGACCTGCACCTCGGGGTCTGCGGCGAGCACGGCGGCGACCCGGACAGCATCGCGTTCTTCGCCGAGGTCGGCCTCGACTACGTCTCCTGCGCGCCGTTCCGCGTCCCGGTGGCCCGGCTCGAGGCGGGCCGCGCCGCGCTCGAGGCGAGCCTGTCCGACACCAGGTAGACACGACGGGGTGCTGCTCCTGCGCTGGTTCCGCCGGGCCGTCCTGGCGGTCGTGCTGCTCGCCGTGCTCGTCGTGGGCGGGTTCGCCACGAGCATCTGGTGGGTGGCGCGCGACGACGACCGGACGCCGACCGACGCGATCGTCGTGCTCGGCGCGTCGCAGTTCGACGGACGGCCCAGCTCGGTCTTCAAGGCCCGGCTGCAGCACGCCCGCGAGCTGTACGAGGAGGACGTCGCGCCGCGGGTCGTGACGGTCGGCGGAGGAGCGCCCGGCGACCGCACCACCGAGGCCGAGGCCGGCGCCGCGTTCCTGCGCGAGCGCGGTGTCGAGGTGGTGGCGGTACCCGAGGGGCGCAACACCCTGCAGAGCCTGCAGGCGGTCGAGGAGCTGATGGACGACAACGGCTGGGAGACAGCCGTGGTGGTGACCGACCCGTGGCACTCGCACCGGGCGCGGGAGATGGCCCGCGA
>JBKHYE010000148.1:0-9490 GCA_046565705.1 Actinomycetes bacterium
TGCTCGGGTGCAGCGACACCGGCGACGACGCGGCGGAGGCCGACCCGTCGGTCTCCGCCGCCACTGCGGCGACACCCACTGAGGGCGAGCTCCTCACCTCGCTCCTCACGCCCGCGGACGTCGGGCCCGAGTTCGGCGGGCCGCCTCCCGCCGTCGCCGGCACGGAGGCGGCCGAGGCCGGAGTGAGCGACGAGCCGCTCTGCGGGGTGGACGATGACCTCGACGAGCTCGCCCAGGTGAGCGTGGGGCCCATGACCGACCCCGACGCCACGCAGGTGTACGAGCGGCTCACCGTCGCCGACGGCATCACGGAGGCCGAGGACTTCCTCACCACGGTGCGCGAGCGCGCCGACGCGCGCTGCCGCTTCGACGAGACCGTCGAAGCGACCACCTACACCGTCACCGTGCGCGGCGCGGTCGAGCTCGACGGCGTCGGCGATGACGCCGTCGCGATCGACCAGGCCTACACCGGCGGCTACACCGGGTTCCGGTGGGACATGACGGCCCGCCGCGGCCGGCTGCTCGTCAACGTGCAGTACACGAGCACCGACCCGGTGGAGAGGGACCGCGCCGTCGAGCTGCTGCAGCTCGCGGTCGACAAGGCGTCCGTCCTGAGCTGACGAGGAGGCACCGTGCGGTTCGGCGAGTACGAGGTGCTGGACGAGGTCGCGTCCGGGTCGACCGGCACGGTGTTCCGCGCGCGGCACATCGCGTCGGGTGAGCAGGTCGCCGTGAAGCAGCTGTCGGGCGCCGTGCGGGACGCACCCGACGTGCTCGCCCGGCTCCGCGCCGAGGCCGACGTCCTCGCCTCGCTCGACGACCCGCACGTCGTCGGGCTGCGCGAGGCCGACCTCACCGGTGAGGCGCCCTGGCTCGCGATGCAGTGGGTGGACGGCGTGACGCTGGACCGGCTGCTCGAGCACCACGGCCGGCTCAGCCCGCAGCAGGCCGTCGGCGTGCTCCGCGGCGCCGTGCAGGGGCTGGCGCACGCGCACGGGCGCGGCGTCGTCCACCGAGACGTCGCGCCGCGCAACGTGCTGGTCGACGCGGACGGTAGGTCGATGCTGGTCGACTTCGGGCTGGCGATGCCGCAGCCGGGCTCTGGTGTCGTCGGCACGCCGGCGTTCCTCAGTCCGGAGGCCGCGCGCGGCGAGCCGGTGGGCCCGCCCGGCGACGTGTACTCCGCCGCAGCGGTGCTGCACCTGCTCGTCTCCGCCCGCCCCCCGTTCCCGGGCACCGACGTGGCCGAGGTCCTGCGCGCCCACCGCGAGCACGAGCCGCCGGCGCTGACCGGCCTGGGTCCCGGCTTCGCCGCTCTGGTCGCGCGCTGCCTGGCCAAGGACCCGGCCGCCCGCCCGCAGGACGGCAGGGCGCTGCTGCGCGAGCTCGACGAGGAGGCCGAGCGCCGGTTCGGCGCGGGCTGGCTGTCGGGCGCGTCGGTCGCCGGCGCGGTGGCCGCAGCACTGCGGTCAGGCCCCACCGGCTCGGGAGCCGCGTCCGCGACGACCGAGTCGGTCAGCCTCACGACCGGCGCCGCGACCACCGGCCGTGCCGCCGGAGGCCGCGGGAAGGCGCTGCTCGTCGCGGCAGGTGTCGTCGTGGCGGGCGGTGCCGCGGCGGCGGCGCTGGTCCTCACCGGCGGGTCCGACGGTGACCCCGTGCCCCAGCCGACCGTCAGCCCCGTCAGCGAGGAGCGCCAGGTCGCGGCGACAGCGAGCGGCCGCTACCGCGTCGAGTCGACGATCGTCTCGACGACCTTCCCGGAGAGCACAGTCGGTGCCACGTCGTCCGCCGAGTGGACCGTGACCCTGGACTGCAGCACGCCGACGGAGTGCGAGGGCGTCATCGGGAGCGACAGCGGCGCGCAGCTGGACCCGGCGTTCGACGGCGAGGACCTCGAGATCGGGTCCACGTCGTCGTTCGAGGGCCCGTGCGTCGACAGCGAGACCGGGGTGGAGAACCCGGACTCGCTCGGTCGCAACACCGAGGAGGTGACGGGGTCGGTCCCCGGGTTCGGCGGCCTCGCGGTGGGCGAATCCGCGACCGGGACGCTGACGCGCACCCAGAACGGGATCCCGCTGCAGAACTGCGAGAACCCGTTCACCTACGAGGAGACGACCGAGATCACCGTCACCCGGCTGTCCTGACGCGTCAGCTCACGTCGTCCGGGTGGCTGTGCGGCTCCTGCACCGCGCCGACCGCGCCCTCGCGGCCGGGCACAGGCACCCGGTACAAGCACACGTCGCAGTTCATGCGGATGTCGCCGTGCAGCACCTCGTCGTACCGCTCGAGGACGAGCCGGGCGACGTCCGCCGCGTCGCCGACCGGAGCCGCGACGACGACGTCGACGTCGCGCACCTCACGCGCCTGCTTCTCGACCAGCCGGGGCAGGTAGCCGGGCCCGAGGAAGTAGCGGGCCACCGCCACCCGCCGGTGGCCGAGCGCGCGCAGCCGCGCGACCGCCTCGGGCACCGTCGGCCGCGTCGTCGACGCGAACGCGACGTCGACCGACGGCCACGGCCGCCCCTCCCACAGCAACCGCGCCGTCGCCGCCACCTGCGCGTTGGCGTCCGGGTCCAGCGCGCCGCCGGCGACGAGCACGACCGGGTCCTCGTCACCGGCGCCGGCCTCGTGCAGCCGGCGCGCGACGACGTCGACCAGCGCGGGGTGCGGGCCGAGCGGCCGGCCGTAGCGCAGTCGCATCCCCGGGTGCGCGCGCCGCCCCTCCTGCACCGACGCCGCGACGTCGGTCTTGCTGTGCGACGCCGGTGTCAGGAGCAGCGGCACGACGACGACGTCGGCGACGTCGTCCGCAGCGAGCGCCTCCAGCGCCCGGCGCACGGACGGCGACGCGTTGTCGACGTACGCGTCCGCGACCCGCAGCCCCGGCCGCGCGTCGGCGGCCTGCGCCAGCAGCGACCGCACGACGTCCTGCGACGCCGGGTCGCGCGAGCCGTGCGCCACGCCGAGCAGCACGGGCACGGTCATGTCGCGACCCGCTCCGCGACGACCTCGCCGATGACGACCACCGCCGGCGCGGGAACGTCCGCGGCGTCGTGCGCGGCCCACGCCAGTGTCGTCGTCACGGTGCGCTGGCTCGGCAGCGTGCCGTCGTGCACGACCGCCACCGGTGTCGTGCCGGCGCGACCGCCGGCCATGAGCGCCTCGCACGCCTCGGTCAGCCTGCCGACCGCCATGAGCAGCACCAGCGTCCCGCCGACGCGCGCCAGCGCGTCCCAGTCGACCGTCGACGCCGGGTCGCCGGGTGGCAGGTGCGCCGAGACGACCGAGACCGACTGCGCGACGCCACGAGCGGTGACCGGGATGCCGGCGCAGGCGGGCACCGCGAACGCCGAGGACACACCAGGGACGACCTCGACCGGCACACCGGCCTCGACGCACGCCGCGACCTCCTCGATGCCGCGGGCGAACAGGTGCACGTCGCCGCCCTTGAGCCGCACCACGCGCTGTCCGGCCTGCGCGCGCTCGACCATGACGGCCTCGATGTCGCGCTGCGGCGTCGACCGACCGGCCGGGTCCTTGCCGACCTCGACCACCTCGACGCCGTCAGGGACGTCGACGTGCGGAGCGAGCCGGTCGCGCAGCACGACGTCGGCCTGCGCCAGCAGCTGTCGGGCGCGCACGGTCAGCAGTCCCGGGTCGCCCGGCCCTCCGCCGACGAGGGCGACGCAGCCGGCTCCGGGCCGCGAGCGGCGCAGCGGCACGTCGCCGAGCTCGACGTGCAGCGCGAGCGCGTCGCGCAGCGCGACGGCGCGACGCGGGTCCCGGCCGGCGGTCACGGACAGCACGACGTCGTCGACGCGCGCGACGGCGGGCACCCACGCCGCCGACAGCTCGGCGTCGTCCGCGCGCGCGCACCAGGTGCCGCGGCGCTCGCACTCGGTGGCGACCTCGTCGTCCACCACGCCGGTGCAGGCGTGCACCAGCCAGGCGCCCTCCACGTCGTCAGCCACGAAGGGGCGCCGCGCCACCGGCACGTCGGGGAAGCCGTCGACCGTCTCCAGGGCCACGACGTCGACACGCGCGCCGGCGTCGAGCAGCGACCGCACGCGTCGCGCGGCGACGGCCCCGCCGCCGACGACGAGCACCCGACGACCGCTCAGGTGGAGGTGCAGGGGGTAGTGCGCGGTCACCGCGACAGTGTGCCGTCCTCAGGCGCCGGCGAGACCGCGCTGCCGCCGCAGCCGACGCTGCGCCCGGGCGAACCCGAGCCGGTCGACGGCCACGCCGACCACCATGACGACGAGGACCGCGGCGAAAAGGTGGTCGACGCGACCTGCCTGCTGCGACTCGGCGACGAAGATGCCGAGGCCCGCACCGGAGGCGCCGATGATGAGCTCGCCGGCGACGAGCGACCGGAAGGCGAAGGCCCAGCCGTGCTCGAGCCCGCTGACGATGCCCGGCAGCGCGGCGGGCACGACCACGCGCAGCAGCAGGGTCCTCCGCTCGGCACCGAGGGTCGTCGCCGCGCGGAGCAGGATCGGCGGGATGGCGTGCACGGCGTCGCGCGTGCCGATGGCGATCGAGGGCAGCGCGCCCAGGATCGTCACGGCGAGCACGGCCGCGGGCGACGCGCCGAGGAAGATGACGGCGAGCGGGATCCACACCGCCGACGGCAGCGACTGCAGCCCGATGAGGTACGGCGAGACCGCGCGGTCGGCCAGCGGGCGACGCGCCAGGGCGAGCCCACCGGCGACGCCGACGACGGCGCTGACGCCGAAGGCGAGCAGCATCGTCGAGACGGTGCGCGACACGACCTGCAGCAGGTCGCCGACCACGAGCAGCCGCCAGGTCTCGGCGAAGACGGTGAACGGCGAAGGCAGGTCGCCACCGGTGCGTGCGCGAGCGGCGACCTCCCACAGCAGGACGACGACGGCGGCGAACGCCACCGGCGGAACGACGCGTCCGGCGATGCCCCGTTCCGACCGAGCACTTGCCGGCTCCGGCATGGTGAGATCCGCGCCCGGGGCCGGGCGCGCGGGAGCGACCATCAGGCGCCTGCTCCGGCTGCGCGCCGCGACGGCACCTCGTCGCGCAGGTCCTGCAGGAGCTCGCGCGCGATGTCGATGAGGCCCGGGTCCTCCATGTGCCGCGGGCGCGGGAGGCGCACGTCGACGACCCGCCGGATCCGCCCCGGGTGCGCCGACATGACGACCACCCGGTCACCCAGGAGCACCGCCTCGCGGACGTTGTGGGTGATGAAGACGATCGTCGTGCCGGTCGAGGTCCACAGGTCCTGCAGCTCCGCGTGCAGCAGGTCGCGGGTCTGCGCGTCGAGCGCCGAGAACGGCTCGTCCATCAGCAGCACCTCGGGCTCGAGCGCGAACCCGCGCGCGATCGCGACGCGCTGCCGCATACCGCCGGACAGCTCGTGCACCAGGCTGTCCTCGAAGCCGTCGAGGTGCACCTTGTGCAGCCACTCGCCGGCTCGCTCCCGTCGCTCCGACTTCCCGACGCCGGCGAGCTCGAGCCCGAACTCGACGTTGCGCCGTGCCGTCATCCACGGGAACAGTCCGTGCTCCTGGAAGATGACCATCCGCCGCGGGCTGGGGCCGGTGACCTCCTCGCCGTGCGCGAAGACGTGGCCGGCGTCAGGGCGCTGATGGCCGGCGAGCAGGTCGAGCAGCGTGGACTTGCCGCACCCCGACGGGCCGACGACGCAGACCAGCTCGCCGTCGGCCACGTCGAGGCTGAAGTCGTCGATGGCCACCGTCGTGCCGCGGCTGCCGGGGAAGCGCCGGGAGACGCCGTCGATGTGGAGCGCGGGGCTGTGCGTGTGCAGGTGCACCACCTTGCGGCGACGGCCGGTGCGCTGGACGGCGGCCACGTCAGGTGCTCGCCGTCGGTGCGGCGTCGGCCGTCGCGGCAGCGGTGCCGGCGGCAGTGGCGGTACGGGACATCGGTCGAGCTCCTCGTCAGGGACCTGGGGCGGCAGCGCGCGGAGACGGCGCGCTCGCGCGAGGCGCGGGCGGGCGGTCTGCGGCGGCGGGGCGGGCGCGTCAGCGCCGGGTGCGGGCCGGGCTCAGGAGCGCGGACAGACCGCGCTGGCGACCCGCTGCAGGTCGACGTGGAGGCGGGCCACGAGCACGTCGCCGAGGGCGACGGCCAGCACGTCCTCCGACCGGGTCATTCGGCGAGGATGGCACGCGCGCCGGTCGGCGGTCGAGGGCGGAGCGCTCGGCTGTGGCACGCGTCACGCCGCCGCGCGCGACGGCCGTGCCCGCGCTGAGCGTGTGCGACGCTTGACGGCGTGTCTGCTCTCCTGGTCGCGCGGCTGCACGTCGACCTGCAGCGCGTCGCCAGCGCCGTCTGTCGCGCCGCGCGCTGACCCGAACTCGACGCAGACCCGCAGCAGACGTCCCGGCTCGCCGCCGGACCACCGGACGAGGAGAACGCCATGCCCGCCAAGCGCGGTCAAGGCCAGTGGGCGCTCGGCTACCGAGAGCCCCTCAACCCGAACGAGCAGGTCAAGAAGGACAACGACCCGCTGACCGTCAAGCAGCGCGTCCTGGACGTCTACGCCGAGAAGGGCTTCGACGCCATCGACGGCGCCGACAAGCGAGGCCGCCTGCGCTGGTACGGCCTCTACACGCAGCGCGCCGAGGGCATCCCGGGCGGCAAGACGGCGCTGCTCGAGCCGGAGGAGCTCGAGGCGCCGTTCTTCATGTTCCGCATCCGCATCGACGGCGGGCTGCTCGCGAACGAGCAGCTGCGCGTCGTCGGGGAGATCGCAACCGAGTTCGGGCGCGACGTCGCCGACGTCACCGACCGGCAGAACGTGCAGCTGCACTGGATCCGCATCGAGGACGTGCCCGAGATCTGGGACCGGCTCGACGCCGTCGGGCTCGGCTCGACCGAGGCGTGCGGCGACACCCCGCGCGTCATCCTCGGCTGCCCGCTCGCCGGGGTGGCCGCCGACGAGGTCGTCGACGCGACGCCGGCGGTCGAGGCCGTGGCGAAGCGCTACGTCGGAGACCCGGCATTCGCCAACCTGCCGCGCAAGTTCAAGACCTCGATCTCGGGCTGCGCGACGCACTGCACCAATCACGAGATCAACGACGTGTCCTTCGTCGGCGTCGTCCACCCCGAGCTCGGGCCGGGGTACGACCTGTGGGTCGGCGGCGGGTTGTCGACGAACCCGAAGCTGGGCCTGCGGCTCGGCGCGTTCGTCGAGCCCGACCGGGTCGAGGAGGCCTGGGCCGGCGTCTGCTCGGTGTTCCGCGACTACGGCTACCGACGCTCGCGCAACCACGCGCGGCTGAAGTTCCTGCTCGCCGACTGGGGACCCGAGAGGTTCCGCCAGGTGCTGCAGGACGAGTACCTGACCGCTCCCCTGCCCGACGGGCCGCCCCCCGCCACGCCGCCGCGCGACGAGCGCGACCACGTCGGTGTGCACCGGCAGGTCGACGGGCTCAACTACGTGGGCGTCGTGCCCCGCGCGGGCCGCACGAGCGGCACCCAGCTGTCGCGCGTCGCCGAGCTGGCGGCCCTGCACGGCGACGGGCGCGTGCGCACCACGGCGCAGCAGGGCCTGGTGCTGCTGGGCGTTCCCGACGAGAACGTCCCGCCGCTGGTCGCCTCGCTCGAGGCGGAGGACCTGCGCGTCACGCCGTCGCCGTTCCGCCGCGGCACCATGGCGTGCACCGGCATCGAGTTCTGCAAGCTCGCCATCGTCGAGACCAAGCAGCGCGCCGTCGACATCTACACCGCGCTCGAGGAGCGGCTGCCGGAGTTCGACGAGCCGATCACCATCAACGTCAACGGCTGCCCCAACTCGTGCGCGCGCTTCCAGACCGCCGACATCGGCCTCAAGGGGTCGATCGTCGACGACCAGGAGGGCTTCCAGGTGCACCTCGGCGGCCGGCTCGGCGAGGACGCCGGCTTCGGCCGCAAGTCGCGCGGGCTGAAGGTCACCGGCGAGGGCGCCGTCGACTACGTCGAGCGGCTGCTGCGCACCTACCTGGCCGACCGGCACGACGGCGAGCGGTTCGCGACGTGGGCGCGGCGCGCGGACGAGGCGCTGCTGCGGTGACCGGGCGGTGAGCGAGCCGACGGCGCGCGCCGTCCCCTTCTACTGCCCGTACTGCGGTGAGGAGTCGATCCGGCCGTGGGGCGAGGACCCCGAGAAGGGCCACGGCGACTGGCGCTGCGAGGACTGCTCGCGGGTGTTCACGCTGCGGTACAAGGGCCTGACCGGCCGCTGACCGGCCGGCGGGACGTCCGCCTGCCCACGCCGGCGGAGTGACCAGCTGGGCGGACGTAGCGCGGCTCAGACGTGCAGGCCGCACTCGGTCTTGCCGGTGCCCGCCCAGCGCCCGGCGCGGCTGTCCTCGCCCGGCGCGACCCGCTGCGTGCACGGCGCGCAGCCGATCGAGGCGTACCCGTCGTAGGTGAGCGGGTTGACGAGCACGCCGTTCTCGGCGACGTAGGCGTCGACGTCGTCCTGCGTCCAGGCCGCGATCGGGTTGACCTTCACCTTGCTGCGCCTGACGTCCCACTCGACGACGCCGGCGCCGCGCCGCGTCGGCGCCTCGTCGCGGCGGATCCCCGACGCCCAGGCGGTGTACGCCGCGAGCGCGCGCTCGAGCGGCTCGACCTTGCGCAGCGCGCAGCACGCGCTCGGGTCGCGCCGCCACAGCTCGGCACCGTGCTGGGCGTCCTGCTGCTGCACGGTCAGCAGCGGCAGCACCGTGCGCACCTTCACGTCGTAGACGGCGTCGACGGCGTCGCGCGTGCCGAGCGTCTCGGCGAAGTGGTAGCCGGTGTCGAGGAACAGCACCTCGATG
Organism: Actinomycetes bacterium; assembly: GCA_046565705.1. Lineage (GTDB taxonomy): Bacteria > Actinomycetota > Actinomycetes > Mycobacteriales > SCTD01 > DATLGD01. The sequence continues at coordinate 8,808 of JBKHYE010000148.1, forward strand.
CCCGGGGCGACGCTCTGCGCGAGGTGCGCCAGGACGCCGTCGCCCATCGACGACGCGATGGCGAACCGGTCGCCGAAGGTCTCGTGCGCCCAGCGCAGCACCTCGACCGCCGGCGCGCCCTCGAGCTCGCGCCCGGCGCGCTCGGCGAGCGCGCGCAGCTCGCCCTGCGACTGGTCGTCCCTCACCGGGACAGTCTGCCTGACGCCTGGGCCGCCACTGCTCACGTGCGGTCGAACGCACAGGTGCAGCAGGGCCTTCCCGGGGAACGCTGGGCCGCATGAGACGACCACTCGCGGCCCTGCTCCTCGCCTGCGCAACGGCGCTGACCGGCGCGTGCGGCGACAACACACCGGACGGCAGCGGCGACAGCAACCCGCCGAACCAGCAGACCCAGGAGCCGGCGGAGACGCCGAACACCTAGATCGCGCGCGGCCGGGCGCCGGGTGGCACGCTTGACGCGTGCACCCCACCGTCGCGCGCGTCGTCGAGACGCTGACGGCTGCCGGCTGGCGCGGCGAGGTGCGCACCATCGACGAGGGTGCGCGCACCGCTGCGGAGGCGGCGGCCGGACTGGGCTGCGACGTCGGCGCCATCGCGAGCTCGCTCGTGTTCACCGCCGGCTCGTCGGACGCCCGCGAGCCGCTGCTCGTGCTGACCAGCGGTGCGCACCGCGTCAACACAGA
>JBKHYE010000149.1:0-31998 GCA_046565705.1 Actinomycetes bacterium
GGCGCCGGGGTGACCGGCCCGCGCCCCGGAGGCCCGAGGCCGGGTGGTGCTCAGTGCCGCCGGTCGGAGCTGCCGGCGGCGTGCCGCCTGCGCACCGCCTCGCAGAACCGCCCCACCGCCCGCACCACGTGCGACGACCGGATCGACGGGAACACGTCGAAAGCGTGCTGCGTGCCCGGCAGCTCGAGGTACAGCACCGGCGCGTCGGTCGTCGCGCGCAGCCGCTCGACGAACAGCCGTGCCTCCTCCACCGGAACGAGGGTGTCGTTGCGGCCGTGCACGACGAGGAACGGCGGTGCCCCTGGTCCCACCCGCGCGATCGGCGAGCCGGCGGCGTACGCATCGCGGTCGCGCGTCTTGAAGACGACGCGCTCGAGCAGGTGCTTCGTCCGCAGCCGCGCGGCCTTCGTGCCGGTCTCCCCCACCAGGTCGTAGACCGCGTAGTACGGCACACAGGCCTGCACGGAGGTGTCGACGTCCTCGAACCCGGGCTGGTACTCGGGCTCGTTCTGCGTCAGCGCGGCGAGCGCCGCCAGGTGGCCACCGGCCGAGCCGCCGGTGATGACGACGAACCCCGGGTCGGCGCCGTACTCGTGCCCGTGCTGCCGCACGAACGCCAGCGCGCGCTTCACGTCCACGAGGTGGTCGGGGAACGTCGCGCGCGGGCTGAGCAGGTAGTTCGGCGCGAAGCACACCCACCCCCGCGCCGCGAGGTGCAGCATCAGCGGCCGGCCCTGTTCGCGCTTGTCGCCGATGACCCAGCCGCCGCCGTGCACCTGCAGCAGCGCCGGGCAGCCGGTGGGCCGGTCCTCGCGGCGGTACACGTCGAGCCGCTGACGGCGGTGCTCCTCGCCGTACGGGACGTCGACGATGCGCTCGACGTCGGGATGACGGAACGACAGCGGCACGAAGAACCGGCGCAGCACGTTCGTCGGCTCGTCGTCCTCGTCGGGATCCTGGCCGGGCGGCGCGTCGGGCCACTCCGCCAGTGCCGCGTCTGCGACGTCGGCCGCCCGCTGGGACTCGCGGATCAGCCGCAGCAGCCCGACGACGACGAAGGCGGCCAGCGCGAGGGCGGTCCACCCCTGCCAGCCGTCGAGCCCGCCGAGCAGCACGAAGCCGAGCGTCCACACCAGCGTGATGACGACGGCCTGCGGCGCCAGCTCGGCGACCAGCCAGGCCCAGAAGAACGACCCGAGCAGCAACGGCGTCCACCGGATCGGCCGCATCGCGTTGAGCACGCCCAGCGCGCTCAACGCCGCCACGACGAGGAACAGGGTCGCCACCGGGCAAGTGTCCGGTACGTCACGGACGGGCGACGAAGCGCCCCGTGCCGCGTACCTTTCCTCCGTGCAGCGGATGAGCGGGCTCGACGCATCCTTCCTCTACTTCGAGACGCCGTCGCAGCACATGCACGTCTGCGGCACGCTCGTGCTCGACCCGTCGACCTCGCCGACGCCGTGGAGCGCCGCGACGCTCCGCGACACCGTCCGCGAGCGGCTGCCGTTCATCCCGCCGTTCCGCCGGCGCGTGCACATCCCGACGCTGCGGCTCAGCCACCCGTCGTGGGTCGACACCGACGTCGACGTCGACGACCACATCGACGTCGTGCCGTGCCCGGCGCCCGGCGACGACGCCGCGCTCTGCGAGGTCGTCGGGGAGTTCGCCGGCATCCAGCTCGACCGCAGCAAGCCGCTCTGGCGCATCCTCGTCGTGGAGGGGCTGAAGGACGGCCGGGTCGGTGTCGTCGTCAAGGTGCACCACTGCGCGGTCGACGGCCCCGCCGCCGCGAACGTGCTCGGCGCGCTGTTCGACCTCACGCCCGAGCGCCGCTCGGCCGAGGAGCTCGGCCGGGACGTGCCGCCGCCGTCGCCCGAGTACTCGTGGGGGCGTCGTGTCGTGCGCACGAGCGTCGAGCTCGCCAGGCACCCGCTGACGACGGCGAAGGTCGTGCCGTCGGCCGCGAGCGCCGTCGCCAACATCGCGAAGAGCCGGCGCGGCGGTCCGTCGGCGAACGCACCGGTGCCGTTCACCGGTCCCCGAGCGCCGTGGAACGGCTCCATCTCCCCGGAGCGCGCGGTGGCGCTCACGGACGTCGCGATGGCGGACGTCAAGGCGGTCAAGAAGGCAGTGTCGGGCGCGACGTTCAACGACGTCGTCCTCGCGCTCTGCGGCGGTGCGATCCGCAACCACCTCGCCGCCAAGGACGCCCTGCCGGACTCCGGGCTGCTGGCGGTGTGCCCGGTGTCGGTCCGCACCGACGACGGCGCCGGCAACCAGCAGTCAGCGATGTTCGCGCGGCTCGGCACCGAGATCGCCGACCCGGTCGAGCGGCTGCGCGCCGTCCACATCACCACCAAGGCGGCGAAGGCCGAGCACGAGGCGCTCGGCAGGAACCTCATCCTGCAGGCCGCCGAGCTCGCCCCGCCGACGGTGACGACGCTCGCGGCCCGCGCGTACGGCGCCGTCCGCCTGGCCGATCTGGCGCCGACGCCGTCGAACCTGGTCCTGTCGAACCTGCCCGGCCCGCCGTTCCAGATCTACCTCGGCGGCGCCGCGGTCGAGCGCGTCTTCCCGCTCGGCCCCGTGCTCGACGGCTTCGGGCTGAACGTGACCGTCGTCAGCTACAACGACCGGGTCGGCGTCGGGTTCATCGCCGACGGCAAGCGCTTTCCCGACCTGCGCGACCTCGCGGCGCAGGTGCCCGGCGCGATGGCCGAGCTGGTCGAGGCGGCCGGCGTGCGCCGGGCCGGCTGAGTCAGCAGATCACGCCGAGGTCGATGGTCAGCGCCTCGCCGGTCACCGACCGCGCGGCGTCCGACGCCAGGTAGGCGATCGCGTCAGCGACCTCGGTCGGGTCGATGACACCCGGCATGACGCCGTTGATGCGCGCCATCACCACCGGGTCGAGGTCGGTCGGCATCGACTCCGCGACGCCCATCACCAGCGGCGTCATCACGGTGCCGGGGCACACGCAGTTGAAGCGCACGCCGCGGCTCGCGTACTCGACGGCGAGGCCCTTGGTGAGGTTCACGAGCGCGGCCTTCGACGCCCCGTAGCCCGCCGAGTACGCCTGGCCGCGCAGGCCGGCGATCGAGGCGACGCTCACGACGTTGCCGCGCCGCTCGACCAGCGTGCCGATCGCCGCCTGGATCACGTGGAACGGCCCGGTGACGTTCACGTCGAGGTGCAGCTGCCACTCATGCGGCGTCACGTCGGGGAAGTGCCGCAGCCGCACCAGGCCCGCGACGTTCGCGACGACGTCGATGCCGCCGTGCCGTTGCACCGCGTCGTCGACGACGGCGCGCACCCTGTCGCGATCGGTGACGTCGCACGCGACGACGCCGTCCGCCTCCTGCCGGTCGACGGCGACGACGACGGCGCCCTCGTCGCGGAACAGCTGCGCCGTCGCGGCGCCGATGCCCGACGCCGCGCCCGTGACCAGCGCGACCTTGCGCTCGAACCGGTTCACGGCGCGACCGCCGACCAGTCGGCGAACCCGGTCGGGTCGTGCCGTCCCATGCTGGCGTGCTCGAAGACGCCGACGCCCTGCTGCCCCTGGCCCGGGCCGCTGACGACGCGAGCGGACGCCCAGTGGTCGACGACGCTGAACGCGGCGCGGCCGCGCACGGCGTCGTCGTCGTAGTCGTGCTCGACCGTCTCGGTCCAGCTCCCGCCGCGCCAGCTGCCGTGCGCCCAGTCCGGGTCGCCGCCGTAGCCGCACCCGACGGCGAGCGCGACGCCGACGCGCGTCTCGACCTCGACGACCAGGCCGCGGCTGAACCGCAGCACCGCACCGAGCGGGTGGCGCGTGCCGCTGGCGTACCGGATCTCGACCTCCGGCCACCCCAGCTGCTCGACCGTGCCGCCGTGACCGACGCGCAGGGCGTCGCACAGCGAGCGGAAGCCGTCCGGCTGCTCCTGCACGATCGTCATGAGGGTGAAGTCGTCGAAGCGCAGCGGCACCCACAGCCACCAGAACCCCGCCATGTCGCTGGGCCGGCCGGCGGGCTCGGCCGCTCCCACCGGCCGGATGCCCCACGACCGGTCGCGGGTGCCGACCCAGCCGTCGACCTCGGCTGTGCCGTCGGACGTCGTGAGCGTGCCCGTCCAGGAGCCGGTCTGGGCGAACCGGCAGCCCTCGAGCAGCGTGCGGCCGATGCCGTCGCGCATCACGTGCAGCGACTCGTCGAACGCCGGTGACACCGCCGCCCAGGTCAGGTCGTACGACAGCGCCTCGGCGTCGCAGCGGACCCGCAGCGAGCGCAGCGGGTCGACGACGTCGACGGCCAGCGGCCCGACCGACAGCTGCAACCGGTCCTCGCGCAACGCGCCCGAGGCACGCACCGTCGTCTGGCGGCTGCCCGTGCGCAGCGCCGCATACCCGTCCTCGACGCCGAGGTTCGGGTAGACGCCGCCGCCGACGACGAGCATGCGGTCACCCGAGGGGTCGAGCGCGTGGAAGATGCACCGGTCGTAGAAGTTGCGGTCGCTCGTGGCCGGGTGGGCCAGCGACACCGGTGCCTGGTGGACGGCGTACTCGTCGAGCGGGTGCACCACGACGCAGGACCCTGCCACATCCGACCCGGTCGTGCTAGAACCTGTTCTACCGGAAGGAGCGCGGCATGCAGTTCACGATGTCCGTCGCGATGAGCGCACCGGAGCACTACCCGGCGCTCGCCGCCACCGCCGAGGAGTGCGGCTACGACCAGATCGCCGTGCCGGACTCCATCTTCTGGTCCGAGCAGGTCTCGAGCGCCTACCCCTACACCGGTGACGGCTCGCGGATGTGGAACGAGGCGACGCCGTTCGTCGACCCGTTCATGGCGGTCGCGGCGATGTCGTCGACGACGTCGCGCATCCGGTTCTGCACCCATGTCGTCAAGGTCGGCGTCCGCAACGCGGTGCTGCTCGCCAAGCAGGTGCAGTCCGCGGCGGTGCTGACCGGCGGCCGCTTCACCTTCGGCGCCGGCGTCGGGTGGCTGCGCGAGGAGTTCGAGTGGTGCGGCCAGCCGTTCGAGGGCCGTGGTCGGCACGTCGACGAGGCGCTTCAGGCGGTGCAGGACGTCCTCTCCGGCGACTGGGCCGAGGCCGACGGCGAGCACGTGCGGTTCGGCCGCATCAAGATGGCGCCTCCTCCACCGAGCAAGGTGCCGATCTACATCGGCGGCCACACCGACGCCGCGCTGCGCCGCACCGTGCGCTTCGGCGACGGGTGGACCAGCGCGATGATCACGGTCGACGAGCTCGACGTCGTCATCCCCAAGACTCGGGCGTTGCTCGCCGAGGCCGGCCGCGACCCGTTGGGCTTCACCTTCCAGGTCGCCTCCGCGGACCGGTTCGGGCTCGACGGCTACCGCGACCTCGCCGACCGCGGCGTCACGGACATCGTCACGATCCCGTGGCTGTTCTACGGCGTCGGGATGGACGGGCCGCTCGAGGCCAAGCAGGACGGCATCCGCCAGTTCGCCGCCGACGTCCTGGAGAAGTGGTGAACGCGCGGGAGGCGTCGCAGGCGTCCATGGCAGCGGTCAAGGCCCGCGACAAGGACGCCTGGCTGGCGCTGTGGCACGACGACGGCTGCGTCGAGGACCCGGTGGGCCCGTCGTTCCTGGATCCCGACGGCACGGGGCACCGCGGCAAGGAGGCGATCGCGGCCTTCTGGGACGCGAACATCGGCTCGCTGGAGAGCGTCGACTTCGAGATCACCGACTCCTTCCTGGCCGGTGCCGAGGTCGCGAACGTCGGGACGATCGTGCTCGGCATGCCTGGTGGGGCGACGGGGCGCTGCGAGGGCGTGTTCGTCTACCGGGTCGACGGCGACGGCAAGCTCGTCTCGCTGCGCGCGTTCTGGGAGGTCGACCGCATGATGGCTACTGTCACCCGGTGACCGAGCTCGACGACCTCGCCCGCGCGTTCGCTCAGCTCGCCTCGGCCGCCGGCCACGTGGTGATGGACGTGTACTCGACCGACTTCGAGGTGCGCCGCAAGGACGACTGGTCGCCGGTCAGCGACGCCGACGAGCGCGCTGAGGCGCTGCTCATCCCGGGAGTCCACTCGCTGCTGCCGGGCGTCCCGGTCGTGGCAGAGGAGTCCGTGAGTGCCGACGGGCTGCCCGACGTCGCGCACGAGTTCGTGCTCATCGACCCGCTCGACGGGACCCGCGAGTTCATCGGCCGGCGCGGCGACTTCACGGTCAACGTGGCGCTGGTGCGCGACGGCGTGCCGGTCGCCGGCGTCGTCTACGCGCCGGCGAAGCACCGCATGTTCGTCGGCGGCACGACGGCGGCGGCCGGCTCCGTCGCGCCCGGTGCCGAGGTCGGCGAGCTGGCGGCGATCCGAACCCGCGACTACCCGACCGAGGGGCTGACCGCCGTCGCGAGCCGCTCGCACCTCGACGTCGAGACCCGCGAGTTCCTCGAGAACGTCAACCCCGTCGCCACCCGCACCGCCGGGTCGTCGCTCAAGTTCTGCCTCGTCGCGGCTGCGGAGGCCGACGTGTACCCGCGGTTCGGACCGACGATGGAGTGGGACACCGCGGCGGGCCACGCCGTGCTGCGCGCCGCCGGCGGCACCGTCGTGCACCCGGACAGGACGCCGTTCGGCTACGGCAAGCCCGGGCTGCGCAACGGCGCGTTCATCGCCTGGGGCAGGCACCCGCTGCTCTGACGTCCGTGGCGCTGCCCGCGGGCCGGTGGTAGAACACGTTCTACCGATCGGGGGTGCACGTGACCAGCTCGGCGGACGACGCCGTCCTCACCGGCAAGGCCTGGCGCGAGTTCTGCCAGGCGCTCGCCGACGCCGGCGACGTCGTGCTGCGCGACAGCGCGCCCGACACCGTGCTGGACCGCGCCGAGGGCTTCCGCTACCTCGCCCGCCTCACCCGCAACGCGCTGTACGCGACGCTCGAGAACAGCGACCCCGACCGGCCGCGGATGCAGGGCCTCGATCTCGTCAAGATCGGCGCCGACAACCCGGACAACGTCTACCACTCGGCGCCGGTGCGGGGCAGCAACTCCTACCGCATCACCGGCTCGCGCGGGTCCATCTCCTACGTCAGCTTCGGCAGCAAGGCCAACCGCTACGCCAAGGACGGGACCATGGTCTCGACCGGCGAGCTGCGCGGCGTCGACCTGGTGCTGGAGGACGACGGCAGCGTCGAGATCGTCGTCAGCGCGACGCCGCACGAGAAGAACTGGCTGCCACTCGCCGAGGACTCGACGATGGTCGTGGTGCGCCAGTCCTACCTCGACCGCACCAGCGAGGTGCCGGGCGAGTACCGCATCGAGAAGCTCGGCGGCAACCCGCCGCCGGAGCCGCTGACCAGCGCGCACCTCGTCAGGTCGCTGCAGCGCACGGCGCTGTCGGTCGTCGGCACCGCCGCGACCTTCGCGCAGTGGACCGAGCTGTTCATGACCCGGCCGAACGAGCTGCCCGACTGGGGCCAGGAGATGTTCCAGCGCGCGGGCGGCGACCCGGAGATCTTCTACCTGCACGGCTACTGGCGGCTCGAGCCCGGTCAGGCGTGGGTCATCGAGACCGAGGTGCCGGACGCGCCGTACTGGAACTTCCAGCTCGACAACTGGTGGATGGAGTCGATGGACTGGCAGCGCCGCATCACCGTCAACAAGCACACCGCGCGGCTCGAGGACGACGGCCGGCTCCGGCTCGTCGTCGCCGAGCGCGACCCCGGCGTCGGCAACTGGATCGACACGACCGGCCACACCTCCGGCACCGCGCTGCTGCGCTGGGTCGGCACCGACCACCACCCGCTGCCGACGTGCCGGGTCGTCCCGCTCGAGGAGCTCGCATGACGCTGTCGGTCGACGAGCTGCTCGCCACGGCGAAGGCCAAGGCGGGCAGCGACGACGTCGGCGACGACTGGTTCCTCGAGCCGCTGACGGTGCTCGTGCGGTCGCTCAACGACGAGGCGCGGCTGTCCGAGCTCGGGCTGCAGATGACGCACCGGCGCCTGGTGGCGCTGCTGGTCGACCGGCTGCGGCTGCGCCGGCTGCAGGCCGAGCACCCGGAGATCCGCGACGTCGAGGTGCGCGTCGCGGCGGAGATCTGCGGGCTGCCACGCACCGGCTCGACGCTGCTGCACCGGCTGCTCGCCGCGTCGCCGCAGCTGACGTCGACGTCGTCGTGGGAGTGCTCGTACCCGCTGCCGTTCCCCGGCGAGTCGCCCGCGGCGGAGGAGCGCAAGGCGCGAGCCAAGAAGAAGATGGAGCTGTTCCTCGAGCTCTCCCCCGACTTCGGTGACATCCACACGGTCAGCTGGGACGAGCCGGAGGAGGACATCATCCTGCTCGACCGGACGTTCACCAGTCAGACGTTCGACTCCTTCTACTGGGTGCCGACCTACGGCGGCTGGCTGCGACAGGCCGACCAGAGCAAGGCCTACGACGAGCTGCGCCAGTGGCTGCAGGTGCTGCAGTGGCAGGACCCGTCCCGCGCCGGCAAGCCGTGGGTGCTCAAGTCGCCGCACCACCTCACCGCCATCGACACGGTGCTCGACGCCTTTCCCGGCTGCTCCATCGTCATGACCCACCGCTCGCCGGTGTCGGCGGTGCCGTCGTACGCGTCGATGGTCGCGACCATGACCGCGCAGCACAGCGACGTGGTCGACAGGCCAGCGGTCGGTCGGTACTGGAGCGAGCGGTTCGTGGAGGCGCTGTCGGCGCTGGTGGCCGCGCGGGAACGGCGCCCGGACCGGTTCGTCGACGTGCACTTCCAGGCGATGCTGGCGGAGCCGCTGGAGCAGGCGCAGCGGGTGCTTCACGAGCTCGGCCTGCCGCCCGGACCGGACGACGTGCGCGCGTTCGGGGAGTACCTGGAGCACAACCGCGCGCAGCGGCACGGCAAGCACTCCTACACCCCCGAGGAGTTCGGGCTGTCGGCCGAGCAGCTCGAGGCCGACTTCGCGTTCTACACGGAGGCCTACCTGTGAGCATGCTCGACGGCGAGGTCGTCGTCATCACCGGCGTCGGCGCGGGGCTGGGCGCGAAGCTCGCGTCGCGCGCCGTCGAGGAGGGCGCGAAGGTCGTCATGGCCGCGCGCTCGACGAACGTCACCGAGGTGATCGAGAAGGAGACCGACGGCGCCGCGGTGGCGGTGCAGTGCGACGTGCGCAAGGAGGAGGACTGCGCGCGCGTGGTCCAGGCGGCGGTCGAGCGGTTCGGCACGGTGACCGGCCTGGTGAACAGCGCGTACGCGCACCCGGGGTTCTTCGACCTGCTGGAGACGCCCGAGAAGGGGCTGCGCCGGTCGATGGACGTCATCCTGCACGGCTCGCTGAACATGACCCGACTGGTCGTCCCGCACATGAAGACGGCGGGCCGCGGCTCGATCGTCAACCTCGGCACGATGACGACGCGCAAGCCGATGCGCGGCGAGGGCGGCTACGCCGTCGCCAAGGCCGCGATGTCGTCGGCCACGCAGTTCCTGGCGCTGGAGCTCGGCGAGTTCGGCATCCGCTGCAACCAGGCCGTCATGGGCTGGCTCGACGGCCCGGGCGTGCGGTTCTACCTGACGATGACTGCCGAGCAGAAGGGCGTCACCGAGCAGGACGTCTACGACGACATCGCCTCGCGCAACCCGCTCGGCCGCATCCCGACCGACGAGGCGTGCGCCGGTGCGGTGCTGTTCCTGCTGTCGCGCTACGCCAGCGAGGTCACCGGCGCGACGCTCGACATCAACGGCGGGGAGTACATGCCGGCGTGAGTGACCCGCGCACGTGCGTCATCACCGGCGCGAGCTCCGGCATCGGCGCGGCCGCCGCCCTCGAGATCGCCCGGCGCGGCTACCACCTCGCCCTCACCGGCCGCGACCGCGACCGGCTCGAGCAGGTCGCGGCCGACTGCCGCGGCCAGGGCGTCGCCGTGCAGACCTACGTCGTCGAGAAGTCACGGCTGGCCGAGGTGCGCGACCTCGCGGCAGCGCTGCTCATGGACTGGCCACGCATCGACGTCCTCGTCAACAACGCCGGCATGGTGACGCAGAAGCGCGAGGTCACCGACGACGGCTTCGAGCGGATGTTCGCCGTCAACCACCTGGCGCCCTACCTGCTGACGCGACTGCTGCTCGAGCGGCTGGAGAAGAGCTCGCCGTCGCGCGTCGTCGTGGTGGCGAGCGACGCGCACAAGTTCGACCGGCTCGACCCGAGCGACTACCAGTCCGAGCGCTCGTGGCAGCCGCTCAAGGCGTACGGCCGCAGCAAGCTCTGCAACGTGCTGTTCGCGCAGGAGCTGGCACGGCGTTCGCACGGCGTCTCGGTCAGCGCGGTGCACCCGGGCTTCGTGTCGACGTCGCTCGCCCGCGCCAACCGGGTCGCCGACGTCGGCCTTCGGCTGATCAAGCCGTTGATCCGCAGCCCGGAGAAGGGCGCCCGGACGACGGTGCAGCTCGCGACCGAGGATCTCGGCGCCGACGCCGGCGGGCAGTACTTCTCCGACGGCAAGCCGGCGCGGCTGGCGTCGTGGGCGGTGGACCGCGAGCTGGCCGAGCGGCTGTGGGTCGACAGCGCGCGGATGGTGGGGCTGGAGCCGTGACGCCGCTCGAGCAGGAGGCGGCCGACGCCTTCCGCGCGTTCTGGACCACCGGGTCGCTCGACGAGGACTGGGCGCGCTGGCCCGACCACCTCACCGCCGACGTGCACTACGTCGAGCGGTTCTTCGGCGTCATGCACGGCCGCGAGGCAGTGCGGGCCTGGATCACCTCGCTCATGGAGCAGCGCGCCGACGTGCACGCCGTCCTGGAGTGGTGGCTGGTCCGCGGCCGCCGCGTCGTGCTGTCGATGCAGAACCGCTACTACTCCCCCGACGGCTCGAAGCCCCATGTCGACTTCGCGGGCCTGACGGTGCTCGAGTACGCCGGCGACGGGCTGTTCGGCTACGAGGAGGACTACTGGGACCTCGCCGGCGCGAAGCGGGCGCACGAGCAGTTCACCGCCGAGGTCGAGCGCTGCGGCGGACGCGGGCTCGGCGGCGGCCGGTACGAGCGGCTGCAGGCCGAGCGCCGGGAGCACACGCTGGCTGTGCTGGCACGGCCGGAGGGGTCACCGTGAGCGGGCGCGCCGACGCGTGGATCGACATCGTCCACCTGCGCACGTCGCTCGACTCAGCGCGCGTGGTGGCATCTCGCCGCCCCGCGGTCAGTGGGAGATGAGTGGGGAAGGGCTGCCGCTCAGCTCCGCCAGTCTCGCCACGCCGAGGGGCATGCTGTCTCGCAGGCGCCCGAGCGCGCCGTCGAGTCGTGCTGACCCGTCGTGCTGCGGGGGAATGCGTGCGGGGTTGAGCGCGACGCCGTTCGCCCACTCCTTGATGTCCGGCTCCGACCCGAACGACGCGGCCGCCTGTGCTCCCATGACGTTCATCTGCGCCCACTGGGCGAGCGTGTCGGCGTAGGGCGTCGGCGGGCACAGCCGGTTCTTCTCGGCGTCGTCGCGCCGGGTGGCCTCGACGTATCCGATGAGTGCCGCACCGAAGCACGGGAAGCCGGCGCGGACGGCTTGCAGCGTGATGACCGACGGCTGCCAGATCGGGACGAGCGGCGGGTACTTCAGCCCGGACGCTGCGCAGTGCACCACGAGGGCGTCCCTCGCCACCTGAACCGTCCCCTGCTCGAAGGCGAGCCGGCCCCGGTCCACGCGCCGCAGGTGGCCCAGCCGCACGACGTGATCGATGGTGCGCAGCTGCTCGAGCTCCCAGGTCGCCAGCGTCGGCGCCTTCGCCATCGTCGGGCTGACCGAGGGGTCGATGCGCAGCATGACACCGGCGTCTTCGAGGCGCAGGAAGACCTCCTGCAGGGAATCGGCCGTGGCAGCGGCCTCCATCGTGTCGGCGACCATGCCGAGGAACACGGCAGGATCGGGTTGGACGACCGCTCGGTTGAGCATCCACGGGTCACGGGGCCGCACCCAGCAGATGTCGTCAGGGTCGACGCCGCGCGCCAGGAGCCAGACGCACGTGTCGGTCGCGGTCTTCCCCGCCCCGACCACGACGTACTGGCCGGGCGCGTCCGCGACTGCAACCAGGTCGTTGACCGGGATCACGCGGGAGTCGTCCGCCACCTCGAAGGGCGGCGGTGTCTGCGAGGGGATGTCGGGCGCCAGGTACCTGGCGTCGACGATCCGGCACTGCTCAGGGACGCCGAAGCGACGACCGGAGATCCGCGACACGACCCGGCCGTCCGCCTGGTACTCGCTACTGCTGAGGAGCTCGACCCTGCCCGAGGCCACCATGTCCGCCAGGACCTGGCCGTAGTAGGCGCAGATCTCCGGGGCGGTCGCTCGTTCGTGCAACCCCGCCTCGGGCCCGCGCGTCTGCACTCGCCCGTCGCCGAGCAACGTCGACGCGACACCGTAGAAGGCGGAGGCCTGGTGCAGGCGGACGAAGGGGTAGGCGTCGAGCCAGTGCCCGCCGACGCTGTGGCGACGGTCGACCAGCGCCACCCGGACGTCGGCGTGCTGGACGAGTGCGTCCGTGAACGCCATGCCCATCGCACCTGCCCCGACGACCAGGTAGTCGACGTCGAGGCTTCCACTCACAGATCCAGACAAGCACCATGGTCATCGCTCGTCCAGCAGCAGCGCTGCAGGCACCGGCGTGAGCGGACGCCATCCAACGGTGACCGCGGTCAGCTGCCGCCCGGATCGTGCATGAATGCCCGCCGCTGCGCCCGTTCCGCGAACCGCCACCCCACCGCCGTCCGCACCAGCACGTCGTCGTACCAGAGCCCGACGAACAAGACGTGCTGCTCGTCGACGACCAAGGGGTTGAAGCACGGCGTCGTCGCCGTCGCCCGGTCGCCCTCGACCGCAACGGTCGACGCACCCGTCAGGTGCTGCGTCACCTGGAACGTCGGGAGCATCTCGGCGAAGAACGCCTTGAGCTCCGGCAGCGACCCGCGGATGGCGCCCGTCGCCGTGTAGTCGAGCACCGCGTCGTCCGTGAACAGCGCGTCGAGCTCCTCCCACCGTCGACCGTCGATCAGCGTCGAGTACCGCGCGATGAGGTCACCGATCTCGAGCCGGTCCGAGAGCTCCTGCAACGGCAGCATCAGCGCGTCATGTCGGCGAGCGCGCGCATGAGGGCCGGGTCCTCGACGCCGCCCAGCAGCAGTGTCGTCACCGGCGACTTCCGCCACAGCTCCAGCCGCTCCTCGATGCGAGCGAGCGGTCCGCACAGCGCGATCCCGTCGGCCAGCTCGTCCGGCACGGCCTTCGCCGCGTCGTCGCGGTCACCGGCGAGGAAGAGCTCCTGCACGCGCAGCGCCTCCTCCTCGTAGCCGAAGCGCGAGACGACGTCGAGGTGGAAGTTCTTGTCCTTCGCGCCCATTCCGCCGATGTAGAACGACATCGTCAGCTTGACCCAGTCGAGCGCCTTCTGGACGTCGTCGTCGACGACGACCGTGACGGGGCAGGCGATCTCGAAGCCCTCGGGCGCACCGGCGAGCGCGTCGGCGTACACGGCCGGCGCGCGCTCGACGTCGAAGAAGATGGGCAGCCAGCCGTCGGCGATCTCCGCGGCGAGCGCCACGTTCTTCAGCCCCTCTGCGCCGAGGAAGACCGGGATGTCGGGTCGCAGCGGGTGGCAGTTGGCCTTGAGCGGCTTGCCGAGCCCCGTCCCGCCCGGGTACGGCAGCGGGTAGTGCTCGCCGTCGTTGGTGACCGGACCCTCGCGACGCCAGACGTCGCGCAGGATCTGCACGTACTCACGGGTGCGCGCGAGCGGCTTCGGGAACGGCACGCCGTACCAGCCCTCGACCACCTGCGGCCCGCTGACGCCGAGGCCGAGCTGCAGCCGCCCGCCGGACAGCCGGTCGAGCGTGAGCGCGGTCATCGCCGTCGCCGCCGGGGTGCGCGCGGACAACTGCACCAGGCCGGTCGAGAGCTGGATGCGCGAGGTGTGGGAGCCGAGCCAGGCGAGCGGTGTGAACGCGTCGCTGCCGTAGGACTCCGCGGTCCAGACCGAGTGGAAGCCGGCGTCCTCGGCGGCCTGCGCCGCGGCGATCTGGGAGCCGGGCGCCGGGCCCTGCCCGGTCCAGTAGCCGAGCATGAGCCCGAGCTTGAGGTCGTCGGTCACGTCGCGTCCCGCGGCAGGCCGAGGATGCGCTCGCCGATGACGTTGCGGAGCACCTCGCTCGTGCCGCCGGCGATCGTGAGGCAGCGCGTGACGAGCACGGCCCGCGCGAGCGCCGCGGCGTCGCCGTCCTGCACGAGCGCCTCCTGCTCGAGCAGCACGTGCCGCAGCTCCGCGGTGTCCTGCTGGTGCCGCATGCCGACCAGCTTCCGGACGCTGCTCGCCGGCCCCGGGTCCGCCCCGGAGAGCTGCCGCAGCGTCGTGCGGAACGCCAGCAGCGCCTGCGCCTGGGCCTCGCACACCAGCGCGCCGACGCGGTCACGCAGCAGCGGTCCGACGTCGTCCAGCCGCGCGATGTCGCCGAGCACGTCCTCGACGCCACGGCCGAACGGCGAGCCGGACGACATTGCGACGCGCTCGTTCGCCAGCGTCGTGCGCGCGAGCTTCCAGCCGCCGTCGACCTCGCCGACGACGCAGTCGTCCGGGATGAAGACGTCGTCGAGGAACACCTCGTTGAACGCCGGCTCGCCGGTCAGCTCGCGCAGCGGGCGGATGTCGACTCCCGGCGTGCGCATGTCGAGCAGGAAGTACGTGATGCCGCGGTGCCGGTCGGGCCCACGACCGGTACCGCTGGTGCGCGCGAGCAGGATCGCCCACTGGGCGTGCTGCGCCATGCTCGTCCAGACCTTCTGGCCGTTGACCTTCCAACCGCCGTGGACCTTCTCCGCGCGGGTCTGCAACGCGGCCAGATCGCTACCGGCGCCGGGCTCGCTGAACATCTGGCACCACACGATCTCGCCGTGCAGCGTCGGGCGCACGAACCGCTCCTGCTGCTCGGGCGTCCCGTGCTCGACGATCGTCGGCGCGGCCCAGCCGCCGATGACGAGGTCGGGCCGCTTCACGCCCGCGGCGGAGAACTCCTGGTCGATGACGAGCTGCTCGACGGCACTCGCGTCGCGTCCCCACGGGGCCGGCCAGTGCGGCACGAGGTAGCCGGCGTCCGCGATCGCGACGCGGCGTGCGTGGGCGTCCAGGCCGTCGAGGCCCGCGAGGAACGACCGCACCTGCTCGCGCAGCGCCGACGTGTCGCCGAGGTCGAGCCCGAGTGTGCGGCGGGCACCGCCGATGGCGAGGTCAGCGGCTCTTCCCCGCCACGACGACGACTGGCCCACCAGCGCGCGCAGCGCCATCGCGCGCTTGAGCGCGAGGTGCGCGTCGTGCTCCCAGGTGTAGCCGATGCCGCCGAGCACCTGGATGCAGTCCTTGGCGTTCGCGACGGCGGCATCGACCGCGGTGGCGAGCGCGACCGCGACGGCCAGGTCCCGCGATGTACCGGGCGGCTCGTCGCCTGCGCGTGCGGCGTCCCACGCGGTCGCGCGGGCCTGCTCCGCGCGCACGAGCATGTCGGCGCAGGTGTGCTTGACCGCCTGGAAGGCGCCGATGGGCTTGCCGAACTGCTCGCGCGACTTCGCGTGGTCCACGGCGGTGTCGAGCGCCCAGCCGGCCACGCCGGCGGCCTCGGCCGCGAGGACCACGCCGGCCGTGCCGACGACGGACGACAGCGTCACGCCCTGCAGCACGCGACTGTCGGCCACGACGACGTCGTCGAGCCGCACCTCGCACGCCGCGCGCGTCGGGTCGAAGGACGGCAGCGGCGTCACGCCGACGGCGGACGCGTCGACGACGCACCACACCTCGCCGTCGTCTGCCGAGGCACCGAGCACGAGCAGGTCGACCGACGCCGCGCCCACCACCGGACGCACGACGCCGGTGAGCACGACGCCGTCGGCGTGCGGCTGGGCACGCAGCTCGCCCAGCGTCAGGGCGACGGCAGCGGTACGCGACCCGTCGACCAGCTGCGGCAGCAGCTCCTTGGCCGTCGTGCCGTCGGCCTCGCGCAGCAGCCGAACCGCGCACAGCGTCGGCACCACCGCACCGGGCGCCAGCGCGCGCGCGAGCTGCTCGACCGCGACGGCCACCTCGACGCCGGTCGCGCCGGAGCCGCCGGACTCCTCGTCGACGTCGAGTCCGAGCAGGCCCTGCTCGGCCAGCCCGTTCCACCACGACGGCCGCCGTGCCTCGGCACCGGCGTCGTCGGCGTACTGCCGCGCCGTCGCGCGCAGACCGGCGCGCTCGGCCCATCCTCGGACGGAGTCGGCGAGGCCCTCGTGCTCCTCGGTCACACCGATGGCCATCGCCCTACACCCTTCCCAGCGGCGTGCGCTGTAATGTAGAACACGTTCTCGTCCGCAACGTCGACGTCATCCCGTGACGAGGTTTGACGCAACGAGCGCCGGCCACCCTCGGAGGCCGAGCACCCGTACCTGAGAGGCGGTACCCGTGGCCGAAGCCGCACCCGAGGCCAGCGCGCCGGTCGCACTCGGCGAGAACGAGACGGCGGCGCAGCGCGCCCGGCGCGACCGCATCCTGCAGGCCACGCTCGCGCTGGCCAGCCGCGGCGGCTACGAGGCCGTGCAGATGCGTGAGGTCGCAGAGCGGTCGGGCGTCGCGCTCGGGACGCTCTACCGCTACTTCCCGTCGAAGGTGCACCTGCTCGTCTCGGCCATGGCGTCCGAGCTCGAGACCATGCGCCGGCGCATGCAGCGCCGCGCCGTGCCGGGCGCCACGCGCCGCGAGCGCGTCTCCTACGTGCTCGAGCGCTCCACCCGCAACCTGCAGCGCGACCCGAACCTCACCGACGCCATGGTGCGGGCGATGATGGCCGCCGACGCGACGATGGCCGCCGAGGTCAACCGCGTGCGCGGCCTGATGAACGACCTCATCATCCAGGCGCTGCGCGGGGACGGCCAGAGCACGCCCGACGACGAGGGCTACGCGAGCATCCTGCAGGACGTGTGGTTCGCCCGGCAGATCGCCTGGCTCGGCGGTCGCATCGGAACGGCCGAGGTGTGGCGCGACATCGAGGGCGCGATCGACCTGGTGCTGCGCGAGGAGCCGGTTCCGTCGGGCTGAGCCCCGGACGGCGATCAGGACAGCGAGAGGAACGCGTCGGCGCGGAAGCACTTCGTGGCGTCCCGGTCGGCGAAGTAGGGCGAGAGCGCACCGTCGAGGCCCTCGACGGTCCAGGTCGGGCCGTCGGCGTCGAAGCGCTGCTCGACGGCGGGCGCGCTCGCGAGCGCCACCATCGGGCCGTACGCGACGAAGACCTGACCGGTGACCGCGGCAGCCGCCGGCGATGCCAGCCACACGACCAGCGGCGCGACGTGGTCCACCGACAGCGGGTCGGTCCCCTCGGCCGGCGCCTCGCCGAACACGTCGGCGGTCATCGCGGTGCGGGCGCGGGGGCAGATGGCGTTCGCCCGCACACCGAACCGGCCGCACGCGTTCGCCGTCGAGAGCGTCAGCGCGGTGATGCCGGCCTTCGCCGCGGCGTAGTTCGGCTGGCCGGGCGAGCCGAACAGGAACGCCTCGGACGAGGTGTTGACGACGCGCCCGTCGACCTCCTCACCGGCCTTCGACCGCTCCCTCCAGTGCGCCGTGGCGAAGCGCGTCGTCGCGGCGTGCCCCTTGAGGTGCACGCCGATGACGGTGTCCCACTCTTCCTCGGAGATGTTGAACACCAGGCGGTCCCGCAGCACGCCGGCGTTGTTGACGAGGATGTCGAGCCGGCCGAACTCCTCGACCGCGGTGCGCACGAGCTCCTCGGCAGTCGACCAGCTCGAGACGTCGCCCGGCGCGGCGACGGCCTCGCCCCCTGCCGACGAGATCTCCTGGACGACGGCCTTGGCGGCGTCGGCGTCGTAGTCGTTGACGACGACGCGCGCGCCGGCCGCTGACAGCGCGAGCGCCTCTGCGCGGCCGATGCCCTGGCCCGCGCCGGTGACGAGCGCCGAGCGGCCGGCGAGGGAGAGTCGGTCGGTCACGTGCGGTCCTCTCAGGCGGGCTCGGCGGCCAGGTGCGCGCCGAGCCGGAGCGACTGTGCGGTGGCCGGGCCCAGCGTCATCTCGATCGCCTTCGACCAGCGGAAGTAACGGGCCAGCGGGTACTCGACGTCGACGCCGACGCCGCCGTGCACGTGCTGCGCGGCGTGCGCGACGCGGTGCCCGCCCTCGGCGGCCCACCACTTCGCGACCGCGACCTCGGTGCTCGCGGGCAGCCCGGTGTCGAGCAGCCAGGCCGCCTGCAGCGTCGTCAGGCGCATCCCCTCGACGTCGACGTACGCGTCCGCTAGCCGGTGCCCCACGGCCTGGAACGTCGCGATCGGCCGGCCGAACTGCACGCGGTTCGTCGTGTACTCCGCGGACATCGCGAGCGCCCGGCCGCTGACGCCGACCGCGAGCGCCGACAGGCCCGCGAGCGTGCGGTCGAGGACCCAGCCGAGCACCTCGTCGCCGCGGTCGGGGCCGGCGAGCACGTCCTCGGCCGCGACGACGACGTCGGCCAGCTCGACCTCCGCCTGGGGCTGTCCGTGCGTCGCGGTCTGCGCCCGCAGCGTCACGCCGTCCGCCGTCGGCTCGACCCAGCCGAGGACGGCACGACCGTCACCGAGCGACGCGGCGACGAGGATGCGGCGCGCCTGCTGGGCGAGCGGCACGCAGGACTTCGTGCCGGTCAGCCGGAACCCGTCGCCGTCGGCCGTCGCGGTGGTCGACGGGCGGCGCGGGTCGTCGCGGCCGCTCTCGACCAGCGCTGCGGTGAGCAGCGCGCGTCCGGCGGCGACGTCGGGCAGGTCGCGCTGTCGCTGCTCCTCGGTGCCGAACGCGTCCAGCGGGAGCGCGGCGGACACGACGGTCTCGAGCAGCGGAACCGGCGCGACGTGCGCGCCCACCTGCTCGAGCAGCAGCGCGAGCTCGAGGAAGCCCATGCCGCCGCCACCGACGTCCTCGCGCAGCGCGGCTCCCGCGACGCCGGCGTCGGCAAGCCGCGACCACAGCTGAGCGTCGAGCCAGGTGCCGTCCTTCTCGAGCGTCGCGAGGCGCTCGGGCGTCGCGAGGTCGCCGAGGATCTCGCGGGCCAGCGCGACGAGCGCCTGCTGGTCCTCGGTGGTCGTGAAGTCCATGTCCCCGGTCTCCTGTGTGTCGGCCTATCGCGGCGCGCGCGGCATGGCGAGGCCGACCATCGAGATGATGTCGCGCTGGATCTCGTTGGTGCCGCCGCCGAAGGTCAGGACGAGGGTGTTTCGCGCCATCCGCTCGAGGTCGGCCGTCAGCACCGCGCCGGCGGAGTCCTTCTGCAGCACCGACGCCTGGCCGATGATCTCCATCAACGCGCGGTACGCCTCGATGTAGAACTCGCTGCCGAACACCTTGACGGCGCTGGCGTCGGCCATGTCGACCGAGCCCTTGGTGGCGCTCCAGGCGACCTTCCAGTTCAGCAGCTTGAGGAACTCGAGCTTGGCGTGCAACCGGCCGAGCGAGAGCTGCACCCACTCCTGTTCGATGACGCGACGGCCGTCGGCCAGCTTGGTGTCCTGCGCCCAGCGCCGGACGTCGAGGATGCGCCGCTCGACCATGCCGGCGCTCGACAGCGCGACCCGCTCGTGGTTCAGCTGGTTGGTGATGAGCTCCCAGCCGCGGTTCTCGCCGAGCACCACGTTGGTCACCGGGACGCGGACGTCGTCGTAGTAGGTGGCGCTGGTGTAGCCGCCGCCGATGGTGTGCACCGGCGTGTAGCTGAAGCCCTCGGCGTCGGTCGGCACGATGAGGATCGACAGGCCCTTGTGGCGCTGAGCCTCGGGGTCGGTGCGGCAGGCCAGCCAGACGTAGTCGGCGTGCTGGATGAGGCTGGTCCACATCTTCTGGCCGTTGATGACGTAGTGGTCGCCGTCGCGCACCGCCGTCGTCGTGACGCTGGCCAGGTCGGTGCCTGCGCCCGGCTCGCTGTAGCCGATGGAGAAGTGCAGCTCGCCGGCCAGGATCTTCGGCAGGAAGAACGACTTCTGCTCGTCGCTCCCGAACGCCATGATCGTCGGCCCGACGGTGTTGGTGGTCAGGAACGGGACCGGGACGCTGGCCCGCTGGGCCTCGTCGAAGAAGATGTACTGGTCGAGCAGGCTGCGGCCCTGGCCGCCGTACTCCTCCGGCCAGGACAGCCCGAGCCAGCCGTCCCGGCCGAGGATCCGGATGATCTCCTTGTAGGCGGGTCCGTCGAGCTCGCCCTGCGCCAGCGAGGCGACGCGCTCGGGCGTCATGAGCTGGCCGAAGTACGCGCGCAGCTCGTCGCGCAGCGCCTGCTGCTGCTCGGTGTACTGCAGGTGCATGACCGGCACCGCCCTTCGCCTGTGAGAACACGTTCTACCTGCTGAGGACCGCTCGCGGCAAGGCAGGAGCGCCTGAGAACAAGAACACGTTCTAGTACGCCTACGGCCTCGTTCCAGCGCGGGAGGGCCGGCCGTCCGGCCTACGCCGTGGTCGGCGTGCCGTCCCCGAGGTGCCGCCCGCGGTGCTGCCGCCACGCAGGCCAGGCGACGGCGGCAGCAGCGAGCGGCGCCACCAGGAGCGTGACGAGCCACTGTCCCGGGTTGAACGGGCCGTCGGGGTCGAGCGGGTTCTCGTCGCCGCTGACCGCTGCGACGACCCACGGGATGTGGACGACGAGGAACACGCTGGCCGCGATGGCGACCATCAGCCGGCCGCGGTCCTGGCGCGTGAGCCGGTACAGCGCGACCAGCAGCACCAGGGGGTAGACGACCCAGGACGGCGTGACGCCGTCGTCGATCCACGACCACGGTGCACACAGCAGGTTGAGCACCACCACGACGAGCAGTGCCGTGTCGAGCGTCGATCGTGGAGCCGTCATGGCAGTCCTCCCTCGTGCCGTGCGCATCGTCCACGCGCCCTGGCTCTGCACGCTGCTGAGCAGAAGTTCTCCGCGGGAACTTCTACCGAGCACGGGCCGGGCGCAAGCACCCACTCCCACTGGCGATTGGCGTGTCGGACACGGCTCAGCGGGCCCTGCGGCCGCGACGCGCCATCGCTTTGACGGCGAGCTCGAGCGCCCGGTCCGCCGCACGCACGGGCAACCGCTCGAGCAGCATCCGCGTGCGGTCGGGGTGCACCAGGTACGCCGGCTTCGGCCGCTCCTCGGTGAGCGCCGCGAGCACGACCTCGGCGAGCAGGGCGGGGTCGTGCGCCTTGCCCAGCTCGCGCGGCATGTACCGGGCGAACCCGCGCAGCACGTCGGAGAAGCGCTCGCTCTCCTGCGCCGCCTGCTCGAACTGCCGTGCCCCGTCCGCCACCAGCTGCGTGCGGAACGGCCCGGGCTGCACCTTCACCACCGGGACGCCGACGTGCATCAGCTCGCGCCGCAGCGCGTCGGCGTACGCCTCGACGGCGTGCTTGCTCATCGCGTAGACCCCGTTGAACGGCGCCGCCGTCTGCACGCCCGTCTCGGAGCTGATGACGACGACGCGCCCGCGCCCCTTCTCGACCAGCGGCAGGAACGCCCGCGTCACCCGCTGCACGCCCAGCACGTTGACGTCGAGCACGTTCGCGACCACCTCGGTCGGCACCTCGGCGACCGAGCCCACGCGCAGCAGCCCGGCGAAGTGGACGACGCCGCCGAGTCCGTCGGCCGTCGCCGACACCGAACGCACCGCGGCGTCGACACTCGCCTGGTCCGTGACGTCCAGCTGCACGGGCACCACACCGGCGGACGGCACCGGCGGCTCGAGGTCGGCGGCGAACACCCGCCATCCGGCCGCCACCAGCCGCTCCGAGGCCGCAGCGCCGAGCCCCCGTCCAGCGCCGGTGAGCAGGACGTCGCGGCAGCTCACACGAGCACGCGGCCCGAGCCCTCGAAGGCGCGCGCCAGCTCGGCCCGGTCCTCGTCGGTCATCGGCCGCAGCCGCAGGTCGTCGCCGTCGCGCACCCACACGCCGTCGCCGTCCCACCGCTGCTGCGCGAGCGCACGCACGACGAGCTTGCCCGTCGCGGTGCGCGGCAGGTCGGACGTCACGCGCACGAATCGCGGCAGCTGCACCGGCACCGCGTCGGGCTGCAGCGCCGCCCACTGGATCAGCCCGGCCGGGTCGAAGCGATCTCCCGGCACCACGGTCGCCATCACCTGGTCGCCCGCCACCGGGTCAGGAACCGCGTACACCGCGACCTCGACCACGTCGGGGTGCCGGCCGAGCAGCCGCGCGATCGGTGCTGCGGTGAAGTTCTCGCCGCCGACCCGCAGGCGGTCGCCGCCGCGGCCCGCGAAGTACAGGAATCCGTCCTCGTCGCGGTAGCCGAGGTCGCCGCTCCAGTACTTGCCGTCGCGCAGCCGCCGGGCGTCGTCCTCGTCGGCGTTCCAGTAGCCCTCGAACAGGCCAGGCCCGTCCATGCCCACCAGCTCGCCGACCGCCTCGTCGGCGTTGAGCAGCCGGCCGGCGTCGTCGAACCGCGCCCGCGGCAGCTCCTCGCCGGTCTCCGGGTCGAGCACGCGCACGTCGCCGTTCGGCAGGCCGAGCGAGCCGGGCGGCGTCTCGGGCGCGCGGCTGATGCTGATGCCGCCCTCGGTCGAGCCGAAGCCGTCCTGCACCTGGCAGCCGAACCGCTGCGCGAACCGCTCGATGTCCGCGGGCGCCGCCTCGTTGCCGAACAGCCGCCGCAGCGGGTTGTCGGCGTCGTCCGGCTGCTCGGGCTGTGCCAGCACGTAGGACAGCGGCGTGCCGACGTAGTTGGCGTACGTGGCGCCGTACTTGCGCACGTCGGGGACGAACTGCGACGCGGAGAACCTCGGCCGCAGCGCCAGCGCCGACCCCGTCGCGAGTGCGGGGGTCCAGCCGGCGATGACGGCGTTGGAGTGGAACATCGGCATGCTGACGTAGGTGACGTCGTCCGCCGTGAGGTCGACACGGAAGGCCACGCCCTGCCCGGACAGCGCGATCTTGCCCTGCGAGCACTTCACCGCCTTCGGGTCGGCGGTCGTGCCGCTGGTGAAGATGAGCAGGTACAGGTCGCCGGCCTCGGCGTCGTTGGCCGGCAGGTCGGCCGCCGGGTAGTCGACGGCCGACGGGTCGAGGACCCGCGCACCGCCGAGGTCGAGACCGTCGAACCGCGCGTGCGACGCGGCGTCGGCGAGCACGAGGTCGCAGGCGGTGCTGCGGACGTCGCGCGCCAGCGCGTCGCCGGTGCGCAACGGGTTGAGACCGACGAGCACGAACCGCCCGACGGCGGCTGCGGCCAGCCAGAAGCTGAACTCCGGCACGTTCTCCATCAGCACGCCGACGTGCGGCGGACCGGAGGCGTCGCGCTTCCGCCGGTCCGCCGCGTACCAGGCGGCGCGGGCGGCCGCCTCGGCCGTGTGCTCGGCCCAGGTCCACGACCGGTCGTGCGTCATCAGCCCGGTTCTGTCGTCACCGGCGCGGCGGTGCACCAGAGCGCCGACCGTGGCCGCCCAGTCCATCAGGCCGACACCCCCGCGGCCTGCTGCAGCACCTTGGCCGCCCAGCCGTAGTCGGCCTTGCCGCTCGGCGAGCGCTGGATGGTGTCGACCACCTGCAGCACCCGCGGCACCTTGTAGCGCGCGATGTGCGTGGCGAGGTGCTGCTCGACCTCTTCCTGCGTCGGCGCCGTCGCGCCGTCACGCAGCTGCAGGACGGCGGCGACGCGCTGACCCCAGCGCTCGTCCGGCACACCCGCGACGACGGCGTCGAGGATGGCCGGGTGCGTCTTGAGCGCCGCCTCGACCTCCTCGGGGTAGATCTTCTCGCCGCCGGAGTTGATGCACACCGAGCCGCGGCCGAGGAAGTGCATCGTGCCGTCGGCGTCGACGCGCGCCATGTTGCCGGGCAGCACCCAGCGCTCGCCGCCGGCCTCGACGAACGTCTTCGCCGTCTTGACCGGGTCGTTGTAGTAGCCGAGCGGGATGTGCCCCCGCTGCGCGACCCACCCGATCTCGTCCGACCCCGGCCGGATCGGCTTCAGGTCGTCGCCGAGCACCTGAGTGCGCTCGTTGATGGCGAACTTCAGCCCGTCGCTCACCTTCGCACCGGGCGGCGCCGCGCCGTTGTAACCGGTCTCGGACGAGCCGAAGTTGTCGATAATGAACAGGTTCGGCTGGTGCTTGGTCAGCGCGTCGCGCATCGGCTGCGACAGCAGCGCACCGGCCGAGGCGAGCACGATCCACGACGACAGGTCGTAGGAGTGGCCGCGCTCGAGCGCCTCGACGATCGGCACCGCCATCGCGTCGCCGACGATCGTGACCGTGTTGGCCTTCTCCTGGTCGATCAGCTTCAGCACACCGTCGCCGGTGTACTTGCGGATGAGCACGACCTTGCCGCCGCCGAGCAGGTTGATGAACGTGCCGAGCTCGGCCGCGCCGTGCATCAGCGGTGCGGCCGGGAACGACACGAGCGGCGAGTTCGCCGCGGCGCGAGGGCCGGCCTCGGCCGGGTCCCTGATCGGGTCGCCGGCCGGGTAGCCGCCGAACATGCCGGCGTAGAAGAGGTCCTCCTGGCGCCACATCACGCCCTTCGGCATGCCGGTGGTGCCGCCGGTGTAGATGAGGAACAGGTCGTCCTCGGACCGCTCGGGGAAGCCGCTGCGGTCGGCCGGCTGCGCGGCGATCGCGTCCTCGTACGGCACCGCGCCGTCGGGCAGCTCGACGCCGCCGGTCGCGCCGACGACGACGAAGTGCCTCAGCTTCTCCACCTTCGGCGCGACGCGCACGACCCGGTCCGCGAAGTCGGCGTCGAACACGACGCCGACCAGGTCGGCGTCGGAGTAGAGGTAGCGCAGCTCCTCGTCGACGTAGCGGTAGTTCACGTTCACCGGGACGGCGCGCAGCTTGAACAGCGCCAGCATCGTCTCGACGTATTCGGTGCCGTTCATCATGTGGCAGCCGACGTGGTCGCCGGCACCGACACCGAGCGAGGCGAAGTGGTGCGCCAGCCGGTTCGCGCGCTCGTCGAGCTCGCGGAACGTCAGGCGCCGGCCCTCGCAGTAGAGCGCCTCGCGGTCAGGCACGGCGTCGACGACGTTCTCGAACAGGTCGGCGAGGTTGATGTGCTGCGTCGGCATGCGAGCGCTCCTGTCCTCAGTGCTTGAAGCCGGAGCCGGCGGTCGCCCCGCCGTCCACGGCGAGCTCCGCCCCGGTGATGTACGAGGCGGCGTCGCTGGCCAGGAAGGCGACCGCCTCCGCGACCTCCTCCGGCTGACCCGGGCGCTTCATCGGCACCTGCCGGCCCATCCAGGCCATCGAGTCGTCGTCGGGGATGAAGTGGCGCACCATCGCGGTGTCGATGCCGCCGGGGTGCACGCTGTTCACCCGGATGCCGTCGCGCGCGAGCTCGATCGCGGCGGCCTTGGTCATGCCGCGCACCGCGAACTTGCTGCCGGTGTACGCGACGAGGAACCGGTTGCCGCCGAGCCCCTCGACGCTCGAGACGTTGACGATCGCGCCGCCGCCGGCCCGCTTCAGGGCCGCTGTCGCCTCGCGCATGCCCAGGAAGCAGCCGAGCGCGTTGACGTCGTTGACCTTGCGGTAGGTCTCGGTGCTCGTCTTCTCGAGCTCGTCCATCAGCAGCACACCGGCGTTGTTGACGAGCACGTCGAGCTGACCGAAGTGCTGCTCCACCTGCGCGACGGCGTCGCGCCAGCCGCTCTCGTCCGTGACGTCGAGCGTCAGCGCGAGAGCGGCGTCGCCGAGCGAGCCGGCGGTCTCCTTGACCTCGGGCAGCACGTCGGCGAGCGCCACCTTGGCCCCCTCGGCGACGAACAGCCGCGCGGTCGCCGCCCCCATGCCGCGGGCGCCCCCGGTGATCAGGGCGACCCTTCCCTCCAGCCGCCCGGTCATCGCTTCTCCGACCCGACGACCCACATCGCGAAGAACTGCGAGCTGCCGCCGTAGGCGTGGCCCATCGCCACCCTCGCGTCCGGCACCTGGTGCTCGCCGGCGGTGCCGCGGACCTGGTTCGCGACCTCGAGGAACCGGATCATTCCGCTGGCGCCGATCGGGTTCGACGACAGGACGCCGCCGGACATGTTGATCGGCAGTTCGCCGTCGAGAGCGGTGGTCCCGTCGTGCACCATCTTCCAGCCGGTGCCCTCCTCGGCGAAGCCGAGGTTCTCGAGCCACATCGGCTCGAACCACGAGAACGGCACGTAGATCTCCGCGCAGTCGATCTGCCGGAACGGGTCGGTGATGCCGGCCTCGGCGTAGCACGCCTTGGCACACTCGCGGCCGGCGTGCGGGTTCACCCGGTCGCGCCCGGCGCCCATCGTCGGCTCGCTGCGCACCGCCGTGCCGTGCACCCACGCAACCGGTCGGTCGCTGGCCTCGGCGGCGCGCTCGCTGCCGATGACCATGGCGCCCGCGCCGTCGGAGGACGGGCACGTCTCCGCGTAGCGGATCGGGTCCCAGAGCAGCGGCGACTCAGCGACCTTCTCGAAGGTGATGTCGGCGTCCTGCACGTGCGCGTACGGGTTCTTCAGCGCGTTGAGCCGGTCCTTCAGCGCCACCTTGAAGCCGGTGTCGAGCGGTGCCTGGGACTTGCGGATGTAGCCGCGCACGATCGGTGCGAAGTAGCCGCCGGCGCCGGCGACGAGCGGCTGGGAGAACGGGATGCGGATGGACAGCGCCCACATCGCGTTGCTCTCGGACTGCTTCTCGAACGCGACCGTGAGCACGCGGTCGTGGATGCCGGCCTGGACCAGGTGCGTCGCGACGATCGCCGTCGACCCGCCGACCGACCCGGCGGTGTGCACGCGGATCAGCGGCTTGCCGACGGCGCCGAGCGCCTCGGCGAGGTACAGCTCGGGCATCATCACGCCCTCGAACATGTCGGGCGCCTTGCCGAGCACCACGGCGTCGATGTCGCTCCAGTCCAGGCTGGCGTCCTCGAGCGCACGCTGCGCGGCCTCGCGCACCAGCCCGCCCATCGAGACGTCCTCGCGCTTGGCGACGTGATTGGTCTGCCCCGTCCCGAGGACGGCGGCCCGCTGCCCACTCACTTCGGGGTCCCCGCGGCGTCGTGAGCGCAGCGAGCGACGGCGTGGGCTGTTCTCATGAGGTGGCCTCCAGGACGCACACGAGGTTCTGCTGCAGGCACGGCCCGCTGGTGGCGTGTGCGACGGCGCGCTCCCCCTCACCGTCCATGAGCCGCTGCGCCGCCTCGCCGATGCGCACGAGCCCGGCCGCCATCACCGGGTTCGACGCCAGCGCACCGCCCGAGGGGTTGATGCTCGTGCGGTCCTCGTCGAGGCCCATCGAGCGGGCGAGCACCAGCTCCTGGTGCGAGAACGGCGCGTGCAGCTCGGCGACGTCGACCGACGCCGGGTCGAGGCCCGCCTTCTGCGCCGCCAACGCCGTCGAGGTCGACGTCGTCAGGTCGCGCGCACCGACGTTCTGCGCCTCGATGCGGTGGTCGATGCCGCGGATCCACGCCGGCCGCTCGCACAGCTCGCGTGCCTTGTCGCCCGCCGCCAGCACGACGACGGCCGCGCCGTCGCTGACCGGTGGGCAGTCGTGCATCCGCAGCGGGTCGGCGTAGAGCGGCTCGTCGAGCAGGGACGCCTCGTCGGCGTCGCCGGACAGCTGCGCGTGCGGGTTGCCCTGCGCGTTGCGGCGGCTGCGCGCGACGACTCGGGCGAGGTCCTTGTCGTCGGCACCGCCGGCGTCGAGCAGCGCCCGCGCCTGCAGCGCCGCGAGACTGACGGCGTCCGGCCACAGCGGCGCGACGAGGTACGGGTCGAGCTGCAGCGACAGCACCCGCGCGACGTCGCCGGGTGAGCTGCGGCCGAACGCGTACACCAGCGCGGTGTCGATGTCGCCGTGCTGCAGCCGCACCCACGCCTCGTACAGCGCGAACGCGCCGTCCATCTCGACGTGCGACTCGGCGATCGGCGGCCACGGTCCGACGGCGTCGAGCGCCGAGACGAACGCGAACGCCTGGCCGGCGAGGTAGTCGCTGGACCCCGAGACCGTGAACCCGATCTCCTGCGTCGTCAGGCCGGTCGGCTCGAGCGCCTCGCGCAGCACCGGCAGCAGCATCTCGACCTCGTTGCGCCGGTCCTCGCGGCGCGTCGCGAACTGCGCGTAGGAGACGACCGCCACATCGCGCATCAGACGTGCTCCTTGAACGACTCGTAGTCGGCGTCGGGCTCGTCGATCGGCTCGACGTGGTCGATGTTCGTCATCGAGAAGTCCCACTCCTCGCGCGGGAGCCAGTGCGCCTTCACGCGCATGCCCATGCGCACCTCGTCGACCGGTACGCCGGTGAGCAGCACCATCGTCGTGGTGTCGGCCCCGTCGAACAGGACCTCCGCCGACACGTACGGCAGGTCGATGACGCGGTTGGCGAAGTTCACGTTCACGACGGCGAACGTGACGAGGGTGCCGGTGTCCTTCACCAGCACCTCCTCGGCGAACTCGACGCCGCACATCGGGCAGCCGGCGCGCGGCGGCACGTAGACCTTCGAGCACGACGGGCACCGCCGGCCGCGCACCTCGCCCTGCTTCATCCCACGCAGGAACATCGAGGCCGCGGTCCCCGGCGTGTAGCGGTACTCGAGCCGGATCGGCGTGACGATGCCGGTGACCGGTCCGCTCGTGTCCTTCTCTACGGCCTCGGTCACTGCCCCTCCACCGGCTCGAAGCAGGCGATGTCGTGCACGTGGCCCGTCGTCTCCTCGGCCCAGCGGATGCGCACCCGCATGCCCGTCCGGACGCCGTCGCGCGGCGCGTCGAGCGCGTGCAGCAGACCGGTGTCGGCGCCGTCGAGGCGCACGAGCGCCCACGCGAACGGCCGGTCGAACGGCTGGCCGGCCCGGGGCTTCGGGTTCCAGGACCAGCTCGTCACGACGCCCTCCGACGCGACCGGCACGAGCTCGTCAGCCCTGACTGCGGCGGCCGTGGCCGGGTCGTACTCCGGCGGCGGGACGAGGACGCGGCCGGCGCTGTCGCGTGCACCGACCACCTGCCGGTCGCGCAGCGCCGTGAGGAACGCCCCGACCACCGGCCCGGTCGACCGCGTGTACGGGAACTCCATGACGTGCGGCGCCTCGAGCACCTCGGTCGGGGTGGCAGCGTCGGTCATGGCGCTCACACCAGCTGCGACGTGCGGCCGGCCCAGTACGGGTCGCGCAGCACGCGCTTGACGAGCTTGCCGGTCGCGGTCCGCGGGAAGTCCTGCACGAAGTCGACCGACCGCGGCGTCTTGTACTTCGCCAGGTTGTCCTGGCAGTAGGCGATGAGCTCACGCTCGAGCTCGGGTCCCGCCTCGACGCCGTCGGCCGGCTGCACGGCCGCCTTGATCTGCTCGCCTGCGTCGTCGTCGGGGACGCCGAACACCGCGGCGTCGTTGACCTTCGGGTGCTGCAGGAGCACCGCCTCGATCTCGGCCGGGTAGATGTTCACCCCACCCGCGATGATGAGGTCGATCTTGCGGTCACGGAGGAACAGGTAGCCGTCCTCGTCGAGCTCGCCCGCGTCGCCGACGGTGAAGAAGCCCTGCTCGTTCCAGCTCTTCTTCGTCTTGTCCGGGTCCTTGTGGTACTCGAACGTGCGGTCGCCCATCTTCATCCAGACGGTGCCGATCTGGCCCGGCGGCAGCTCGTTGCCGTCGTCGTCGAGGATCTTGACCTTGCTGCCCGGCCAGGCCTTGCCGACCGTGCCCGGCTTCTTCAGCCAGTCCTGCGGCGAGGCGGTCGTGCCGCCGCCCTCGGTCGCGGCGTAGTACTCCCAGATGACCGGGCCCCACCACTCGAGCATCTTGTGCTTGGTCGGCACCGGGCACGGCGCGGCGCTGTGGATCACGTGGCGCAGCGACGAGACGTCGTACTTCAGCCGCTCCTCGTCGGGCAGCTGCAGCATGCGGTGGAACATCGTCGGCACCATGTGGCTGGTCGTCACGCGGTACTTCTCGATGCGCTCGAGCGTGCCCTCCGGCGTCCACTTGTCCATGAGCACGACGCGGTGGCCGGCGTGCAGCGCCGTCTGCATGAACTGCGTGACCGCCGTGTGGTAGGTCGGCGCGACGACCAGGTGCACGTTGTCGGCGAAGTTCTCGATGCCGAAGAGCATGTGCAGGAAGGTCTGCATCTCGGCCATCATGTCCGGGTCGAGCGGGGGAAGCGGCCGCTTGACGCCCTTGGGCTTGCCGGTGGTGCCCGACGTGTAGTTCATCAGCGTGCCGGCCGCGCGGTCGTCCGGCGGCGTCGTCGGCTGACCGGCCTTCAGGTCGGCGTACGGGCGGAAGCCGTCGATCTCCCCGACGGCGAAGCGCGCCTCGGTCGGCAGCGCGATCTCCTTCGCCGCCCGCACCGCCTCGGCGCCGAAGCGCTCGTGCGCGATGAACGCCTTGGCCTCGCTGTCCTCGATGATGTACGCGATCTCGGGACCGACCGAGTGGTAGTTGATCGGCACGACGTACATGCCGGCCTGCGAGACGGCGAGCAGCACCTCGAGGGCCGCCGAGTTCGGCAGCAGCGTCGCGACGACGTCCCCCTTCTGGACCCCCAGGGCACGCAGCCCGTGCACGACCGAGTTGCAGGCGTCGTGCAGGTCTCCCGCCCGGTGCTCCGTGCCGTCCGGCTCGACCAGAGCCACCCGCTCGGGGTCCTCGGTCGCGATCCTCCAGAAGCCCAGCTGCGCCACGTCGCTCCCTCCTCGGTCGACGACGCGGACACTAGAACGTGTTCTATCCGGAGTGCAAGGGTCCTGCCGCTCGGTGGAGCGCCTCCGCGCGCTGCTTGAGCGCGTTCGCGTGCCGTTCGAACCCGTCCTGCACGCGCCCGATGGGAGCGGCCCACGCCAACCAGCCGCGCAGCGTCTCGCTCGTCGCGTACCGCGTGCCGTCGCCCTCGGCGGTCAGCTCCTGACGACGACGACCGCGCACCATGCGCAGCGTCGCGAACGGGCCGAGGAAGTCGTACTCCAGCAGCGCGCGCCCGTCGCGCGGCTCGTCCATCGCGGTGATGCGCTCGACGGTCGTGACGCTCCCGCCGCCCTTGAAGCGCACGTGCAGGCGCAGGTCGTCACCCACCTCCGGCGGCCGGCCGGCGAGCCGGTCGACCCGCACGATGAACGGGTTCCACTCGCCGTAGGCGTCGGTGTCGAGCATGGTCCGCCAGACGACGTCGATCGGCGCATCGATGAGCACCTCGGTCCGGGCAGTGGGCATCAGGCCGCTCCCTCCATCGCGCGGCCGGCGAGTCTCGCCGGCACCAGCCCAGCCTCGACCATGCCGCGCAGCCCGTCGGCCAGCGTGCGTCGCCGATCGCGCCACCGCACGCCGAGCTCACGCGCCACGGGCGAGTCGTCGACCTCGGGTTGCATCGTGTACGCGACCATCCCCTCGCCGGTGAGCACCGTCTCCAGCGGTGTGCGGTCGAGCACGCGCCCCACCGTCCGCATGACGGCGCCCGGCAGCGGCATCGCGAGCACCCGGTGCCCCGTGACGGCCGTCAGGTCGGCCGCGAGGTCGCGGACGCGGAACTGGTGCCCGCCGACCAGGTACCGCTGACTCGGCGCTCCAGGGTCGAGCAGCGCGAGGTGCACCTGCGCGAGGTCGCGCACGTCGACGGACGTGAAGCGCACGTGCGGACACGGCAGCACCCGGGTGCGCAGCGCGCGCACGACGCCCTCCAGCGCCTCGCTCGCGGCGGACCCGGCCGGCGGCCCGAGCACGCCGGCGGGCAGCGTGGTGGCCAGCGGCGCGCCGCCGTCCTGCAGCGTCCGCAGGTACGCCTCGACAGCCGCCTTGCTGCGCGCGTACGGGTGCACCGAGTCGCCGACCGGGCTGTCGCGGGTGAGCCGGTCGGTGCGTCCGTTCCACAGCGCGGCCACGCTCGACACCGCGACGACGCGCGGCACGCCCCGCTCGACGGCGCCGCCCACGACGAGCTCGGTGCCGCGCAGGTTCGTGCGCGTGATCTCGAGCGCGTCGTCGCGGCGCATCGACACCACCGCCGCGCAGTGCACGACGCCGTCGACGTCGTCGAGCGCGCGGGCGACCGACGCCTCGTCG
>JBKHYE010000150.1:0-9197 GCA_046565705.1 Actinomycetes bacterium
TGAGTCCCAGTGCCACCCACGCCGCGAGCCCGAGCAGCCCGAGCACGACGGTGACGGGCCCCCAGTGCCAGTGCAGCCAGAGCAGCGACAGCTCGTGGTACTGCCGCCTGCCGTCGACGGCCGCACCCTCGGCGCTCTGCAGCGCTGCCACCAGGCTGTTCGACTTCCCGGCCCGGCTCTCGTACCACGCCGGCCTCGTCGCAAGCGCGACCCACAGCACGACGAGGACGCAGCCGAGCACGGGAGCGGCTCGGGCGGTCCACCGCGGCACCGCTGGTGGGAGAGCCCGCCAGCTCACCAGTCCGGCCACCACGGCGGAGAGCACCACGGCGACGGTGGCAGCCGCGGCCAGCGGGGCGAGCTGCGAGAGCAGGTCTCCTGCGTAGTCGCCGCTCCAGCGCACCACGTCGGCCAACCCGAGCAGCCCGACGGGTACCGCCCCCGCAGCGACGAGCAGGCTGCCCCACCGCCGCGCGGGCTCGGCGGCCCGGCCGGTCAGCAGGGCCAGCGGCGTGAGCCCGGCGAGCACGCCGGCCAGCACGAGCAGCCCGTCGATCCGGACCAGCGCGACCGCACCGAGCGCGAGCCCCGCCAGCAGGAGGTCATGGCTCCGGCCGAGCCGCCAGGCGTCGACCAGCAGGGCGGCGCCCAGCAGCGTCAGCGCCGCGGCCAGCGGCTCGGAGTACAGGGCCCGGCTGAACGCGACCATCGGCAGGGACAGCGCCAGGGCGGCCACCGGCACGAGTGCCCACCACGAGCCGACCACTCGCCGGCCAAGGGCGAACAGCGAGACGAGCGCCGCTCCACCCAGCACGAGGTTCGCGGCCAGGACCGCGCCGGTCCCCCCGACCCACCCGGCGACAGCGGCGAGCGCCGGCACCACGTGCGCGCCCTGCGGCAGCAAGGCGCCGCCGCCGTCGCTGCTGAAGCCGATGCTGGCTGTGCTGCCGACCACGACGTCGATCGCCGGCTCAGCGCTGTCGACCAGGTCGAGCGCGGCGAGCGTGTAGACGTCCGGGTCGCGGGTCACCACGAGCCGCTCGGAGGCGAACGGCAGCTGCACCAGCACCCATCCCGCCACGACGAGCAGGCACAGGGCCGCGGCCGCCCCGTCACCCCGGCACACCGGCGGGCGAGGCGGGTGCCAGCGCCAGGTGGCAGCGACGAGCAGCCCGGTCAACGGCAGCACGACCACCGGCCGGTGCACTCCCGCGACGGTCGTGACGCCGACCGAGAGGCAGGTCCAGAGCAGGACGAGGAGCAGGCGGTCAGGCAGGACCGCCAGGAGTCGAGCCGTCACGGCACGAGCACGGCCCAGGCCTCGCGGGCGTACTCCTCCCACGTGCGCACCGGGCGGGCCAGCGCCTGGGCGCGTAGAGCGGCCACGGCGTCGTCGTCGGTCAGCAGCCGCCGCACCGCGTCGGTCAGCGCGTCGTCGTCCCTCGGGTCGACCGGCACGGTCCCGCCGAGAGCCTCGAGCTCACCGGTGCTGCCGTAGCAGGTCGCGACGACCGGCGTCCCGAAGGCCAGCGACTCGACGACCGGCAGGCCGTAGCCCTCGTAGAGCGACGGGAAGACGGAGAAGCGGGCGGTCCGGAACGCCTCCCACACCTGCACGTCGGAGGGCCCGCGCAGCACCTCCACGGGCCGTCCGGCCGCCTCGAGGTCCGCGAGCCGCTGCTCGAACGGCTCGGTGTCGAAGCCGCGGCCACCGAGCAGGCGCAGCCGGAACCGCAACCCCTCCCGCCAGAGCAGCTCGGCGGCGTGCAGGACCGCCAGGTGGTTCTTGCGGGGCTCGTGGCTGCCGACGACGAGCACCACCGGATCGCCGGCCGGGGACTCGCCGACCTCTGCCGCCGGCACTTCCGTCGCCAGCGGCACCGCCTGCACGTGCGGGCCCGGCAGGCCCTGGGCGGCCAGCGCCCGGCCGATCCCGCCGAACTCGTCCGCCGCCGACGCGCTGATCGTGGCGACGCGGTCGGCGTGCTTCACCACGCCGAGGTAGCGGGCGAACAGCGTGGGAAGCAGGTCGGGCACGAACTCGGCGCCGAGCACCGGGATGCAGTCGTAGCCCAGCAGGGACACCCGGTTGCCCGAGTGCTCCGCCAGGCCGGCCAGCCGGCCGCACTGCGCGAGGCCGGGCACCTCCGGCAGCAGCAGCGTGCTGCGCCATGGCACCACCACGGTCGCCGCGCGACCGGGCGGGGTGTCGCCCAGCGGACCGCTCCAGCGCAGGACGCGCTCCTGCTCGTGCGGCACGAGGTCGCGCAGCGCGTCGTCGGACGGCGTCCACGCCACCAGCTGCAGCGAGTGGTCGCGGACCCAGAGCGGGACGGTGCGGCGCACGACGCGCTGGATGCCGGTCTGGATGTCGTGCCCGGCCGTGCTGTGCACGTCGGCCAGCACCACCCCCTCGCGCACGGCGACGCGCACCGGTCGCCACCGGTCCGGCGAGAGCGGCGACAGCACCGCGGCCAGAGCCGGTGCGAGCGCCGCCCCGGGCCCGTCGAGCACGAGCCGGCGGTGGGCTGCGACGACCTCGAAGCCGTGCGGCAGGCGGCCGGTGAGCACCGCCAGCGCCAGCCACGTGACGTCGCGACCGGCCCCGGTCAGCGCCTGCTCGACCCGTGGGACGAGCTGCGCCGGCGGCTCAGCCCCGGCGGCTGCCTCGTGGCCGACGACGCGGAGCAGCTCGTGCATCCGCTGCTGGAGGGCCGCCGCCTGGTGTCCGGACGCCCCCTCGACCAGCGCCGCGAAGCCGCGGTCGGCGGTCCGGGCAGCGGCTCGGCGGAGCAGCGCGCCGTGCCCCCGCCGCAGCACCCGCTGCACCCGCTGGCGCCGCCATGGAGCGATCACCGGGGTCCTCGTCGGACGGCGGTGGGAGCGGGCACCCGGCCGACCCTAGCCGCCGACCACGGCTGCGCCGGACAGGACGTCGCGGTAGACCGCGGCGTACTCCGCCGCGACGGCGGCCGGCCGGTAGGCCTCGACGTTGCGGAGCCCGTCGCGCACCAGCGCGTCGCGGCGCGCGGGCTCGTCGAGGACGCGCCGCACGCCCGCCCGGATGGAGGCGACGTCCTCCGGGTCGACGAGTACGGCCGCGCCTCCGCTGACCTCGCGCATCGGCGACCGGTCGCTGGTGACCACGGGACGGCCGCTGGCCTGCGCCTCGAGCACGGGCACCCCGAAGCCCTCGGACGTGGACGGGAACAGCAGGAGGTCGGCCTCGCGGTAGGCCCGCACGACGTCGTCGTCGGACAGGTCGGTGAGGGAGGTCGCGCGCAACCCGCTCCGGTCGAGCGCGCTGCGCTGCGCCGGGTCGAGTGGGCCGACGACGACGACGTCGACGTCCAGACCCGTCAGCGCGGCCACCGACCGCGGCAGGTTCTTGCTCGGCCACGTCCCGACGAGCAGCACGACAGGACGGGCGTGGTCCGGCAGCGGCGTCGGCCGGAACTCGTCGCGCACCGGGTTGCGCACGACGCGCACGCGGTCGGGCGGCAGCGGCACCTCGCGGAGCAGGTCGTCACGCGTCGCCTCGCTCGGCACGGTGACCAGGACGCACCTGCGCAGCGGCAGCCGCAGCCAGAAGGTGCGGTACAGCAAGGCCTTCGCGCGGTCGGCGCGAGTGAGGAACTCGACGTCGTGCACGGTCAGCACGGTGCGCTCGCGGTCGAGCAGCATGGTCAGGTAGTGCGCGTCGCCGAGCACGTGCGTGACGTCGCCGCGGTGCCGGCGCGCGTCGAGGACCCCCCGCACTCGAGGCACCGTCCCGCTGTTGGGGAACCGGCTGACCACGGGGACGACGTCGTACTGCGACTGCAGGTGCGGACGAACGGCGTCGAACACCCGCGGGATGCTGACCTGGTGGTGGTGGAGCGCGGGCAGCAGCTGCACCACCCTCGGCCGACCTGCGGCCGAGCGACGTGCCTCGCCTGCCACTACACCGGCAGGCGCCGGAACAGCGGACGCGGGACGTGGCGGAGCGCGCTCATCACCAGCCGGAGAGCCCCCGGCACCCACACCACCGTCGCCGATCCGCGCAGACCGCGCGAGACCGCCTCCGCGACCCGCTCGGGCGTGGTGGACAGCGGCGCGTCCTCCATGCCCTCGGTCATCTTGCTGCGGACGAACCCGGGTCGGACGACCAGCACCCGGGCACCCGAGCCGTGCAGCGCGTCGGCCAGGCCCGTGGCGAAGCCGTCGAGACCCGCCTTGGTGGACCCGTAGACGTAGTTCGAGCGCCGAACGCGCTCGCCCGCCACCGACGACAGCACCACCAGCGCACCGTGACCCTGCCGGCGCAGCCGCTCGCCGAGCACGGTCAGCGCCGACACGGCACCGAGGTAGTTCGTGCGCGCGACGGCGACGGCGGCGGCGGGATCGCGCTCGTCGACGGACTGGTCGCCGAGAACGCCGAAGGCGACCATGGCCACGTCGAGGTCGCCGACGGCCTCGACGACGTCGGCCACGACGCGCTCGTGCGTCTCGGGCTGGTCGGCGTCGAACGCGATGCGGCGCACGTCCGCGGCACCGGCGGCCCGCAGTCGCTCCTCGACGTCGGTGTAGGCCTCCGGCCGGCGGCCGGCGAGCACGACGGTGCGGGCGCCGTCCTGCACCAGGCGCAGCGCGATCGCGGCGCCGATGTCGGACCCGCCGCCGAGGACGAGGACGTTCTGGACGGTGCCGACGGCGTTGCGCACGGGTCTCCTGGGGGATCGGGGATCGGGGATCGGGGAGGCTCAGGCGAGCTCGAGGCGACGCGAGAGGTCGCTCACGAGCACCGAGCCGGGGTCGAGCCGG
The DNA here is from genome assembly GCA_046565705.1 of Actinomycetes bacterium. GTDB lineage: Bacteria > Actinomycetota > Actinomycetes > Mycobacteriales > SCTD01 > DATLGD01. The sequence continues at coordinate 4,804 of JBKHYE010000150.1, forward strand.
GCACGGACCTCGCGCCACCGGTCGAGGTCGGGGTACATCGCGCGGAGCAGCTCCGGGCGCAGCCGCGAGTCCTTGGCGAGATACACCCGCCCTCCGGCCGCGACCACCTGCTCGTCGAGGCGGTCGAGGAGCGGACCGAGGCCGTCGAGCGCTGCGGGGATGTCGAGGGCGAGCGTCCACCCCGGCTCCGGGAACGACAGCCAGCCGTTGCCGGGCCCGAAGCGCTTGAGGACGGCGAGAAACGACGGGCACTGCCGCTGCACGAGCTCCTCGACGATGCGGCGCAGCGTCGCCTCGGCGCCGAACGGCACGACGAACTGGTACTGCAGGAAGCCGCTGCGGCCGTAGACGCGGTTCCACCCCCGGACCATGTCGAGGGGGTGGAAGAACGTGGCGATCGACTCCGGGTGCCCGACCTGCTCACGCGGGGCCTTGCGGAACCACAGCTCGTTGAAGGCACGGACCGTCAGCCGGTTGAGGAGCCCCGGCGGCACCCACGGCGGTGCGCTCACCCTGATGCGGGGGTCGTAGCGCAGCGGGTCGTCGCGGTGTTTCGCCGGCAGGGCGTCGGCGCGGAGGTGGTCGCCGCGCGTCAGCACCGAGCGCCCCGTCGAGGCGCCGGTGGCGAGCAGGTCGATCCAGGCGACCGAGTACCGGTAGTCGTCGTCGCGCGCCGCCATCCGCGCCATGACGTCGTCGAGGTCGTTCGCGCGCTCGGTGTCGACGCTGATCAGCGAGGTCTCGACCCGCTGCAGCCGCAGCGTCGCGCGGAGCACGACACCGGTCAGCCCCATCCCCCCGTGCGTCGCCCAGAAGACGTCGTCGGCCGGCGTGACCGTGCGGACGTCGCCGTCCGGTGTGAGCAGGTCGAACCGCTCGACCGAGCGGGCGAAGCTGCCGTCGAGGTGATGGCTCTTGCCGTGGATGTCGCAGGCGATGGCACCGCCGACCGTGACGTACCGCGTGCCGGGCGTGACCAGCACGAACCAGCCCTGCGGCACGATGCGGCGGAGCAGGTCGTCGAGGCTCACGCCGGCCTCGACCTCCACCGTGCCGGTGACGGGGTCGACAGCCCCGATCCGGTCGCAGCCGGTCATGTCGAGGACCGTCCCGCCGGCGTTCTGCGCGGCGTCGCCGTAGCTGCGCCCGAGGCCGCGGGGCAGCGCCCCGCGCGGCCCGGCAGCGGCGAGAGCGCTGCGCGCGGCGTCGACGTCGTCGAGGTGGACGACGTCGGCCCGCGTCGGCACCGTGAGCCCCCAGCCGGTGAGCAGCCGGGCGTCAGCCCTCGCGGCCCGACCGGTCGGCTGCGCCGGTGGCCGGACGGCGTCGTCGGCGGAGGTCCGGGTGGCGGCGGTCATGGTGCGGACCACCGTAGCGGCGCCCGTGCGCGCGTCGCGCGAGCGGGCTGCTAGCCCAGGTAGACGCCCGCTGCGAACAGCGCCGCCCACACCAGGCCGAACAGCTGCAGCTGCCGGTCGCCCAGCACGATCTCCTCGGGCTCGCCGCCCGAGCCGGCCTCCACGAGGTAGGCGTAGCGGAGCAGGGCGACGACGAACGGCGCGACGCTGAGCTCGTACCAGACCGGCTCCGCCTGGGCCTGCGAGAGCTGGAACGCCCACAGGCTGTAGCCGACCATGGTGACGGCGGACGCGATCGACCACACGTAGCGCAGGTAGCCGTCGCTGTAGTGCCGCAGCGAGGCGCGCGTGTGCGCGCGCTCCTCCCCCATGGAGAGGAACTCGCCGTGGCGCTTGCCGGCCACCATGAACAGCGACCCGAAGGCCGCCACGAGCAGGAACAACGGGGACAGCGGCACGTCGGCCGCCACCGCTCCCGCGACGGCCCGGACGAGAAAGCCGGCGGCGACGAGCACCAGGTCGACCACGGGGACGTGCTTGAAGCTGAACGAGTACGAGGTCGTGAGGACGACGTACACCGCGAGCGCGACGAGCAGCTGCCAGCGGACGGCCAGCGCGACGGCGCCGCCCGCGGCGAGCAGGAGCACGCCGACAGCGACGGCCAGCCGCACCGGGACGACGCCCGACGCCACCGGACGGTGGCGCTTGACGGGGTGCCGCCGGTCGGACTCGACGTCGACGACGTCGTTCAGGTAGTACACACCGCTCGCGGTGAGGCAGAACGCGGCGACGCCGGCGAGGACCGGGCCGAGGACGTCCGGCTCGAGGAGGACCCCGGCTGCCGCGGGCGCGGCCAGCAGCAGCACGTTCTTGACCCACTGGCGCGGTCGCGCCTCGCGGACCAGGCCGACGAGCAGCGACGACTGCCTCGGCGGCCCGTCGGCCGTGCCCGCCGACGCGGGCCGGACGGGCGCGCTCATGTCAGCTCCAGACGTGGCTCCGGCGGGACGGGTCGAGCGAGCATAGCCAGCGTCGCGCGTCCCGAGCGGGGGCGGCGCGAGGCTCAGCCGGCGTCGACGTCGAGCACTGACGCCGGGTCCTCCCACCGGTCCGTTCGCGTCAGCTGGCCGCCGCGCACGACCCAACGCGAGGTCACCGCGGTGTCCTCGCCGGAGCCGTCGGACGGACGCACGGCAGTGACCACCAGGTAGCCGTCGCGGACCTCGACCGAGTACAGGCGGGCCTGCTCCTCGGCGGGCAGGGCGTCGCCCAGGCGCTGTGGGTCGGCCGCGCTGCCGGCGAAGACCGGGACGCTGCCGGGGCCCGGGCAGACGACCGGGACGGCGACCTCGTCGACACCGTCGCCGTCCAGGTCGCCGACGACGGCGTCGCGCACCTCCGGCTCCGGGCACGGGGCCGGATGCACGCGCTGGGACCAGTCGAGCGCCGCCAAGGAGCCCGGCGCAGGTGGCGGCGGAGGCGCGGTCGACGTGCGCGGACCGGGGGGCAGCGTGATGAACCCCTCCGGCAGCGCGGCCTCCGGGTCCGCCGCGCTGCCCGAGCCCGGAGGGACGACCGGCGGGGTGGCTGTCGTCGAGGTCTCAGGCGCCAGCGGCGTCTCCACGGCGGAGCGGCCGGCTGCGGTGTCCGGCTCCTCGTCGGCGTCGGCACACGCGGCGAGGGTCGCGGTGAGCAGGCCGGCCAGCACCGCGGTCGCGGCACGGCGATCGGCGACCCGGCGGCGGGGCGCGGCGGGCAGGCAGGTCCGGTGGCGGCGCATCAGCACGACCTCTCGTTCGACCGTTCGGAGCAGCTCCTGTAGACATCGTCCGTCACACAGTTCACACCAGACACGGCGAACCCGGCGCTCCCACCAGGCTCAAGCCTCGGTCGCCGGACGACGAGGACATGACTGTCGCCGCCGTCGAGACCGGAGCTCCCGCATGAACCGCACGTCCCGCACCAATCTCCTCGGTGCGCTGACCGTGGCCGCTCTGCTGGTCGCCACTCCGGTCGTGAAGGCCGACCCGGCGACGCCCACCTTCGGCCCCGTCATCGAGGGCCTGTCCAGCTACGACCCGCAGAGCACCTGCAGCCCGACGGTCAAGCCGGGCACCGGCGCCCTCCGGTCACTCGTGCTGGCCACCTACACGAACACCGGCGACTCGGGCATCGTGCGCGCCTGCACCATCGGCGGGACAAGCGAGCACAAGGAGGGCCGCGCCTGGGACTGGCGGGTCGACGCCTTCGACCCCGCGCAGTACGCCGCTGCCCGCGACATGCTGACCTGGCTGCTCGCCACCGACGCGCACGGCAACAGCTACGCCATCGCCCGTCGGCTCGGGGTCATGTACATCATCTGGGACCGGCACATCTGGTCCGCCTACAACGCCTCTGCCGGGTGGCGGCCGTACTCGGGCTCCAACCCGCACACCGACCACGTGCACATCAGCCTCAGCCGGCCGGGCGGCGACAAGCTCACGACCTTCTGGTCGCCGTCGAAGTCGTTGCCCCCGCCGGTCGACCCGACAGACGCCATCGCGGCCAAGTGGAAGGAGCTGGGCGGCGCCGGCGGGGTGCTCGGCGACCCGGTCGGCACGGAGTACGACGCGGCGACCGGTCGCGCGCAGGACTACCAGGGAGGCACCGTCTACTGGTCCTCGAAGACCGGGGCGCGCGCCGTGCAGGGCTCGATCAGCCTGCGGTACAAGCAGTTCGGCGGGCCGGCCAGCGTGCTCGGCTTCCCCACCACCGACGAGCAGGACGTCACCGGTGGTCGCGCCAGCACGTTCCAGGGCGGCCGCGTCGTGTGGTCGCTGGCCACCGGGGTGAACGTCGTCTACGGCGCCATCGCGCAGAAGTACGCAGCGCTGGGCGGGCCGAGCGGCACGTTGGGCCTGCCCGTCACCGACGAGCTGCCCGTCGCCGGCGTGGCCGGTGCACGACGCAGCGTGTTCCAGGGCGGAGAGGTGCTGTGGTCGGCCGCCACCGGCGCGCACGCGGTGTGGGGGTCCATCCGGGTGCGCTACCTCGAGC
>JBKHYE010000151.1:0-23296 GCA_046565705.1 Actinomycetes bacterium
CTCGAGGTCGTCGACGCCTGGGGCGCCGAGCACCTCGAGGTGCAGACGGCGGACGCGCGCGAGCGCGCGCTCCGCGTCCGCAACGCCGGCGCCGTCTTCGTCGGCAGCCACACGCCGGTGAGCCTCGGCGACTACCTCGCCGGCTCCAACCACGTGCTGCCCACCGGCGGCACGGCGCGGTTCAGCGCCGGCCTGTCGGCCCAGTCGTTCCTCAAGCGGATGTCCGTCGTCGAGTACACGCCGCAGGCGCTCGCCGAGGTGACGCCGCGGGTCACGGCGCTCGGCGAGGCCGAGGACCTCGCCGCGCACGTCGAGGCGGTCACCATCCGGTCGAGGGTGCGCGCGCGCACGGGGTCGTCGTGATGGGCCTCGAGGACCTGCCCGTCCGCGACGACCTGCGCGGGCGCACGCCGTACGGCGCCCCGCAGCTGCCGGACGCGCTGCAGCTCAACGTCAACGAGAACCCGTACGGGCCGTCGCCGGCGCTCGTCGAGGCGCTGCAGCGGGCCGTCGGCGAGGTCGCCGGCACGCTCAACCGCTACCCGGACCGCGAGGCCGTCGCGCTGCGCGCCGATCTCGCCGCGTACCTGTCGGCGCGCACGGGCGTGCCGCTGCAGGTCGAGCAGCTGTGGGCCGCCAACGGCTCGAACGAGGTGCTGCAGCAGGTGCTGCAGGCCTTCGGCGGTCCCGGTCGCGTCGCGCTGGGCTTCGAGCCGTCGTACTCGATGCACCCGCTGCTCGCGAGCGGCACGGGCACCCGCTGGGTGGCCGAGCGGCGCGCGGCCGACTTCACGCTGTCGGCTGACGCCGCCGTCGCCGCGGTCGACCGGCACCGCCCCGCCGTCGTCTTCGTGACGACGCCCAACAACCCGACGGGCACCGCGACGCCGCTCGACGTCGTCGACGCGATCTGCGCGGCAGCGCACGGCGTCGTCGTGGTCGACGAGGCGTACGCCGAGTTCGGCGCCCTCCCGTCGGCCGTCACGCTGCTCGACCGGCACCCGCGGCTGATCGTCAGCCGCACCATGAGCAAGGCGTTCGCGCTGGCCGGTGCGCGGGTGGGCTACCTCGCGGCGTCGCCCGACGTCGTCGACGCGCTGCGGCTGGTGCGCCTGCCGTACCACCTGTCCGCGCTCACCCAGGCCGCCGCACGCACGGCGCTCGCGTTCACCGACGAGCTGCTGAGCACGGTCGAGGAGGTCAAGCGCCAGCGCGACCGCATGGTGGGCGGCATCACTGCGCTCGGGCTCGAGGTCGTCCCCACGGAGTCGAACTTCCTGCTGTTCGGGCGGTTCCGCGACCCGGCGAGGGTATGGCGACAGCTGCTCGAGGCAGGCGTGCTCGTCCGTGACGTCAGCACGTCACCGGAACTGGCCGGGTGGCTGCGCGTCAACGCGGGCACCGAGGCCGAGACGACGGCGTTCCTCGACGCGCTCCGCGTCGTTGCACAGGCAGAGCGTCAGACGGAGCAGCAGACGAAGGAGGTGCAGCAGTGACCCGCACGGCGCTGGTGGAGCGGACGACGAAGGAGAGCGACGTCCGCATCGAGCTCGACCTGGACGGCACCGGTCGGGCCGAGTCGGAGACCGGCGTGCCCTTCTTCGACCACATGGTCGCCCAGCTCGGCAAGCACGCCGGCTTCGACCTGTCAGTGCGCACGAAGGGCGACCTCGAGGTCGACGCCCACCACACCGTCGAGGACACCGCGATCGCGCTGGGCGCGGCGCTCAAGGAGGCGCTCGGCGACAAGGCGGGTCTGCGCCGCTTCGGTGACGCGCTCGTGCCGCTCGACGAGTGCCTGGTGCAGGCCGCGGTCGACCTGTCGGGACGGCCCTACCTCGTGCACGAGGAGCCGCAGCTCGTCGAGCTGATCGGCAGCTACGACACGACCCTCACCCGCCACATCTGGGAGTCCTTCGTGGCGAGCTCCGGCATCGCGCTGCACGTGCGCGTGCTGTCGGGCCGCAACGCCCACCACGTCGTCGAGGCGCAGTTCAAGGCGGTCGCGCGCGCGCTGCGCGACGCCGTCGCGCTCGACCCGCGCGTGGCCGGCGTCCCGAGCACGAAGGGGGTCCTGTGATGACCCTCCCCGACCTCAGCCCCGAGGAGCCGGAGACCCGCGCGCGCCGCGAGCACGTCGTCGAGCTCGCCCTCATCGGCCTCATCGTCGTGCTCGCCGGCGCGCTGGCGCTGCCGTCGCTCGTCACCGCGCTGCGCGAGGGCAGTGTCGAGCTGGCCACGGTCTTCTACCCGGTGATGCTCGGCGCGATCGCCGTGCTCGCCTGGAACCGCCGAGCCGGGCAGTGACGTCCCGCGTCGTCGTCCTGGACTCCGGCTCGGGCAACCTGCGCTCCGCCGAGCGCGCGCTCGCGCGGGTCGGCGCCGAGGTCGAGGTCACGGCCGACGCCGACGCCGCGCTGGAGGCCGACGGGCTGGTCGTCCCCGGTGTCGGCGCCTTCGCGACCGTCGTGGCCGGCATGGCGGCCGTCGGTGGCGGCCGTGCCGTGTGGGACCGCTTGCGCAAGGGCCGCCCGGTGCTCGGCATCTGCGTCGGCATGCAGGTCCTGTTCGAGAAGGGCGTCGAGCACGGCGAGGAGACGCCCGGTCTCGGCGTCCTGCCCGGCACCGTCGACCGGCTCGAGGCCGACGTCGTGCCGCACATGGGCTGGAGCACCGTCGAGCCGCCCGAGGGGTCGGTGCTGTTCGCCGGCATCGAGCACCAGCGGTTCTACTTCGTGCACTCCTATGCCGCCCGCGAGTGCCCGGAGGCCGCGGTCACCTGGGCCGAGCACGGCTCGCGGTTCGTGGCGGCCGTCGAGCGGGGGCCGCTGTCGGCCACCCAGTTCCACCCCGAGAAGAGCGGCGACGCCGGTGCTGCGCTGCTCGAGAACTGGCTGCGCGTGCTGTGATTCGGGATCGTCGAGTGAGCCAGGCCGTCGGAGGGGGACCGTTCCCGTGAGCCGCAAGCACCGCACCGGCCAGTCCGGCAAGGGCCGGCCGACGCCGCGCCGAGGCGCCTCGGGGACGCGCAGCCGGCCGACGCCGACCCGGACGACCGGCAGCAGGGTGAAGGGACCGGTGTACCGCCAGCGCAAGAACCCGCCGCTGCCGATCCCGGTGAAGGTGCTGCTCGGCGCCGTGTGGCTCGCCGCGCTCGCCGCGACGATCTACCTCGTGGAACCCTGGCCGGCCCGCATCGGCGTGATGATCGGCGTGACGTTCGCGCTCGTCATCGTCACGGTGCTCGCGCTCGACCCCTCCCGCCGCCGCCGGTGACGCTCGAGCTGCTGCCTGCGGTCGACGTCGCCGGCGGTCAGGCCGTCCGCCTGGTGCAGGGTGAGGCCGGCAGCGAGACCGGCTACGGCGACCCGCTGGACGCGGCGCTGCAGTGGCAGCGGGACGGCGCGCAGTGGGTGCACCTGGTCGACCTCGACGCCGCCTTCGGCCGCGGCTCGAACCGCGAGCTGCTCGCCCGCGTCGTCGGCGAGCTCGACGTCGCGGTCGAGCTGAGCGGCGGCATCCGCGACGACGCCTCGCTGGCCGCAGCGCTGGCAACCGGCTGCCGGCGCGTGAACCTCGGCACGGCGGCGCTCGAGTCGCCGGAGTGGTGCGCTCGGGTCATCGCCGAGCACGGCGACCGCATCGCCGTCGGTCTCGACGTGCGCGGCACGACGCTGGCCGCCCGCGGATGGACCGAGGACGGCGGTGACCTCTGGGAGGTCCTCGCCCGGCTCGACGCCGAGGGCTGCGCCCGCTACGTCGTCACCGACGTGCGGCGCGACGGCACCCTGACCGGGCCGAACCTGGAGCTGCTGCGCGAGGTCTGCGCGCGCACCGACCGTCCGGTCGTCGCGAGCGGCGGAGTGTCGTCGCTGGATGACCTGCGGGCCCTCGCCGCACTGGTGCCGCTCGGCGTCGAGGGCGCGATCGTCGGCAAGGCGCTCTACGCGGGGGCCTTCACGCTGCCGGAGGCGCTGGCCGCCGTCGCCTGACCGGCCCCGGTTCTCCTCGCGCGGGCAGGCCGTCGGGCATGACCGTGATGGGGTTCCACGCCAGCCACGAGCAGGTCCACCCGAGCGCCCTGCTCGACGCCGTCCAGCTGGCCGGGCAGGCCGGCTTCACCGCCGCCATGTGCTCCGATCACCTCGCGCCCCGGAGCGAGCGGCAGGGTCAGTCCGCCTTCGCCTGGTCGTGGCTGGGTGCCGCGATGCACGCGACGTCGCTGCCGTTCGGCGTCGTGAACGCCCCGGGGCAGCGCTACCACCCGGTCGTCGTCGCACAGGCCGTCGCGACGCTGGCCGCGCAAGGAGCTGCGCAAGGCGCGACTGCGCGAGTGCGTCGACGTCATCCGCCGCCTGCACGCCGGCGAGGAGGTCAGCCCACGACGGGCTGGTCACGGTCGACCGCGGCCGCGTCTGGACGCTGCCCGACGAGCCGCCGCACCTCGTCGGCGCTGCGGTCAGCGTGGAGACCGCGCGCTGGGTCGCCTCCTGGGCCGACGCGCTCATCACCATCAACCAGCCGCACGACCACCTGCGGCAGATGGTCGAGGCGTACCGGGAGGCGGGCGGGCGCGGCCCGTTGGTGCTGCAGGTACGCCTGTCGTACGCCGCCGACGAGCGGCGGGCGACGGCCGCGGCGGTCGACCAGTGGCGCACCAACGTCTTCGGTCCACCCATCCCTGGGACCTGGACACGCCGGCGGCCTTCGACGAGGCCGCGAGGCACCTGCCGCCGGACGCGGTCAGGGTGTCCGCCGAGCCGGCGCAGCACGCCGCGTGGATCGCCGAGTACGTCGAGCTCGGGTTCGACGAGGTGGACCTCCACGACGTCGGCCAGGAGCAGCGGGAGTGGCTGGACGTGTGGCGAGAACCGGCGATCATCGGCCTCGTCCGCGCTCGCCCCGCGCACTTCCCTCGCCGTGTCGTGAACGCAACCCCCGTTGAACCGCCTGGCATGCACGACACCGTGAGGGAAGTGGCGAGTCGGGTGTGGGACAAGCCGCCACGAGGAGTACACGCCGTTCTCGTCGGTCCGTCAGCCCCCGGCTGTGGACAACCCCGGGCGGCCCAGCTCGGGCACCGTCACACGAGCCGATCACCACCCCAGGCGGGACAACGCGTGCGGCTTGCGCAACAGCCCCCACACGGACACCGGTCCCCGCGGCCCGCCCGGCCGAGCCGGCGCGGCTCACCCGCCGCGGTCGCTGCCGCCGTCGCGCCCGCCGTCGCCGTGCGGTGGTCGGCCGTCCGCCGCCTCTTGGGGCGGCGCGAGGGGGTCGGGCTCGTCGTCGTACGGCGGCTCGACGAGCATCTCCCTCGGAGCAGCGGCTGCCATGCGCTCGGGTGTCCAGTACGTGAGCGCCTCGTCGGGGTCGAGGGGCCCCGAGGAGACCGGCTGGTCGGAGGCGGACGTCAGTCGACCGATGAGTAGAGCGAGTAGATGGCCGAGCCGAAGAACGGCCCGTACATGCGCGTGGTGTCGTTCGTGTACTTGTAGCTGTTGACCGAGTGCGCGTAGACCCCGGAGCCGGTGTCGTGGTACCACGGCCCGCCGCTGGAACCGCCGGTCATCCCGCAGACGAGTCCCTGCGTGGCGCCGCCCATGTTGACATCCGCGAACGTCGTCCCGTCGCATCGCCCGAGCTTGGTGCCGTCGTACGGCGACGCCGCTGGGTACCCGTACGAGGTCGTCGTCAGCCCGGCGCCCCGGCCGAAGGTGATGCCCTGCGTGCCGACGGCGGCAGCGACGCTCGAGTTGCTGGCGCCGCCGTCGGCCATGACGGCGAAGCCGACGTCGTAGACGAAGTCCCCGCTGTTGGCCCACTGGCTCGTCGTGGTCAGCTTCGACGAGGCCCACGTGCCGTACGGGCCGACCTGAGTGCTGCCGTTGCCCGCGTACGCGGGCACGAAGACGAAGTTGCTCGCGAACCCGCGGGAGCCGCCGCGGCCTTGGTGCAGGCAGTGCCCGGCGGTCAGGACGAGGTTGCCGTGCGTCGACGGCACCGAGCTCGCCGAGCAGACGTAGTTCGTGCGCTTGAGCGTGAAGAACACCTTGCCGACGACGTCGGTCCCCTTCGACGTCGCGCCCGCCACAGAGACGACGCCGCTCAGCGTGCCGCTGCCACCGCCCCCACCGCCGCCGCCGGGCTTGCCCTGGCCACTGGGCTTGGCCAAGGGGCTGATGCGCCGCTCGCCCGGCAAGGCCTTGCGCATGCGCTCCGGTGTCCAGTAGTCGAGCGCCGCTTGGCGCTCCGCAGCGGTCGTCGACCGCGAAGCGACTCCCTGGTCGGAGGGTGCCGCGGCGGCGCTCGGTGCGAGCGTCGCGGTGGTGGCGGCCAGCAGTCCGGCCGCGAGGACAGCAGACAGGCGTGTGCGCACGGGTCCTCCAGGGACCGCGGGGGATCTCCACGGTGACCGTACTGTCCGATCGGCACGCTGGCCATGGTCCGAAGGGGCGGTGCGGAACGCGCCCGCCGGCAGGCCGGCGTGGGCACCGTCGCTGCGGTCACACAGCGTTCGGACGGGCTACGAGGAGGCGGTGGTGCGCTGGTTCGACCAGGAGCCGACACCCGACAACCGGGTCAGCGCACCGCGACGCTGAACCGCACGGGACCGGCCGTGACCGCGAGCCCGATGCCGGCCGGCACGGGACCGACCGACGGCAGCGACCAGCGCAGCGGCGTCACCGACAGGTCGAGGGCCGGCGTGAGTGGCGCGACCCGCCCCGACGGCACGCCGGGCGGCGGGGTGGGCGGAGCGGCGGGGCGGGCCGACACCTCGTCCTGCAGGTCGGCGAGCAGGTCGTCACGGCTCACGGGGCGTTCCCTTCGACTCGGGTGCGGTAGGCGGCGAGCACCTCGTCGGCCAGCGCGGTGTACGCCTGCGCGACGCTGCTGGACGGCGCGGAGAGCACGACCGGCCGCTTGGCCAGCGTGGCGCTCGGGACGCGCCGCGACAGCGGGATGCGGGTCTGGAGCACCGGCAGGCCGGTGCCCTCGAGGGCACCGACGACCTCCTTGGCGGCCCGGCCCTCCTTGTCCCACAGGGAGCAGGCGACGCCGATCAGCCGCGCGCGGGTGTTCTCGAAGTCGCGGTGCAGCTCGACGAAGGAGGACACGCGCGCCGCGCCGAGGGCCGACCCGGGGTCGCTGGTGAACACGGTGAGGACGGCGTCGGCCGCGCACACCGCGGCCAGGGTGAGGTTGCCGAGGTCCCCGTGCGTGTCGAGCACGAGGTGGTCGTAGTGGGCGAGCAGCGGGCGCAGCGTGCGCCGGATGCTGCTCGTGATGCCGCCCTGCGCGGCGAGCGCCACGCCCACCTGCTCCAGCGACGGGTGCGCAGGCAGCACGTCGACGCCCGGAGCGACCTCGGTGCGGACGGCGCTGCGCGGGTCCAGCGACGGGTCGTCGAGCAGCCCGGCCAGCGAGTCCTCCCGGCCCTTGGCGACGACGCCGAAGGCACGCCCGAGGCTGTCCTGGGGGTCCGCGTCGACCGCCAGCACGCGGCCGCGGGTGCCGAGGACGGCGGCGAGGTTGGCGGCGGTCGACGTCTTGCCGACCCCACCCTTGCTCGAGCACACCGCGAGTCGCACCGGGCCATCCTGCCAGCCGCGCCGCCCGGCGGGCTCGTCCCGCGCCTACTGTCGTGCCTCGTGCCGGACGTCCGAGCGGGACGAGCGGCCGTCGCGGCGGGCAGCGCGGACACCGCGGCGGCCGGCGCGGCCGTGCTCCGCGCCGGCGGCAACGCCTTCGACGCGGTGGTCGCGGCCGGGTTCGCGGCGACCGTGGCGGAGCCGGGGCTGTGCAGCATCGGCGGTGGCGGGTTCCTCCTGGCCGCTCCCGCGTCCGGACCGCCGACGGTCGTCGACTTCTTCGTCGACGCGCCCGGCCGCGGCCGGCCGCCGGAGCGGCTGGTGCCCTCGTTCCTGCCGGTCACGATCCGGTTCCCCGGCGCCGACCAGGTCTTCCACGCCGGCTGGGGGTCGGTGGCGGTGCCGGGGTGCCTGGACGGCTGGCTGCACGTGCACCGCCGGTTCGGCCGGCTGCCGCTCCCCGACGTGGTCGCGCCCGCGCAGCAGCTGGCTCGGCGAGGCGCGGTGCTCGACCCCGGGCAGGCCGTCATCGTCGCCGTCCTCGCCGAGATCCTGACGCTCACTGACGAGGGGCGTGCCGTGTTCGCGCCGAACGGCCGGCTGGTGCAGGCCGGCGACCGGCTGCGCAACCCGGCGCTCGCCGACTTCCTCGACGACGTCGCGGCCGGCCGGATGACGCGTTTCGCCGACCTCGGCGGGCCGCTCGAGGAGGCCATGGACCGCGGTGGCGGCCCGCTCACCGCAGCGGACGTCGAGGCGTACGCCGTCGCCGAGCGGCCGCCGTTGCGGCACGGCTACCGCGGTGCGGAGGTAGCGGTCAATCCGCCGCCCTCCTTCGGCGGCCCGCTCGTGCTCGACGGGCTCACCGCGCTCGAGGCCGTGCCCGACCCCGAGCTCGTGGACCTCGCCACCGTGCTGGTGGCGATGTCGGAGCGGCACCTGACCGCGCCGACGGCGACGGTGCGGTCCTCGAAGGGGACGACGCACATCAGCGTCGCCGACGCCGACGGCGACCTCGCGGCCATGACGGTGAGCAACGGCAGCTGTTCAGGCGTGTTCGCACCCGGCACCGGCGTGCAGCTCAACAACGTCATGGGGGAGTCCGACCTGCACCCGCACGGGTTCACGGCCACGGCACCGGGCACTCGCGTCGGCTCGATGATGACGCCGACGCTGCTGACGACGCCGGACGGCACCCGCGTCGCGCTGGGCAGCGGCGGCAGCGAGCGCATCCGCAGCGCGCTCACCTGCGTGGCCACAGCGCTCGTCGACCGCGGTCTGTCGCTGCCCGATGCGGTGCGCGCGCCGCGCGTGCACTGGGACCGCAGCACGCTGCAGGTCGAGCCAGGGTTCCCGGCGACCGACGTCGCCGCGCTGCGCGAGCGCTGGCCGGTCGGCGAGTGGGCTCAGCGCGACTTCTACTTCGGCGGCGCGCAGGCCGTTCTGCGCCGGCCGGACGGCACCGTCGAGGCCGCCGCCGACGACCGCCGTGGCGGCGTCGCCGTCGTGCTCTGAGGGCTGTCCGCGCCCCGGCGACCAGGTGGGGAGGCCGTGCGTGGCGCTCGTGCTCTGAGGGCTGCTCAGGCAGGCGCGACGGCGGTGCGGCGACGCCGGAACAGGCCGGTCGGCTGCAGCTGCAGCTCGACGACCCGCCGCTCGAGGTCGAGGACGCGCTGCTCGGCCACGGAGAGCTTCTCCTCCGCCGCGCGGGCGCGCTCCTCGGCCTCGGCGACGCGCTGCGTCGACAGCTCGACGTCGGCGAGCGCCGTGGCGATCTCGGCGGCGAGGGGAGCCAGCGCGGGCTCGAGCTGCTCGGGCAGCCGGCGGCGCAGCACGCGGTCGAGCGCGCCCTCGACGGCCGCGACGTCGAGGGAGCGCAGCACGCCGCGGCGGACCAGGTCGTCGACCTCGGAGGCCGACACGCTGCTCGCGTGGCCGGCCACGGGGTGCAGGGCACCGCTGGTCAGCAGCGCGCGGACACGGGCCGGTGCGACGCCGAGTCGGTCGGCGGCCTCGGTGACGGTGAGGATGCGGGGCGACGTGGGCACGGGACCTCCCGGGCGGATCGGGTGCTTCTGGCCTCGCACCCTGGCCTGGCGACGGCGCTCGATGCGGGAGGCGCGCCGAGCGGGCGGCGGCGTCCGGCAGGCTGAAGTCATGACCGACGCTCCGCACGTCCCTACCGACACCGCCGCGCTGCCGAGCGGCGCCGGCATGCCGCTGCTCGGGTTCGGCACCTGGCGGCTGTCGGGCGAGCAGGCCGTGCGCGCGACGACCGAGGCGCTGGCCGCCGGCTACCGGCACCTCGACACCGCGACGATGTACGGCAACGAGCGAGAGATCGGCCGGGCGCTCGCACACGCCGGCCGCGACGGCGTCTTCGTCACCACCAAGCTGCCGCCCGACCGGGCCGGCCGCGAGCGGGAGACGCTCGAGCAGAGCCTGGAGCAGCTCGGCGTCGACGCGGTCGACCTGTGGCTGGTGCACTGGCCACCGGGCGGCGCCGGCGTGCCGGTGTGGGAGCAGTTCATCGCGGCGCGCGAGGACGGCCTCGTCCGCGACATCGGCGTGAGCAACTACTCGGTCGAGCAGATCGACGAGCTCGAGCGCGCCACCGGCGTGCGGCCGGCGGTCAACCAGGTGCCCTGGAGCCCGCACCGGTTCGACCCCTCCCTGCTGCGGCAGCACCGGGAGCGCGGCGTCGTGGTCGAGGGCTACAGCGGGCTCAAGGACGGAGTGCTGCAGGAGCCGGTGGTGCGCTCGGTGGCCGACCGGCTGGGCCGCACCCCGGCGCAGGTGGTGGTGCGCTGGCACCTCGAGCACGGCGTCGTCGTCATCCCGAAGTCCGCGGACGCCGGGCGGATCCGGGCCAACGCCGACGTCGGCGGCTGGCGGCTCGAGCCGGACGACGTCGCCGCCATCGACGCGCTCGGCGGCTCCCGGTGACCGACGACCTGGTGCGCTCGCTCAACGACCTGCGGCCCGGCTTCCTGCCCGGCCTGATCGGGCTCGAGATCGTCGCCGCGTCCCGCGACGGCATGCGCAGCCGGCTCGACGTGCGCCAGGAGCTCATGGCCCCGAACGGCTTCCTGCACGCGGCGAGCGTCGTCGCGCTGGCCGACACGACGTGCGGGTTCGGGACGCGGCTGCTGCTGCCCGACGGGTCGAGCGGCTTCACGACGATCGAGCTGAAGACCAACTTCCTCGGCACTGTGCGCGAGGGCGCGGTGGTGTGCGACGCCCGGGCCGTCCACGCCGGGCGCACCACGCAGGTGTGGGATGCCGTCGTGCGGGTGGAGACGCCGCCCGACGAGCCCGAGGGCAGGGCGCTGGCGCTGTTCCGCTGCACGCAGGCGGTGCTCTGGCCACGCTGACCGACGGACACGGTCGTGCCGCGTCACAACTGCCGCGATCCCGCTTCTGACGCCGCGTGGCAGGGACCCGCGCGCGCGGCGGCGAAACCGCTCGGCATGTCGCGCGCCCCTTCCTCCCGCCGTGCCACCGCCCTGCTCGCCGTCGGCGGCCTGCTCACCGCGGGTGCGGTCGCGGCCTCCGCCGACCCCGAGCTGCCCGTGCTGCACGCCGAGCAGCGCCGCGGCGTCGCCGTCGTGACGCCGCTGCCGTCCGAGCGGCCGACCCCCAAGAAGGTCGACGGCGACACCGGGGACTGGGTCGGCGACGCCCCCCGGCTGTCCGGCTTCAGCGCCTACAGCCGCGGTGAGCTCGTCCACACCGACTACCTCTTCGACGCCTTCGGTGCCGACGACGGCGACGACGCGGAGCGCGTCGCCCGCAACGACGCTCTCGCCGAGGCGCACCCCGGCTTCTACCGGCTCGAGCCGACCTACCAGTACGACATCGGCGGCGAGCTCGGGGCGCCGACCGGCGACCTCGGGATCGAGGGCGAGCGCCAGTACGGCGATGCCCAGGACGTCGACGGGCGCGGCCACGTCGCGGCCGCCGACCTGCGCGAGCTGCGGGTCGCCGCGAGCCGGGACGAGCTGTTCGTCCTGGCATCGACGACGACGATGACCTCCGAGCAGCAGGGGGCCGTGGTGCTGCTCGCCGACACGGCTCCCGGCGACGCCGAGCGCGAGGTCCCGTTCGGCTCGGGGCTGACGACACGGACCGCCGAGGTCGCGCTCCTCCTGGCTCCCGCCGGCGGCACCGCGGTCGACCTGCGCACCGGCGACCGCAGCACCTTCCCGGTCTCGGCCGGCCCGGACGGCTATCGCAACGTGATCGAGGCCGGCCTGCCCCTGCGCCTGCTGGCCGGGCCGCACCTGCGGCTGTCGGCGGCGACCGGGCTGTCAGACGGGGCCGACGGCCTCCTCGACCTGCGCAGCGACTCGGCCGACGTCGTCAACGTCGCCAACGTCGCGTTCCGCCCTGAGGAGCCCGTGCGGATCCGGTTCGACAGGCAGCAGGCGTTCGCGCTGGCCGCAGGGTCGATCGACGACTTCGCCGTCGACGTCGACCTGGCCGGTCTGCGCAGCGGCCGCAACGAGGCGCTGCGTGCCGGTCCCGGCTACCACGAGCGGCACCTGCTCAGCACGGAGGACATCTCGCGCGAGGGCGACGTGGACGGCGTGTGGCAGCCCTACGGCCTCTACGTGCCGACCTCGTACGACCCGGTGGGTGCGACCCGGCTGACGTGGTGGATGCACTGGCGCGGCGGAGACACGCACGACGGCGCGGTGGTGAGCCCGCGCATCATGCGTGACTTCGGCGAGGACGTCGACGGCCTCGTCGTCGCGCCGCGTGGTCGGGGGACCAGCACCTGGTACCTCGGGCGCGCGCACGTCGACTTCCGGCAGGTGTGGGACGACGTGATGGCCGAGTACGCCGTCGATCGCAACCGCGTCTACGTCACCGGCCACTCCATGGGCGGCTGGGCCTCGTACCTGCTGTCCGTCCTGTACCCCGACCGGTTCGCCGCGGCGCTGCCGTACGCGGGCGTCCCGACGCAGGGTCTGTGGGTCGGGTGCGAGCTCGACCCGTGCTGGCAGGGCACGAACGGCGGTGACGCGAAGGCGCAGTGGACGACTCCGCTCCTCGAGAACCTGAGGCACGTGCCCGTCGCCATCAGCCACGGTGCGCTCGACGAGCTGGTGCCGGTCACAGGTGTCACCCGGCAGGCGGAGCAGCTGACGACGCTCGGCTACGAGCACCGCTACTACGTCTTCCCGACCTACGAGCACTACAGCCACCCGATCCACGACGAGTGGGCGGAGGGTGCCCGGTACTCCCAGCAGCACACCCGCGACCCCGACCCGGCGCGCGTCACCTACCGCCGGTCGATGCCGTTCGAGCGCACCGTGGAGACCGGTCCCGACCAGGGGGAGCCCTACGAGGGCCTGTCGTTCGACTTCGACTCGGCCTACTGGATGAGCGGGCTCACGCCGGTCGACCCGGTGGACGGCGTCGCGCGGGTGGACGCGACGAGCCTGGCCATCCCCACTGCGCCGCAGCTGCTCGTCCCCGAGGCCGGTGGGCCGGCCTCGGAGGGCCAGCTCGGCCCGTGGAGCATGACCGGGCTCCGGTCGCTGACCGACCCGGCGGGGACGACGCCGGCTGCGGTGAACGGCTTCACCGCGACGCTGGACGGCGCCTCGGCAGTCCAGCTCGACCTGCAGCGCATGCGCATCGCCACCGACCGGCCCGTCACCGGCACCGTGACGACCGACGCGCCGCTCACCCTCCGACTGGCGGGAGCGTGGTCGCGCACGCCCACCGTCACCTCCGGCGGCACGCCGGTCGACGCGACGCTCGTCGACGGCGTGCTCGAGGTGCGGCTCCCGGCCGGGACCTCGGCGCTGGTGGTGGCCTGACGTGCGGCGCGCCGCCCTGCTCGGCGTCGCCGCCGCGCTGCTCGCCGCGACGACGCCCGCCGTCGCGGACCGCACGCCCGGCGGCGCGGTCGAGGACGCGCAGGAGCTCGATCTCGCCCAGCACGTCGACCCGATGATCGGCACGTTCGCGCCCGGGTTCGTCGTCCCGGGTGCGTCCACCCCGTTCGGCATGACGCAGGTCTCGCCCGACACCGGTGGCGAGGTGGCGTACAGCGGCTACACCTGGCACGACCCGCAGATCCGCGGGTTCTCGCAGGTGCACCTGTCCGGTCCCGGCGTGAAGAAGGCGGGTGAGATCCCGCTCCTGCCGACAACCGGGCCGGTGCTGTCGAGCGACTGGCGGCAGTACGCCTCGGCCTACGACCACGCGACCGAGCGCGCCGAGGCGGGCTACTACGGCGTACGCCTCGACACCTACGGGGTGCAGGCCGAGCTCACGGCGACGGCGCGCACCGGCCTGCAGCGGTACACGTTCCCGCCGGTGCCGCAGGCCAATGTGCTGCTCGACGTCGGGCGCAACATCTCTGGCGTGCACGAGTCGGCGATCGAGGTCGTCGGCGACCGCTCCGTCCGCGGGTACGTGCGCGGGCGCTACCCGGTGTTCTTCGAGGCGGAGTTCGACCGGCCCTTCGTGGCGACGGGCACCTGGACCGGCAGCGCTCTCGCGCCCGGCAGCCGCCTGGCGCAGGGCACCGGCGTCGGCGGCTGGGTGAGCTTCGACGCGCTGGCCGACCAGACGGTGGAGGTGAAGGTCGGCATCTCGTTCGTGGACGCCGAGGGCGCCCGCCGCAACCTCGCCGCCGAGCAGCGCGGGTTCGACTTCGACGCGGTGCGGGCAGCGGCCCGCGCGGCGTGGAACCGCGAGCTCGCCAAGGTGCGGGTCACCGGCGGCGGGCCGGGCGACCTGACGACCTTCTACACCGCGCTCTACCACGCGCTGCTGCACCCGAACGTCTTCGAGGACGTGGACGGCCGGTACCTCGGCCATGACGGCGCCGTGCACGCGTCGAACGGCTTCACGCGCTACTCGAACTTCTCGTCGTGGGACACCTACAAGGGCCAGAACCAGCTGCTGGCGACGCTGTGGCCCGACCGCTACCGCGACATGGTGCGCTCCGTGCTGCAGATCGCCCGCGAGCAGGGGCACCTGCCACGCTGGGCCGAGCACAACCTCGACCCGGCGCACATGAGCGGTGACCCGGTGATCCCGCTCGTGGTCGACGGCTACTGCCGCGGCGTCCTCGACGAGCTCGACCCGGTCCTGCTCGACGACCTCTACGCCGAGATGGTCGAGCTGGTCCAGCGCCGCGAGCAGGCCTGGCACGACAAGGGGTACCTGCCGCTGCAGACGTCGTCGCGCGGTGCGGGCACGACCCTCGAGTACGGCGTCGCCGACTTCGCGCTCGCCGTCATGGCCGACGCCACCGGCCGTACGGCAGACGCGCAGCGGTTCGCGGCGGAGTCGCTGAACTACCGCACGCTCCTCGACCCCGAGACGCGGTGGATCCGGCCGCGCAACGAGGACGGGTCGTGGCACAGCCCGTTCGACCCGGCTCTCGACGAGACCGGCTTCCAGGAGGGCAACGCCTGGCAGTACTCCTGGCTCGCGCCGCACGACGCCCGCGGCCTGTACGACCGCATGGGCGGCGACGCCGCGGCCGTCGAGCGGCTCGACCAGCACTTCCTCGAGCCCGTCTCGGCGGTGCCCGGGCCGGCCGAGGCGATGAACGAGGCCACGTTCTTCGGCATCGTCTACCGCACGCCGTTCTACGCGCCGGGCAACGAGCACGACCTGCAGACGCCGTGGATGTACCCGTACGCGCGGCAGCCGTGGAAGACGGCGGCAGTGCACCGGCAGGTGCAGGGCGTGTTCCGCCCGACCGTCGACGGCCTGCCCGGCAACGACGACCTCGGCGGCCTGTCGGGCTGGTACGTGTGGAGCGCCCTCGGGCTGGGTCCGGTGACGCCCGGCGCGCCGTTCTACGTGCTGGGCTCCCCGCGGTTCGACCGGGCCGTGCTCGACCTGCCCGGCCCGCGCGACGTCGTCGTCGAGTCGCCGGGGGCGTCGGCGCTGAATCGGTATGTGACCGGCGCGACGCTGGGCGGCCGTCCGCTGGATCGGGCCTGGCTGACGCACGACGAGCTCCGGCGCGGCGGCACTCTGCGCCTGCAGATGTCGCCGACGCCGAGCCCGACCTGGGCCACGACCGAGGACGCCGTCCCGCCGTCGCTGTCGGACAGCCCGCTGTCCGCGTTCGGGTGCTCGCCGTGAGGCGTCGGGCGGCACTGCTGGCCGTCGTCGCGCTGCTCGCCGGAGCGGCCGGTGCGCACGCCGGGACGACCGACGGCGCCGCCCCGCAGCCGTGCGACCAGGTGCCCGAGCCGGCCCGGTGGTCCGACGCCGGGGAGCCCGACCGCGGGCTCGACCGGGCGGTGCTCGCGGCCCACCGCGGGGCAGCCGAGCTCGCGCCCGAGAACACCCTGTGGGCCTTCAGGTACGCGATCGCCTACGACGTCGAGCTGATCGAGGTCGACGTCCAGCAGACCGCGGACCACCGCTACGTCGCGTTCCACGACTACGACGTCGAGCGACGCACCGACGGCACCGGGCTGGTGCCGCTCATGACGTTCGACGAGGTCCGGGCGCTCAACGCGGCGGACAACGACCGGTGGCGCGGCAGCGCGTACGACCCGGCGCAGATCCCCGCGCTCGAGGAGGTGCTCGCCCTCGCCCGCGACCATGGCGTCGGCGTCATGTTCGACCTCAAGGAGTCGGTCACCGACACCGCCAGCGTCGCCCTGATGGCGCAGCAGCACGGTCTGATCGAGTCGTCGCTGTTCCTGCCCTACGTGCCGGGCCGGGCCGAGCAGATCAAGGCGGCCGTGCCCGATGCCCGGCTGATGCTGTCGAACCAGTTCTTCGAGCCGCTACCCCCGGACGGGGCGCCGCGGGGAGCCTTCTACGCGCTGTCCGCCGAGTACGACGCGTTCGGCTCGTCGCTGCCGGGGTTCGACGCCGAGCGCGTCGCCGAGGCCCATGACGGCTGCGCGCTCGTCATACCGAACGTCTACCAGGGGGACGTGACCGGCTCGGAGGCCGGCGACCTGCTGCACGCCCGAGCGCTCGGGGCCGACGGGGCGCAGGTCGACAATCCCGACCTCGCCGTCGCGGCCCTCGGGCGGCCGGTCGCGACGATTGTCGCCGTCCGGCCGGATGGCGAGGCGCGCGCGTGCCTGCTCGACGCCGACCACCGCCAGGGACTGCCCGGCAAGCCGCTGCGCGTCGCGGGCGAGACGCTCACCACGGGCGTCGGCGGGTGCGTGCCGCTGCCAGCGCAGCCGGTCGGTCGGATCGCCTACCCCGGCGACGGCTCAGCCACCGCCAGCGCAGCGGAGGACGCCTGACCGTTCGGTAGCGTCGAGGCGCGTGGGAGCAGCTGGCGGAGCGCAGCGGTGACCCGCGCCGTCCGCGTCATCCCGTGCCTCGACGTCGACGCCGGCCGGGTCGTCAAGGGCGTGAACTTCGTGGACCTCGTCGACGCCGGCGACCCGGTCGAGATGGCACGCGTCTACGACGCCGAGGGCGCCGACGAGCTCGTGTTCCTCGACATCACGGCCTCGTCGGGCTCGCGCGAGACGACCTACGACGTCGTGCGGCGGACCGCGGAGCAGGTGTTCATCCCGCTCACCGTCGGAGGGGGCGTCCGCAGCGTCGACGACGTCGACCGGCTGCTGCGGGCCGGCGCCGACAAGGTCGGCGTCAACACCGCCGCCGTCGCGCGCCCAGAGCTGCTGCGCGAGATCTCCCGCCGGTTCGGCGCGCAGGTGCTCGTCCTGTCCGTCGACGCCCGTCGGGTCCGCGACGGCGCCCGGACGCCCAGCGGCTACGAGGTCACGACCCACGGCGGGCGCCGCGGCACGGGCATCGACGCGGTCGAGTGGGCGGCGCGGGGTGCCGAGCTCGGCGTCGGCGAGGTGCTGCTGAACTCGATGGACGCCGACGGCACGCGGGCCGGCTTCGACCTCGAGATGATCGCGGCGGTCCGCCGCGCGGTCGGCGTCCCGGTGGTCGCCAGCGGGGGCGCCGGTGCGGTCGAGCACTTTCCGCCGGCCGTTCGCGCGGGCGCCGATGCCGTCCTCGCCGCCAGCGTCTTCCACTTCGGCCAGCTCACGATCGGCGACGTCAAGGCTGCGCTGCGCGCGGACGGCCTGCCCGTCCGTCCGTGAGCGCCCAACGCCCGTTGCGCTAGTCTCTCGCGCCTGAGGGGAGTACGTCCTCGCAACCGTTCCGGTCAATCCGGTGTCGAATCGGCACCTCGGCGGTTGGCCCGCGCTCAGCGGGTGACGGAGACCTCGGCCGGCACCACCGACCGAGGAGAAGCATGACCCAGTACCTCGCTGCCGCCGCTGTCCCAGGCGGCATCGACAGCATCGGCACGCCCACGCTGTGGGCGGTGTCCATCGCGGCCGTCATCGCGCTGCTGGCGCTCGACTTCGTCGTGACGCGCAAGCCGCACGAGGTCTCCATGAAGGAGGCGATCGGCTGGTCGGTGTTCTACGTCGCACTGCCGCTGGCGTTCGCCGTCTGGATCTGGAACCGCTACGGCGGCGAGCGGGGACTGGAGTACCTGACCGGCTATCTGGTCGAGAAGTCGCTCTCGGTCGACAACCTGTTCGTCTTCCTGCTGCTGCTCACGGCGTTCGCCGTGCCGGCGGCGCTGCAGCAGCGCGTCCTGCTCTACGGCATCGTCGGCGCGCTCATCCTGCGCGGCATCTTCATCGCGCTCGGCGCTGCAGCGCTGGCGAACCTGTCGTTCGCGTTCCTGCTCTTCGGCGCCATCCTGCTGATCACGGCCGCCAAGATCTACAAGGACGCGAGAGCGGGGCACCACGGCGAGGTCGACATCAACTCGATGCGCGTGGTGAAGCTGCTGCGCCGGTTGATGCCGGTCACCGACCAGTACGCCGGCCCGCGCATGACCGTGCAGCTCGCGGGCAGGCGCACCCTCACGCCGTTCGCGCTCGTCGTCGTCGCGGTGCTCGCCACCGACGTCGTGTTCGCGGTCGACTCGGTGCCGGCGGTCTACGGCATCACGTCCGACCCGTACCTCGTGTTCGCGACCAACGCCTTCGCGCTGCTCGGCCTGCGGGCCCTGTACTTCGTGCTCCAGGGCGCGCTCTCCCGGCTGGTGCACCTCGGCTACGGCCTGGCCGTCATCCTCGGCTTCATCGGCGTCAAGCTGGTGCTGCACTGGGCGCACGGCATCTGGACCTGGGTGCCCGAGATCCCGACGCTGCTGTCGCTCGGCGTCATCGTCGTGACGCTGGCGGTCGTCACCGTCACCAGCCTGCGCGCGACCCGCGGACCCGACCCGCACCCGAAGCGGGCCGAGGAGTCGTTCATCCCCTGAGCGTCACCAGCCGAGCCGGGCGGTCGCCGCGCGGGCGCGGGCGTCGGCGGAGCCGACGAGCTCCACGTCGGCGACCTCCCGGCGGCCGAACAGCCACAGGAGCAGCTCGCCGGGCTCCCCGCGCACCACGACGGGGTCACCGGCGGGGCGCAGCGTGGCGCGCCGGCCACCCGGTGCCTCGACGACGATGCGCAGCCCGCGCGCCCGTGCGGTGAGCCCCGGCCCCATCACGCGGACGCGGTCCCACAGACCCCGGTCGAGGTCGGCATCGAGCCGCCGCGGAGCCGGGTCGTCCGCCCGTCGCACGTCCTCGTGGTGGACGAAGAACTCGTGCAGGTCGGTCAGCCCGTCGAGCGGTCCGCGGAGCGCTCCGCCGGGCGACCACGGCGGCGGCCCCGAGCGCAGCCGCGCCAGCAGGTCCTCGTAGGGACGCGTGCGCGCCCGGCGCTCGAGCGCCGCGGTGGCGCGGCGCAGCGGGGGCACGACGAGGCCGGGCACCGCCCACGGCTGCCGCTCGCGGACCACCAGATGCGCTGCGAGGTCGTGGGTGGTCCAGGCCGGGAGCAGCGTGCGCGCGTCCGGGCCTCGCTCCGCCATGAGCGTCAGCAGGGCGGCGCGCTCCGCCGCTGCGGGTGAGGTCACGCAGCCCACCCTCGCAGACGGGAATCCGGTGGAGCCGGCCGGTGTCGCACCTGCAGACTGCCCCGCGGCCCTGCTCGAGGACCGCCGGCCGATCGGAGGACCGTGACCGCGTCCGCTCCCGCCGTACCGCAGGGCACGCTGCGCCGCGGCTTCGGCGTGCTGTGGGTTGCGGTGAAGGAGGAGCCGCGGATCTTCGCGGTGTCGGCCGTCGGCAGCGCGCTGTTCGGCCTGACGACCATCGCGCAGGCCTACGTCTTCGGCGCCGTCACCGAGCGCGTCATCGTGCCCGCCGTCGAGCAGGGGCGGGCCGACCGCGCCGGGCTCGCGATCGCCTTCCTGGTGATCGTCGGCGTCGCGACCCTGAAGGTCGTCGGCATCCTGGCGCGGCGGCTGGGCGCCGGGATCATGCAGTACC
This sequence comes from Actinomycetes bacterium, assembly GCA_046565705.1. Classification (GTDB taxonomy): domain Bacteria; phylum Actinomycetota; class Actinomycetes; order Mycobacteriales; family SCTD01; genus DATLGD01. Next base: position 19,913 of record JBKHYE010000151.1, read on the forward strand.
GGCTGCAGGCCTCCTACCGACGGCGCGTGACGCGGCGGTACCTGCAGCTGCCGCTGTCGTGGCACCAGAAGCACCCGACGGGCCAGCTGCTCAGCAACGCGGGCAGCGACGTGGAGGCCACCTGGTACCCGATCGCGCCGTTTCCCTTCGCGGTCGGCGTCGTGTTCATGCTGATCGTCTCGCTCGGGCTGCTGCTCGCGACCGACCCGGTGCTGGCGCTCGTCGGGTCGGTCGTCTTCCCGGCGATCGCGTGGCTGACCGTCGTCTACTCGCGGCGGATGTCGCCGCTCATGACGCGTGCGCAGCACCTTCGCGCCGAGGTCAGCGGCATCGCGCACGAGAGCTTCGACGGCGCGCTCGTCGTCAAGACGCTCGGTCGCGAGACGTCGGAGACCGAGCGGTTCCGCGACAAGGCGCTCGAGCTGCGCGACGTCATGACCGACGTCGGCCGCGTGCGCGGGCTGTACGACCCGGTCATGGAGTCGCTGCCGACGCTGGGTGTGCTCGTGGTGCTGTGGGTCGGCACCAGCCGCGTGGGCACGGGGGCGCTCGACGCCGGGGAGCTGGTGCGGGTGGCGTACCTGTTCACGCTGCTCGCCTTCCCGGTGCGCGCGCTCGGCTGGGTGCTCAACGAGCTGCCGCGCAGCGTCGTCGGCTGGGACCGCGTCCAGAGCGTGCTGCGCGCCGAGGGCGAGCAGCGGCACGGCGAGCAGCGGCTGCCCGCGTCGCCGTCGCCGACGGCGCTCGAGGTCGCCGGTGTCTCGTTCACCTACGGCGACGACGGCGAGGTGCTGCGCGACGTCGCCTTCGCCGTCGAGCCCGGCCGCACGGTCGCCGTCGTCGGCAGCACCGGCGCGGGCAAGTCGACGCTGGCCTCGTTGCTGGTGCGGCTGCTCGACCCCGCGACCGGGACGGTGACCTACGACGACGTCGACGTGCGGGAGCTCGCCGCGGGCGCGGTCGCGGACGTGGCTGCGCTGGTGCCGCAGACGACGTTCCTGTTCGACGACACGGTCCGCAACAACGTGGCGCTGGGTGCCGACGCGCCCGACGAGGACGTGTGGGCGGCGCTGCGGCTGGCCCAGGCGGACGGCTTCGTCGCCGCGCTCGACGCCGGCCTCGACACCGTCGTCGGCGAGCGTGGCACCACCCTGTCCGGCGGGCAGCGGCAACGGCTGGCGCTGGCGCGCGCGCTGGTCCGCCGGCCGCGCCTGCTCGTGCTCGACGACGCCACCAGCAGCGTCGACCCCACCGTCGAGCAGCGCATCCTGGCCGGGCTGCGCGAGGCCGTGCACGGCGACGGACGGCCGAGCACGGTCGTGGTCGTCGCCTACCGGCGCGCCACGATCGCGCTCGCCGACGAGGTCGTCGTCGTCGAGCGGGGCCGCGTCGTCGACCGCGGCTCGCACTCGGAGCTGCTGCAGCGGTCGCCGTCGTACGTCGACCTGGTGACCGCCTACGAGCGGGCCGAGGCCGAGCGCGCCGCCCTGGCTGCGGACAGCGAGGTGGGGGTGTGACCACCGCCGTCCCGGTGCTGGCGGGCGAGGTCGAGCGCGGCTCGTTCGCCACGCTGCTGCACGGGCTGCGCCTCACACCGGAGTTCCGCGAGGGGCTCGGGCGCACGCTGCTGCTCGCGGTCGCAGCCACCGCCGGCCGCGTGGTGGTGCCCGTCGCGGTGCAGCAGACGATCGACCACGGCCTGGTCGGCGCCGAGCCGGACCTCGCGCTGGTGCGGTGGGCGGTCGCCGGCGCGGCTCTGGCGGTCGTCGCAACCGCGCTGGCGAACTACCTCATGAACGTGCGGCTGTACCGCACCACCGAGAACGGCCTGGCCGCGCTGCGCACCCGCGCCTTCCGGCGGGTGCACGACCTGTCGCTGCTGCACCAGTCGGCCGAGCGACGCGGCTCGCTCGTCAGCCGGGTCACCGGCGACGTCGACCAGGTGAGCTCGTTCATGCAGTGGGGCGGCCTCCTCATCCTGGTCTCGGCGGCACAGCTGCTGCTGGCGAGCCTGCTCATGCTGTTCTGGTCATGGCAGCTGACGCTGGTCGTCTACGCCTGCTTCGTGCCGCTGCTGTTCGCGGTGCGCGCGTTCCAGCGCCGGCTGCACACCGCCTACCGCGCGGTGCGCGAGCGCGTCGGGGACATGCTCGGCGCCGTCGCCGAGTCGGTGGTCGGCGCCTCGGTCATCCGCGCCTACGGCGTGCAGGACCGCACGGCGCGACGCATCGACGACGCCGTCGCCCGCACGCAGCGGGCGCAGACCAAGGCGCAGACGATCGCGGCCGCGACGTTCTCGTCGGGCGAGATGGTCGCCGCGGTGGCGACGGGTGCCGTCGTCGTCGTCGGCACGCTGATGGGCGCGGCGGGCGACATCACGGTCGGCAAGCTCGTCGGCTTCCTGTTCCTCGTCACGCTGTTCGTGCAGCCGGTGCAGCTGGCCACCGAGGTGCTCAACGAGGCGCAGAACGCGGTCGCGGGGCTGCGCCGGGTGCTGGCGGTGCTCGAGACCCCCACCGACGTCGCCGACCCACCCGACGGTGTCGCGCTGCCGCCCGGGCCGCTCGCCGTCCGCTTCGACGGCGTCTCGTTCGCCTACCCGCGCGGTCCCGAGGTGCTGCACGCCGTCACGCTCGACATCGCGCCGCGCACGCGCGTCGCCGTCGTCGGCGAGACCGGCAGCGGCAAGACGACGCTGGCCAAGCTGCTCACTCGGCTGATGGACCCGACCCGCGGCACAGTGGAGCTCTCGGGTGTGCCGCTGACCCACGTGTCGTTCGACTCGCTGCGGCGCCGCGTCGTGATGGTGCCGCAGGACGGCTTCCTGTTCGACACGACCGTCGGCGAGAACGTTCGCTTCGGACGGCTCGACGCCACCGACGACGACCTGCTGCTCGCCTTCACCGAGCTCGGTCTGGCCGACTGGCTCGAGCAGCTGCCGCACGGGCTCGCGACGCCGGTCGGCGAGCGAGGGGAGGCGCTGTCGGTGGGGGAGCGGCAGCTGCTCGCCGTCGCCCGTGCGTACGTGGCCGACCCCGACCTGCTCGTGCTCGACGAGGCGACGTCGGCGGTCGACCCCGCCACCGAGGTCCGGCTGCAGCGGGCGCTGGACTCGCTGACCCGCGGGCGCACGACGATCGCGATCGCGCACCGGCTGTCGACCGCCGAGGCCGCCGACGAGGTCGTCGTCGTCGACGCCGGCCGCGTCGTCCAGCGCGGCCGGCACGCCGAGCTGCTCCGCGAGCCCGACGGCGTCTACGCGCGGCTGCACGCGTCCTGGATCGCCCAGTCCCGCTGACCCCCCACCTCCCGCCCGGTCCCCCCATCCCCCACCCCGTTGCGTCCGCGTCCTGACACATCCGCCTCGCGCAGGTGCTCGGACGT
>JBKHYE010000152.1:0-9859 GCA_046565705.1 Actinomycetes bacterium
CCTCGACCTGCGTGACGCCAGCGGCGTCGTGCAGGTCGTCGTCCGCGAGAACGAGATCGCGCACGACCTGCGCGCCGAGTTCTGCGTCAAGGTCACCGGCTCGGTGCGGGTGCGCCCAGAGGGCAACCGCAACCCCGCGCTCGCGACGGGCGACGTCGAGGTGGACGCCTCGTCCGTGGAGGTCCTGTCGCCGGCGGCACCGCTGCCGTTCCAGCTCGAGGAGGCGGGCAACGTCGACGAGGAGGTGCGGCTGAAGTACCGCTACCTCGACCTGCGCCGCGCCGGGCCGGCGCACGCGCTGCGGACCCGCTCGCGCATCACCCGCGCGATCCGCGAGGTGATGGAGGAGAACGGCTTCCTCGACATCGAGACGCCGACCCTCACCCGCTCGACGCCCGAGGGCGCCCGCGACTTCCTCGTGCCGGTGCGGCTGCAGCCGGGCACCTGGTACGCGCTGCCGCAGTCGCCGCAGCTGTTCAAGCAGCTGCTGATGGTCGCCGGGCTCGAGCGGTACTACCAGATCGCGCGCTGCTACCGGGACGAGGGGTTCCGCGCCGACCGGCAGCCGGAGTTCACCCAGCTCGACGTCGAGATGAGCTTCCCGGACGAGGAGGACGTGTACGCGCTGACCGAGGCCGTGTTCACCCGCGTCTGGCGCGACGTCCTCGACGTCGAGCTGCCGACGCCGTTCCCGCGGATGCCGTACGAGGAGGCGCTGCGCCGCTACGGCAGCGACCGCCCCGACGTGCGCTTCGACCTCGAGCTCGTCGACCTCACGTCGTACTTCTCCGACACGCCGTTCCGTGTCTTCCAGGCCCCGCACGTCGGCGCCGTCGTCATGCCCGGCGGTGCGGCGCAGCCGCGCAAGGCGTTCGACGCCTGGCAGGAGTGGGCCAAGCAGCGCGGTGCCCGCGGGCTCGCCTACGTGACGTTCCTCGAGGACGGCACGCTCGGCGGCCCGGTCGCGAAGAACCTCTCCGACGTCGAGCGCGACGGCCTGCGCGAGGCGGTCGGTGCGTCCGTCGGCGACAGCGCCTTCTTCGCCGCCGGGCGTCGGCCCGACGCGCTCGCGCTGCTCGGCGCGACGCGGCTCGAGATCGCCCGCCGCCTCGGGCTCGTCGACGAGTCGCGGTGGGCGTTCCTGTGGGTCACCGACTTCCCGATGTTCGAGGAGGTCGTCGACGACGCCGGCAACGCCGTCGGCTGGACCGCCGTGCACCACCCGTTCACCGCCCCGGCGATCGCTGACGAGGCGGACTTCCACGAGCGGCCGGGGGAGGCGATGGCCCGGGCGTACGACCTCGTGCTGAACGGCGCCGAGCTCGGCGGCGGCTCGATCCGCATCCACTCCAGCGACGTCCAGCGGCGGGTGTTCGACGTCATCGGCCTGACGACGGAGCAGGCCGAGGAGCAGTTCGGGTTCCTGCTCGAGGCGTTCAGGTACGGCCCGCCGCCGCACGGCGGCATCGCGTTCGGCATCGACCGGATCGCCGCGATGGTCACCGGCAGCGAGTCGATCCGCGAGGTGATCGCCTTCCCGAAGACCGGCGGGGGCAGTGACCCGATGACCGGTGCGCCGACGCCGATCACGCCGGAGCAGCGCCGCGAGGCCGGGATCGACGCTCAGCCGGGGGACAAGCCCGTCACCTGACGTCCGCCTGCGCGCGCGGGCGGTGTGGCCGCGCGGGCGGACGTCGCGGCGCTACCAGCGGGTGCGCTGCACCAGCCGACCGCTGGTGAACGCGTGGTCGGCAGCGAAGCCGAGCGCGTCGTAGAGGGCGGTCGCCGCGGTGTTGCTCGTGTAGCTGCCGAGCGTCACGACGTCGTACCCGTCGTCGAACAGCGCCCGGGCGGCCGCGGCGGTGACGGCCTTGCCGAGCCCGCGCCCGCGCGCCTGGACGTCGACGGCGATGGACGACAGGTGCCCCACCCCGGTCGCCGCGCTCGTGTCGGCGGCGCAGGCGCGCAGGGGCCCGTCGGTGTCGGCGATGCCCCACCAGCGGCGGACCGCCGGGTCGCCCGGCAGCGCCGAGGCGCCGGCGTCGAGCAGCCCCTTGACGGCGACCTCGTCGGGGTCGGGCGTGACCAGGTCCTCGCCGGGCTGCGGCGCCGGCGGCTCGCCCAGCCAGCGGAAGTCCCAGTCGACCGCGCCCTCCAGCTGGACCCACGCCGGGAGCAGCGCTGCCGTGCCGCGCGGCACGCTCAGCCGCTGCCGCGGCGACAGCTCGGGCAGCAGATCGGCCAGCAGCGCGGCCACCCGCTCGGGCGCACCGAGCGCCGAGAGGTACGGCACCCGCTCCTCGGCGTCGGTGCCCACCCAGGCGACCGCGCCGTCCGTCACCCACCCCCGCACGTCGGGGCGGCGCAGCGAACCGCGGGCGAACGGGTCGTGACCGGTCGCGACCAGCACCTCGGCGGCCGAGCCGAGCGGGGTCAGCGCCACGCCGCAGAGCCTACGAGCCGCCGCCACGGCATTCGTGTGCTGGCCAGCACACGAAGGCCGTCTCCGTCGCCCTTGCGCACGCTCAGGGCGTGCCGCCTGAGAGGCAGTTCGTGTGCTTTCGGAGCCCTCGCCGAGCCGGTTCAGCACACGAACGGGTCAGGCCGCGGCCGCGAGGCACTCGCGCACCAGCGCCACGACCGCCTCCGGCCGCTCGACCACGTCCTCCCAGGAGAAGCGCAGCACCCGCCAGCCGAGACGCTCGAGCTGGTTCTGCCTGCGGCGGTCGGAGCGGAACGCCTCACGGCTGCTGTGGTGCGCGAAGCCGTCGGCCTCAACGATCAGGCGTGCGGCCGGCCAGCAGAAGTCCACCCTCGCGACGAACTCGCCGGTCGCGTTCGTGACCACGTACTGCGTGAGCGGCGGGAGCAGGCCGGCTTCCCGCAGCAGGGTGCGCAGCAGACTCTCGAGCACCGACCCGGCCGCTGGGTCGACCGCCTCGCCGACGAGTCGCAGAGCCGAGGCGCCGCGGCCACGGACCGTCGAGAGGGTCAGCTCGTCGAGCTTGAGCAGCCCGGCTCGGAGTGCGCTGTCGACACTGGCGACGGCTGAGGCGTGCGCCAGGACGCGGCAGAGGTCGTGCAGCGTGCGCAACAGGGTCGTGAACCGCAGCCCGTCCGCCAGGACCTCGGCGTCGTCCGGGCCGAGCGGCGCCCGTCGAACCTGCCAGCCCGGCACGACGAGCCGGCTCCGGTTCCGGGGGACGGTCAACCGCCGTACCGGGTCGTCCACGAGCTCGACACCGTGTGCCCGTGCCGCCAGCTCGTGGCTCACGGCCGCCCCCTTGCCGGCGCGCGCCAGGGCCGTGCGGCAGGCCTCCACGTCGCCGGGATCCAGTGCTGCTGCGGTCATGCACCGGAGCGTGCCGCGGTCGGGGCGTCGTCCGCGGCCGTAGGGTTCGGGCTGTGGACGGGGAGTCGCTGTTCGACGCCGCCGAACGGGCGGCCGAGCAGCGCGTCGCGCCGCTGGCGGTGCGGATGCGTCCGCGCACGCTCGACGAGGTCGTCGGGCAGCAGCACCTGCTCGGGTCGGGCGCGCCGCTGCGCCGGCTGGTCGAGGGCGACGCGCCGCTGTCCGTCGTGCTGTGGGGCCCACCCGGCACCGGCAAGACCACGCTCGCGTACCTGATCGCGAGCTCGACCCAGCGCCGGTTCCGCGAGCTGAGCGCCGTCACGGCGGGCGTGAAAGACGTCCGCCAGATCGTCGACGACGCCCGTCGGGCGCTCGGCAGCACCGGCGCGCAGACGGTGCTGTTCGTCGACGAGGTGCACCGCTTCTCCAAGACCCAGCAGGACGCGTTGCTGCCGAGCGTCGAGAACCGCTGGGTCACCCTGGTCGCCGCCACGACGGAGAACCCGTTCTTCAGCGTCATCTCGCCGCTGCTCTCCAGGAGCCTGCTGCTCACCCTGCAACCGCTCACCGACGACGACGTGCGCGCGCTCGTCCGCCGGGCGGTCGCCGACGAGCGCGGCCTGGCCGGCCGGGCCACGCTCGAGCCCGACGCCGAGGACCACCTCGTCCGGCTCGCCGGCGGCGACGCCCGACGGGCGCTCACCGCGCTGGAGGCCGCGGCCGGCGCCGCGGAGGCCGGCGGGGGAACGGGCAGCGTCACGCTCGCACTGCTCGAGCAGGCCGTCGACCGGGCTGCCGTTCGCTACGACCGCGACGGCGACCAGCACTACGACGTCATCAGCGCGTTCATCAAGAGCATCCGCGGTTCCGACGTCGACGCCGCCCTGCACTACCTCGCGCGCATGGTCGAGGCGGGGGAGGACCCGCGCTTCATCGCCCGGCGGCTCGTCGTGCACGCCAGCGAGGACATCGGCATGGCCGACCCGTCGTCGCTGCAGGTCGCCGTGGCAGCCGCGACCGCTCTCGAGCTGATCGGGATGCCGGAGGCGCGCATCAACCTGGCGCAGGCGACCGTCCACCTGGCACTGGCGCCGAAGAGCAACGCCGTCATCGCCGGCATCGACATGGCGCTCGCCGACGTGCGGGCCGGGCGGACCGGCGCCGTGCCCGCACACCTGCGCGACGCGCACTACGGCGGGGCGAAGGAGCTCGGCCACTCGGGCTACCGATACCCTCACGACTTCCCGGGGAGGGTCGTGGCGCAGCAGTACGCGCCCGACCCGGTCGTGGGGCGGGAGTACTACTCGCCCGGCGGTCTGGGGGTCGAGCGCGTCGCCGCCGAGCGGCTCGCGGGGCTGCGCGAGGTTCTGCGCGGCCACCGCGGTGTCGTCCCGGAGGACGTCGCGGCCGGCTTCCGGCCCCGCTGCAAGCCGGCACGCCCGACCACCGAGGAGCTCGACGCCCTCGCGACCGAGGAGGACGACACGTGAGTGGCGGTGAGATCGCGGCGCTCGTGATCGCGGGAGCGATCGCGGTCCTGCTGTTGGCGCTGACGTTCGTGGTGCTGAAGCTGCGGCGGACGGTCGAGGAGCTGACCAAGCTCGTCTCCGGGGTCACGGACCAGACGATCCCGCTGCTCGGCGAGGTGACCACGAGCGTCACGCACGTCAACAAGGAGCTCACCCGCGTCGACGCGATCACCGCGAACGTGCAGTCGATGACCGGCAACGTCAGCGCGCTGACGTCGCTGTTCGCCGCCACGCTCGGCAGCCCGGTCATCAAGGTGGCCGCGTTCTCCTACGGCGTCCGCCGGGCGGCGAGCAAGCGGCACGAGGCCGACGTCAACAAGCGCGTGCGCGCCGAGCTCAAGAGCGAGCGGAAGGCCCGCCGGTGACGCGACGGCTCTTCTACATCACCCTGGGTGCGGTCGCGGGCGTGCTCGTCGTCCGCAAGCTGACGTCGGCCGCGCACCGGTTCACGCCGGCCGGCGTCCAGGAGTCGATGGGCGGTGCGCTCGGCGGGCTCGCCGACGCCATCCGTGACTTCGGCGAGAGCGTGCGCGAGGGCAAGTCCGAGCGTGAGGACGAGCTGCGCGTCAGCCTCGGCCTCGACGGCACGCACGACCTCGTCGACATGCCGGAGTACACCGACCCGGGCCACACCGGGGGACTGGAGCCCGACGTCCGGTGAGGTCACTGTGAACTCGGCCGAGATCCGCCGGCGCTTCCTCGCGCACTTCGAGCAGCGCGGCCACACCGTCGTCCCGTCGGCGTCGCTGATCGCCGACGACCCGACGCTGCTGCTCGTCAACGCGGGCATGGTGCCGTTCAAGCCGTACTTCCTCGGTGAGCTGCCGGCGCCCTACCCGCGCGCGACCAGCGTGCAGAAGTGCGTGCGCACGCTCGACATCGACGAGGTCGGCAAGACGACGCGGCACGGCTCGTTCTTCCAGATGGCCGGCAACTTCAGCTTCGGCGACTACTTCAAGGAAGGCGCCATCCCGCTCGCGTGGGAGCTGCTGACCGGCACCGAGACCGGCTACGGGTTCCCCGAGGACCGGCTGTGGGTCACCGTCTACCAGGACGACGACGAGGCGGCCGAGATCTGGCACCGCGTCGTCGGGGTGCCCACCGAGCGCATCCAGCGCCGGGGGCTCAAGGACAACTACTGGCACATGGGCGTCCCGGGTCCCGGGGGCCCGTGCAGCGAGATCTACTACGACCGCGGGCCGCGGTACGGCCAGGAGGGCGGTCCCGTCGTCGACGAGGAGCGCTACCTCGAGGTCTGGAACCTGGTGTTCATGCAGTTCCAGCTCTCCCAGGTCCGGTCGAAGGAGGACTTCGACGTCGAGGGCGAGCTGCCGGCCAAGAACATCGACACCGGCATGGGTCTCGAGCGGATGGCGACGATCCTGCAGGGCGTCGAGACCCTGTACGAGATCGACACCTCCCGCGCGATCCTCGACCGCGCCAGCGAGCTGACCGGCACCCGCTACGGGGCGGACCCCGAGGCCGACGTCCGGCTCCGCGTCGTGGCGGACCACGCGCGCACCGGCGTCATGCTCATCTCAGACGGCGTCGTGCCCGGCAACGAGGGCCGCGGGTACGTGCTGCGCCGCATCCTGCGCCGGACGACGCGCGCCATGCGGCTGCTCGGCGCGCAGGAGCCGACGATGCAGTCGCTGGTCGAGGCGACCATCGAGGCGATGAGCCCGCAGTACCCCGAGCTCGTCGAGGAGTGGCCGCGCGTCGAGGCGGTCGCCGTCGCCGAGGAGGGCGCGTTCCTCGAGACGCTCGGCAAGGGCGCCAGCATCTTCGAGGCCGCGGTGCCCGAGGCCCGCTCGCGCGGCGGCGTGCTGTCGGGCGAGCGCGCGTTCGCCCTGCACGACACCTACGGCTTCCCGATCGACCTCACCCTCGAGATGGCGGCGGAGCAGGGGCTCAGCGTCGACGAGCAGGCGTTCCGCTCCCTCATGGACGAGCAGCGCCGCCGGGCCAAGGCCGACGCCGCGGCGAAGAAGACCGGCCACACCGACGTCTCCGCCTACCGCGGCCTGCTCGACGAGGCCGGCGCCACGACGTTCACCGGGTACTTCGAGGTGCGCAGCGAGGGCACCCTGCGCGGCCTGCTGGTCGACGGCGAGCGCGCACAGGAGGCCGTCGAGGGCGACGCCGTCGAGCTCGTGCTCGACCGCACGCCGTTCTACGCCGAGGGCGGCGGTCAGCTGGCCGACGCCGGGCGCATCGTGCTCGCCGACGGCGCCGTGGTCGAGGTCGACGACGTGCAGACCGCCGTCCCCGGGCTGTCGGTGCACCGCGGCCGCGTCGTGCGCGGCGCCGTGCACGTCGGCGCCGTCGGCGTCTGCGAGGTGGACGTCGAGCGACGCCGAGCGCTGTCGCGTGCGCACACCGCGACGCACCTGGTGCATCAGGCGGTCCGCGCGGCGCTCGGCGGGTCCGCCGCGCAGGCCGGCTCGCTCAACGCCCCCGGCCGGTTCCGGTTCGACTTCTCCTCGCCGTCCGCGGTGCCGCCGTCGGTGCTGCTCGACGTCGAGCAGGAGATCAACGAGATCGCCCTGGCCGACCTCGAGGTGCGCGCCTTCGTCACCACGCAGGAGGAGGCCAGGCGCATCGGTGCCCTGGCGCTGTTCGGCGAGAAGTACGGCCCTGCCGTGCGTGTCGTCGAGGTCGGCGACTACGCCCGCGAGCTGTGCGGCGGCACGCACGCCGCGCGGTCGGGCCAGCTGGGCATGGTGAAGCTGCTGTCCGAGGGCTCGATCGGGTCGGGGGTCCGACGGGTCGAGGGCCTGGTCGGGCTCGACGCCTACCGCTACCTGGCGCAGGAGCACGTGCTGCTCGCGCAGATCGCCGGTGCGCTGAACGCCCGGCCCGAGGAGGTGCCGGACCGCGTCGCGGCGGCGCTCGACCGGCTCCGCGAGGCCGAGAAGGAGCTGCGCCAGCTGCGGTCCCGTGACCTGCTCCAGACCGCGGCCGAGCACGCCGCCGCCGTCAAGGACGTCTTCGGCTTCGGCTACGTCGGTGTCCGCGCGCCCGACGACACGCCCGGCGACCTGCTCCGGCAGCTCGCCGTCGACATCCGCGGCCGGCTGCCGGTCGACCGCCCGTGCGCCGTGCTGGTCGTCGCGGGTGGCGAGCGCGTGCAGCTGGTGGCGGCGGTCAACCCCGCCGGCCGCGCCCGCGGGCTGTCGGCGAACGAGCTGCTGCGCGCCGCCGCCGTGCCCGTCGACGGCCGGGGCGGCGGCAAGGAGGACCTCGCCCAGGGCGGCGGCACGAACCCGGACGGCATCGACGAGGCGATCGTCCAGGGCGAGTACCACGTCGGCGGGGTGGCGACGCGCTGAGCCGCCCGGGGGTCGTCGTCGCGGTCGACGTGGGCACGGTCCGGGTCGGCGTGGCGGCCAGCGACCCGGACCGGGTGCTCGCCTTCCCGGTCGAGACGGTCGCCGCTCCGGGCCACGCGCGGGTGGCCGAGATCGTCGCCGACCGCGAGGCGGTGCTGGTGGTCGTCGGGCTGCCGACGTCGCTCGCGGGCACGGCGCGCAGCGCCTCGGCCGACATGGCGCGCCAGTGGGCGGCCGCGCTCGAGCCGCTCGTGGCTCCGGTGCAGGTCCAGCTGGTCGACGAGCGGCTCACCACCGTCAGCGCGACAGCGGCGCTGCGCCGGGCCGGCCGGTCGGGGCGGTCGCAGCGGGGCGTCGTCGACCAGGCCGCCGCGGTGGAGCTGCTGCAGAGCGTGCTCGACGGCGGCAGCGGTGCTGCTCGGTAGGGTCGTTCCCGTGACCGACGTCATCGACCTGGCCGGCGACCGTCCGCCGAGCTCGCGCCGGAGTCGGCGGCGCGGTCGCAGCCCGCTGGTCCGGCTGGGCGCGGTCGTGTTCATGCTCCTGCTCCTCGGCGCCCTGGTCGCGGGCGGCTGGTACGGCGTCCAGCGGGTGATGAGCGCCTTCGAGTCGGCGCCCGACTACCCGGGTCCCGGAACCGGCGAGGTCGTCATCCAGATCAAGCCTGGGGAGACGGCCGCGGTCGTGGCGACCACGCTGCGGGAGAACGACGTCATCGCCAGCCGGCAGGCCTTCCTCGAGGTGGCCAACCCCGACCCCCGCGCGTCGAGCCTGCAGCCGGGCTTCTACCGGCTGCGCAAGCAGATGGCGGCTGCCGAGGCGTTCGAGCTGCTGCTCGACCCGTCGTCGCGCGTCGTCGGACGGGTGACCATCCCCGAGGGCTACACGGTCGACCAGATCCTGCAGGCGCTCGCGCAGGGCACCGAGATCCCGCTCGAGCAGTACCAGGCCGCCGCGGCCGACCCGGCGGCGATCGGGCTGCCCGACTACGCGCAGGGCCGGCTCGAGGGCTTCCTGTTCCCGGCCACCTACGACGTCGAGCCCGGTATGACGGCCGTCGACGTGCTGACGATGATGACGAGCCGCTTCACGCAGGCGGCTGCGGACCTGCAGCTCGAGGAGCGCGCTGCGGCCCTGGGCGTGACGCCGTACGAGGCGGTGATCATCGGCAGCCTCATCGAGCGCGAGAGCCGCATCGACGAGGAGCTGCCGAAGGTTGCGCGCGTCGTCTACAACCGCCTGGAGCAGGGGATCCCGCTCGGCATCGACGCAGCCATCCTCTACGGGCTCGGCCGCACGTCCGGCGGGCTGACCGCCTCCGACCTGGCCAAGGACACGCCGTACGAGAACCGCCGCCAGGCCGGTCTGCCGCCGACGCCGATCGCGTCCCCGGGCGAGGCCGCGCTGACCGCCGCCCTCAACCCCGAGGCCGGCGACTGGCTCTACTACGTGCTCGCCGACCGCGAGGGCAACCACCTCTACACGTCGGACTACGACGAGTTCCTGCGCCAGAAGGAGAAGTCCCAGCGCGAGGGCATCTTCTGATGCACCTCGCCACGTCGCTCGCTGCGCTCACGACGCGGCGGGGGCCCCGCTGAGGGCGGCGGTCCTCGGCCGCCCGATCGGGCACTCGCTCTCGCCCCGGC
>JBKHYE010000153.1:0-4890 GCA_046565705.1 Actinomycetes bacterium
AAACCGGCGCCTCGCGGGCACCGCCCGGCAACCGGCCACTTCGGCGGCTGGTTGCTGATGGACAAGCTCGCGGGCGCCGTCGCCGACGCCGGTGCGCGCACCGCCGTCGACACCATCGCCCAGCGGCTGGTCGTCGACGACGGCCGCGTGGTCGGCGTCGTCGGCCGGCAGTACGGCGAGGACAAGGTGTTCCTCGCCCGCCGCGCCGTCGTGCTCACCACCGGCGGGTTCGTCGACGACGACGAGATGCTCGCTGCGCACGCGCCGCAGCTGCTCGGCAAGGACAAGGTCAGCTGCGGCAACGAGGACGGCTCCGGCATCCGGATGGCGCAGGCCCTGGGCGCCGCCGTCCGGCACATGGGCGCCGGCCAGGTCGGGTTCCACGCCGTGCCCGCGATCATGGCGCGCGGGCTCGTCGTCAACCGCGCCGGCCAGCGCTTCGTCAACGAGGACACCTACCCGGGGCGCATCGGTCAGGCGGCGCTGTTCAAGCAGGACCTCGACTGCTGGGTGATCGTGGACGAGCGCGGCTACGAGGAGGTCCCGGAGAGCGAGCGCTGGGGTGTCCGGCCGCACCACGTCGCCGGCAGGCTCGCCGAGCTCGAGGGGCTGACGGGCCTGCCGCCAGGCTCGCTCGAGGCGACCGTGCGCGAGTACAACGCGCACGCCGCGAAGGGCGAGGACCCCTACTTCCACAAGGACGCGCGCTGGCTGCGACCGCTCGAGCCGCCGTTCGCCGCCATCGACCCGAAGCGCTCGTTCCGCGGGCCCGACGACCCGCAGACCGGCCCGGGCGCCGCCGTCTTCACGCTCGGCGGCCTGGCCACCGACGTCGACGGCCACGTGCTGCACGTCGACGGCACGCCGATCGCCGGCCTGTACGCCGCCGGTCGCGCGACCAGCGGGCTCGCGTCGTGGGGCTACATCAGCGGCACGTCACTCGGCGACGGCACCTACTTCGGGCGGCGGGCCGGGCGAGCCGCCGCCACCAGTCCCAGTGAGCGGGACTCAGCGACCGCGACGGCGTCCGCACCGGCCTAGCGTCCGCCGCAGAGCCAGCACACCCCGAGATCGGAGCACGCGTGACCACCACCGGCAGCAGTTCCGGAAGCAAGGTCTACGAGAAGGTGCAGGACCTCCTGCCCGGCATCCGCGAGCGCGCCATCGCCTGCGAGCAGGCCCGGCGCGTCCCGGACGAGACGATCGCCGAGCTCGTCGACTCGGGGCTGTTCACGATGCTGCAGCCGCAGCGGTTCGGCGGCCTCGAGGCCGACCCGGTCGAGTTCTACGACGTCGTGCGCAGCATCGCGACGGCGTGCGGCTCGACCGGCTGGGTCTCCTCGGTCGTCGGCGTGCACCCCTGGCAGCTGAGCCTGTTCCCCGACGAGGCGCAGCAGGAGGTCTGGTCGAAGGACAAGAACACGCTGGTGTCGTCGTCGTACGCGCCGATGGGTCGGCTGACGCCCGTCGACGGCGGCTATCAGTGCACCGGCCGCTGGTCGTTCTCCTCCGGCTGCGACCACTGCTCGTGGGTGCTGCTCGGCGCGCTGGTGCTCGGGCCCGAGGGCAAGCCGGTCGACTTCCTCACCATCCTCGTGCCGCGCAGCGACTACGCCATCGAGGACGTCTGGGACGTCATGGGCCTGTGCGGCACCGGAAGCAACGACATCATCATCGATCAGCAGTTCGTGCCGGCGCACCGCACGCTGAGCTTCAACGACGTCAGCTCGCTCAAGTGCCCCGGCCAGGAGCAGAACCCCGGCCCGCTCTACAAGCTGCCGTTCGGCACGATCTTCGCCAACACGATCACGACGCCGATCATCGGCATGGCGCAGGGCGCGTACGAGTCGCACGTCGAGCGGCAGCGTGAGCGGGTACGTGTCTCCTACGGCGGCCAGAAGGTCGCGCAGGACCCGTTCGCGCACGTGCGCGTCGCGCGCGCCGCCAGTGACATCGACGCCGCCTGGCTGCAGCTGGTGACGAACGTGCGCGAGGAGATGAAGTACGTCGAGGCCGGCGAGGAGATCCCGATCGAGCTGCGGCTGCGGGCCCGGCGCGACCAGGTCCGCGGCACCGAGCGCGCGATCGACGCCGTCGACCTGATGTTCAAGAACTCCGGCGGCACGTCGCTCAAGACGGGCAACCCGGTCGAGCGGGCCTGGCGGGACGCGCACGCCGGCAGCGTGCACGCCGCCAACGACGCCGAGCGCTGGCTGGCGATGTACGGCAAGGGCGCCTTCGGCCTCGAGATCCAGGACGCGATGATCTGATGGTCGCGAACTCGCCGATCTTCGGGCTCGGCTACCTCACTCTCGAGACGCGCGACCTCGACCGCTGGCGCGAGCTCGCGGTCGACGTGCTCGGCATGGTTGTCGGCGACGGGCCCGACCCGGACGCCGTCTACCTGCGCGTCGACGACCGCCCGGCCCGGCTGGTCCTGCTGCCGGGGGAGACCGAGCGGCTGGTCAACGTCGGCTGGGAGGCGCCGAACGCTGAGGCTCTTCGCGACGCCGTGCGGCGGCTCGAGGACGCCGGCGCCCCGGTGAAGTGGGGCTCCGGCCAGGACGCCGACGAGCGGCGCGTGCAGGAGCTCGTCACGACGACCGACCCGGCCGGCACCGCGCTCGAGATCTTCCACGGCAGCGCGCTCGTGCACGACCCGCTCGTGAGCTCGTCTGGCGCCACGTTCGTCACCGGCGACCAGGGGATGGGGCACGTCGTCCTGCCGACGAAGGACCCGCAGGCGTCCTACGACTTCTACACGCAGGTGCTGGGGTTCCGGTCCCGCGGCGCGATGCGCGTGCCGTCGCAGATGGTGCCCAAGGGCGACCCGGACGGTCGGTACTTCGTGCGCTTCCTGTCGACCAACCCCCGCCACCACACGCTCGCGCTCGGGCCGTGGTGGCAGCCGAACGGGATCATCCACTTCATGCTCGAGGTCACGACGCTCGACGACGTCGGCCGGGCGCTCGACCGCCTGTACAAGCACAGGTTCCACCTGAGCTCGACGCTCGGCCGCCACACGAACGACCACATGGTCTCGTTCTACGTCGCGACGCCGAGCGGCTGTGACATCGAGCTCGGGTGTGAGGGTCGGCGCATCGACGACGACGCCTACAGCGCCGAGGACATCACCCGCGACAGCTTCTGGGGTCACCGCTGGAAGCCCGTCTCGTGAGCCGGCCATGACCGCCGGGATGGACCACGAGGCGACGCCGCTCGAGATGCGCCGCGTCATGGGCCAGTTCTGCAGCGGCATCACGGTGGTCGCCGGGTTCACGCCGGACGACCAGCCGGTCGGCTTCGCCTGCCAGTCGTTCGCGTCGGTGTCGCTCGAGCCGCCGCTCGTGCTGTTCTGCGTCGCGACGACGTCGCGCTCGTGGCCGCTGATCCGCGAGTCCGGCCGCTTCGCCGTCAACGTGCTCGCCGAGGCCCAGCAGGACGTGTGCGCCACCTTCGGCCGTCCCGGCAAGGACAAGTTCGCCCACCTCGAGTGGGAGCGCACGGAGTGGGGGCCGTCGATCGACGGCGTGCTCGCGACCGTGCTGTGTGACGTCCACGCCGTGCACCGCGCCGGCGACCACGACATCGTCGTCGGGCACGTGCGCCAGCTCTGGACGACGTCTTCTGACGGACCAGCCCCCGGCCCGCTGCTGTTCTTCCGCGGCAGGTACGGCATCGACGACCCGACGAACGACCTGGGGCTGTGGCGCTGGGAGTCGGTGTTCGGCTTCGACGAGATGGACGACGTGGAGGTCGCCCGTGCTGAGTGAGCTGCTGCGCGACGAGGCCGCGGAGGCGCTGCGCCGCGCCGAGGCGTCGCGCGAGGCGATCCCGCCGCTGGTGCAGACCTTCGAGGGCATCGACGTCGTCGACGCGTACGAGATCCAGCTGCGCAACATCCGCCGCCGGCTCGATGCCGGAGCGACGGTGCACGGCCACAAGGTCGGGCTGTCGTCGAAGGCGATGCAGGAGATGATGGGCGTCGACGAGCCGGACTACGGCCACCTGCTGTCGGACATGGTGCTTCGCGAGGACGTGCCTGTCCGGGCCGACCGCTACCTGCTCCCGCGGGTCGAGGTCGAGGTCGGCTTCGTGCTGGGCGACGACCTGCCCGGCGAGGGCTGCACCGTCGACGACGTGCTGCGCTGCACCGAGGCGGTCGTGCCGTCGATCGAGCTCATCGACAGCCGCATCGCCGACTGGAAGATCGGGCTGGCCGACACCATCGCCGACAACGCGTCGTCGGCCGGTGTGGTTCTCGGCAAGGAGCGCCGCAAGCCCGACGAGCTCGACCTCACCGCCATCGACGCCGTGCTGCGCATCAACGGGGAGCAGGTCGCCGCCGGACGGTCCGACGCCGTGCTCGGCAACCCGGCGATCGCGGTGGCGTGGCTCGCCGACAAGGTCGCCGGCTTCGGCGTGCGACTGCAGCGCGGGCATGTGGTGCTGCCGGGCTCGTGCACGCGCGCCTACGACGTCAAGGCGGGTGACCGCGTCACCGCCACGTTCGACGGGCTCGGCTCGGTGTCCGTCACCTTCGAGTGATCGTTCAGACAGGAGAGCGCATGGCCAGGGCAACAGCGGCGATCGTCGGGTCGGGGAACATCGGCACCGACCTGCTCGCCAAGCTGCAGCGCAGCGACGCCGTCGAGCCGCGCTGGATGGTCGGCATCGACCCTGACAG
Source organism: Actinomycetes bacterium (assembly GCA_046565705.1). GTDB lineage: Bacteria > Actinomycetota > Actinomycetes > Mycobacteriales > SCTD01 > DATLGD01. Next base: position 4,688 of record JBKHYE010000153.1, read on the forward strand.
CGAGGGCCTTGCTCTCGCGCGCAGGGCGGGGGTCGAGGCATCCCACGAGGGCGTCGACTGGCTGCTCGCGCAGAGCGAGAAGCCCGACCTCGTCTTCGAGGCGACGTCGGCCTACGTGTACCGCGAGAACAGCCCCAAGTACCGCGAGGCCGGCGTGCGCGCCATCGACCTCACCCCGGCGGCCATCGGGCCGTACGTCGTGC
>JBKHYE010000154.1:0-5520 GCA_046565705.1 Actinomycetes bacterium
GGGCCCCCCACGCCGCGCGTCAGCCGACGAGCTCGGCGACCGCGCCGTCGACGTCGTCGCGCACGAGCGGTCAGGCCATGCCGACGATCTCGAGCACCCGTCGCGGCGCGCCGCCGGCCGGCGCCACGACCAGCAGGGTGGCACCGGCCCGGCCGCACTCACGGGTGACGCGATCGACGAGACGGACGCCGGAGCTGTCGAAGAACGACACGTCGGTGAGGTCGAGCACGACGGCACGGGCGCCGCGCACCCATCCGCTCACCTGCCCGAGCAGCGGCGGGGCGACGACGGCGTCGAGCTCACCGCTCGCGCGGAGCACACGGACGGCGTCGTCGCGCACGGTCTCGACGCTCACCGCACCTCGCCGATCCTCAACCCGCCCGCCTCCCGCAGCGTCCGGCGCAGCACCACGGTGGTGCCTTCCCCCGACTCCACCACGACGTCGTCCACCAGCGCACCCATGATCTGCAGCCCGCGCCCGCGCTCCGCGGACGACACCGCCTCGCGCCAGCGCCCCGTGTCGTGCACGTCGACGACCAGCTCCTGCCGGCCGCCGGCGTGGCGGTCGACCCGCGCCCGCACCCGCACGTGCTGGTCCGGGTCGCGGCCGCCGCCGTGCTCCGCGCCGTTGGCGACGGCCTCGCTCGTGGCCAGGACGACGTCGCGCCGCGTCGTAAGTGGCACGCCCCGCTCGGCCAGCCAGGCGTCGAGGCCGGCGCGCATGTCCGACAGGCCGGCGAGGTCCGCGCTGACGTGCCGCTCGAAGCCGGTGCTGTCCCACCCGACCATGAGCACGCAGACGTCGTCGCGGCCGACCTCGTCCTGCAGCATGCGCACGGTCAGCTCGCGCACCGCCTCCGCCATCGGCAGGTCGGCCAGCTCGCCGGTCGTGATGCGCAGCAGCTCCAGGCCGTCGTCGAGGGAGCGGTCGCGGCGCTCGACGAGGCCGTCGGTGTAGAGCAGCAGCCGGTCGCCGGGCTGCAGCCGCACGGTCGCCTGCAGGCGGTCGGCGGCGGTCGCGAAGGCGCCGAGCGGCGTCGACCGGCCGTCCCACAGCAGCGTCGGCTCGCCGTCGACCGGCAGCAGCACCGGTGGCGGGTGACCCGCGCAGGCGTACTCGACCTCGCCCGTGGCGAGGTCGAGCCGGCCGTGCGCGAGCGTCGCCATGGCGGCGGCCTCGACCTGCTCGACGAACCGGTCGAGCTGCGCCAGCAGGAGGGCCGGACCGGTGCCGGGCGACGACAGCGCGCGCACCGCGCTGCGCAGCTGGCCCATCGCGCTCGCGGCGCGCAGGCCGCGGCCGACGACGTCTCCGACGACGAGCGCGAGCAGGTCGCTGTCGACGAGGAAGACGTCGTACCAGTCGCCGCCCACGTCGAGCGCCTCGACGCCGGGCCGGTACGCGGCGGCGACGGTGAACCTGGCGTCCTCCGGCGGTGCCACCGCGAGCAGCGAGTCCTGCAGCTCACGGGCGACGTCGGCCGTGACCTCGTACAGCCCGGCGCGGTCGAGCGCGAGACCGGCCTGCTGGCCGACCGACGTGAGGACCTCGAGGTCGAGCGGGTCGGCGCCCGGGTCGGCGCGCGCCGTCACCAGCAGCGCGCCGCGCAGCGCGGTCGTGCCGTGCAGCGGCACGAGCACCTGTCCGTCCAGGGGGACCGCGACCCGCTCGTGCAGCAGCACGCCGGCGTCGGGCAGCTGCGCCGGCGCACCGCCGCGGGTGCCGTGCAGTGCGAGCGCCGCGCCGTCGCCGAGCCACAGCGCGGCGGACCACGCACCGAGCGGACCGACCGCGGCGTCGAGCAGCGCGTCGCTGACGGCGGCGACCCCGACGGCGCGCGACAGCGCTGCGGTCGCAGCCTGCAGGGCCTGGACCTTCGCGGCCGAGCGCTCGGCCGACGCGCGGGCCGCCCGCAGCTCGCGCTCGTACTGGGACCGCTGGACGGCCTTGGCCAGAACCGCGCACACCGCGTCGTCGTCGTCGACGACGGCGGTGAGGAGCACCGGCAGCCGGCCGTCCGCGGTGCGCAGCTCGAGGGCCACCTCGTCGACCCGCCGTTCCACCAGCAGCAACGGCGACAGGTGGGTCTCCCAGTAGATGCGCCCGCCGACCGACAGCAGCTCGGGCAGCCGCACGCGGCCGACGACGTCCTCCCGGCGCCGGCCGACCCATGACAGGAACGTCGCATTGACGTCGGTCACGGTGCCGTCGCGGTCGAGCGCGAGCAGGCCGGCTGGCGCGGCGTCCCAGCCGTCGGTCATGCAGGTGCGAGCCAGCGCCGGACGGCGTCGACCACCTGGTCGGGCGCGCTCAGGTTCGGGCAGTGGCCGGTGGCGTCGAGCACGACCAGGTCGCTGTGCGGCAGCGCGCGGTGCACGTACTCGCCGACCTCCATGGGCGCGATCGCGTCGTTGCGGCACTGCAGCACGAGCGACGGCGTCTGCACGTGAGGCAGGTCGGCCCGGTTGTCGGACAGGAACGTCGTGCGGGCGAACCGGCGGGCGATCGCCGGGTCGGTGCGGCAGAAGCTGCCGGCCAGCTCCTCGCCGAGCTCGGGGCGATCGGGCACGCCCATGATCACCGGAGCGATGTGCTGCGACCAGCCCAGGTAGTTGCCGTCCATCGTCTCGAGCAGCTCGTCGATCTCCTGCTGCGAGAAGCCGCCGCGGTAGCCGTCGTCGTCGACGTAGCGCGGGCTCGGGCCCACGAGCACGAGGCGGTCGAAGAGCTCGGGGCGGTCCGCCGCGGCCAGCGCGCCGATCATCGCGCTGACGGAGTGCCCGACGAAGACCACCGGCGGCAGGTCGAGCGCCTCGACGACCTCGACGACGTCGCGGGCGTAGCCGTGCAGGCTGCTGTACCGGTCGGGGTCGTACGCCGACAGGTCCGACCCGCCGGCGCCGACGTGGTCGAACAGCACGACCCGGTGGCTGCCCTCGAACGCGGGCGCGACGTGCCGCCACATCCCCTTGTCGCAGCCGAAGCCGTGCGCGAAGACCATCGGGGGCGCGTCGGCCGGGCCGGTGGCGCTGACGTTGTTGCGGGCGAGGACGTCCACCCGGCAACCGTAGAGGGCGGCGCTCGCGTACGGACGTGGTGCACCGCTACGGTCCGCCGCATGGCGGACGACGCGGTCGTGCTGCACGTCGACGGCCGAGACGTGCCGGTCTCCCGCCCGGACAAGGTCTACTTCGGGGAGCGCGGCGAGACCAAGCTCGACCTCGTCCGCTACTACGAGGCGGTGCGCGGGCCGCTGCTGGCCGCCACGGCCGGCCGTCCGGTGCTGCTGCAGCGGTATCCGGAGGGCGCCGGCGGGCCGTCGTTCTTCCAGAAGCGGGTGCCGAAGAACGCCCCCGAGTGGCTCACGACCACGACCGTCACCACGGTGAACGGCACGCCGTCGACGGCGCTGGTGGTCGCCGACCTGGCGCACGTCGTCTGGGCGGTCAACCTGGGCTGCCTGGGGCTGCACGTGTGGCCGCTGCTCGCCGCCGACCCCGAGCACGCCGACGAGCTGCGCATCGACCTCGACCCGCAGCCCGGGACGACGTTCGCGATGGTGCGCGAGGCGGCGCGCGAGACGCGGGCGCTGCTCGCCGAGCACGGCATCGTCGGCCACCCCAAGACGACGGGCAACCGCGGCATCCACGTGTACGTGCGGCTCGAGCCGAGCTGGGACTCCTACGCCGTCCGCTCGGCGGCCGTCGCACTGGCGCGCGAGCTCGAGCGGCGCCGGCCCGACCTGCTCACGGCGGCGTGGTGGAAGGAGGAGCGGGGCGAGCGGGTGTTCGTCGACTTCAACCGGAACGCCCCGCACAAGACGGTGTTCGGCGCGTGGTGCGTGCGGGCCCGGCCCGGCGCGCAGGTGTCGGCGCCGTTCGCGTGGGACGAGCTCGACGACGTCGTGCCCGACGAGCTGACGATGCCCGTGGTGGCGGCGCGCGTCGCGCGCGACGGCGACCCGTGGTCCGACGCCCCCCGCCAGTCGCTCGAGCCGTTGCTCGCGCTGCACGAGCGCGACCGCGCGGCCGGGCTCGGCGACGCCCCGTGGCCGCCCGTCTACCCGAAGATGCCCGACGAGCCGGCGCGGGTGGCGCCGAGCCGGGCGCGCAAGGCCTGAGCAGGGGACGGATCCTCGTGGGCACCGCCTCCTGGACGGACAAGACGCTGCTCGCGTCCGGCTGGTACCCCGACGACGCCGACTCGGCCGAGGCGCGGCTGGCGTACTACGCCTCGCAGTTCCCGCTGGTCGAGGTCGACTCGACGTACTACACGCCGCCGAACGAGCGGAACTCCCGGCTGTGGTCCCAGCGCACGCCCGAGGGCTTCACCTTCGACGTCAAGGCCTACGGCCTGCTGACCCAGCACCCGGTGCGGCTGGCGTCGCTGTACAAGGACCTGCGCCCGGAGACCGGCAAGAAGAACGTGTACCTGAAGGACCTCGACGAGCGGGCGGTCGACGACGTCTGGGAGCGCTTCCTGTCGGCGCTCGCGCCGCTGCACGACAGCGGGCGCCTGGGCTCGCTGCTGTTCCAGTTCCCGCCGTGGTTCGCCATCAGCAGGCGCAACAAGCACTACATCCTCGAGTGCAAGGAGCGGTGCGCCCCGTACCGCATCGCCGTCGAGCTGCGCAACGCCTCGTGGATGACGGACGAGAACTCGGCCGAGACGCTCGACTTCCTCACCTCGTACGGCGTGCCGTACGTCGTCGTCGACATGCCGCAGGGCTACCGGTCTTCGGTGCCGCCGGTGGTGCGCGCGACGGCCGACCTCGCGGTCGTCCGCTTCCACGGGCACAGCGACAAGTGGGAGAGCAAGGACATCTACGAGCGCTTCGGCTACCTGTACTCCGAGCAGGAGCTGCAGGAGTGGGCGCCGCGCATCGAGCGGCTGGCCGAGCAGGCGTCGGACGTGCACGTGCTGACCAACAACTGCTACCGCGACTACGCGCAGGTGAACGCGCGGATGCTCGCCCAGCAGCTGCCGGCCGAGCCGGCGCCCGGCACCTGGCCGCTCGCGGACCAGCGGGAGGCCGAGCGCTCGGGCTAGTGCTGCGGCCGGCGCACCGGGATGCGCCGCGGTCCGCCGGCCGGACGCCGTGGCACGACCAGGCTCAGCACGCCCAGGTCGAGCTGCGCGGTGATGCGCTCGACGTCGGCATCGACCGGCAGGGTCAGGGACACGCGCGCCTCGCCCTCGGCGCCGGTGCGCCCGTCGGTGCGGCCGTGCCGGTCGCGGCGCCGTCCGGCCACCGCGAGCTCGCCCTGCGTGACCTCGATCTGCACGTCCGTCGGCGCGACGCCGGGCAGGTCGACGTCGACGAGCCAGGCGGACTCGGTCTCCCGCACCTGGGTACGCGGGACGTGCTCACGATGGGCGTCCTCCAACAGCTCCGGCCAGCGCTCGAGGTCGGCGAGCAGCCGGTCGCGCAGCCGGCCGAAGTCCGGCTCGGCGTCGCCGCCGGGGGAGCGGTGCACGGGCACGTCCATGACGACCTCCGGAACGGCCCGGGCGGACGC
>JBKHYE010000155.1:0-27601 GCA_046565705.1 Actinomycetes bacterium
GCGAGAGGTCGCGAGCCTCACGCCGGACGGCGCGACGACCGCGCAGCTCGCGCTGCGCTGGGTGGTCGACCAGCCGGGTGTCACGACGGTGATCCCCGGGGCGCGCAACTCGGAGCAGGCCAGGAGCAACGCCGCCGCGGCCGGCCTGCCGCCGCTCGACGCCGAGCACCTGCAGGCGATGCGCCGCATCTACGACGACCACATCCGGCCAGCGGTGCACCACCGCTGGTGAGGGCAGGCCTGCTGGTGGGTGCGTCAGGGCCGCCAGGAGCTCGAACGCCCGAACCACCGCGGGCCCGGAGTGCGGCCGGGCTCGGCGCCGTTCCCCTGCTAGCGTCGGCTCGCTGAGGGGCCATGAACGGCATCGAGCTGCGGGAGCACGCACGCCGCGCCTTCGACCGAGGGCAGTGGCGGGAGTGCTACGACCACCTCGCGCCGGCGGTCGCGCAGGGCGCGCCGCTGGAGCCTGAGGATCTCGAACGGCTGGCGGTCGCGGCGTACCTCACCGGGCACGACGCCGAGAGCACCGACGGCTGGATCCGCGCGCACCGCAATTGGCTCGACCGGAGCGCCTACGACGACGCCGTGCGGTGCGCCTTCTGGGCCGGCTTCGGCCTGGTGCAGCGCAACGAGGTGGCGCAGGGCAGCGGCTGGCTGACGAGGGCGAACAGCCTGGTACAGCAGCACGGGCTCGACGGCGTGGAGCGGGGATACCTGCTGCTTCCCGAGGCGCTGATGGCCATGGGCGACGGTGACCTCGAGGAGGCCCTCGACCGCTTCGGGCGAGCCGCACGACTCGCGCAGCGCTTCGGCGACCGGGATCTGGCCGCGCTCGCTGGTATCGGTCAGGCGGAGGCTCTGCTGCGCTCGGGTCGCCTGCCCGAGGGCATGCGACTGCTCGACGAGGCGATGGTCTGCGTGACTGCGGGGGAGACGTCTCCGATCGTGTCCGGCATCGTCTACTGCGCCGTCATCGACGCCTGCCAGCAGGCGTTCGACCTGCGGCGAGCCCGGGAGTGGACCGCGGCGCTGGACCGGTGGTGCGCCCGCGAGCCCGACCTGGTCCCGTACCGGGGCCAGTGCCTGGTGCACCGGGCCCAGATCCTGCAGTCGGGTGGGCAGTGGGGCGAGGCGCTCATCGAGGCGCAGCGGGCGTGCGAGCGGCTCGCCGAACCCCACCATCCGGCGATCGGCATGGCGCACTACGAGCTGGGCGAGCTCCACCGGCTGCGCGGCGAGCTGGACGAGGCCGAAGCGGCCTACCGTCGCGCGCACGCCGCCGGGCGCCGACCGCAGCCCGGCCTGGCGCTGCTCCGGCTCGCCGAGGGCCGCACCGACGCCGCCGCGGCGAGCGTCGAGCGTGCTCTCGACGACGCGGGCGACCGCCTCGCCCGGGCGCAGCTCCTGCCGGCCGTCGTGGAGGTCATGGTCGCGACGCAGCGGACGGCGGAGGCGCAGCGGGCAGCCGACGAGCTCGCCGAGCTGGCGGCGGTCAGCCCCGGCGGGCTGCTGCACGCCGTGGCGGCCCAGGCCCGCGGAATGGTGCTGCTGGCCGCGGGTGAGCACCGGGCTGCGCTCGAGTCGCTGCAGGCCGCGTGCCGGGCGTGGCAAGATCTGGACGCGCCCTACGAGGCAGCCCGCGCGCGCGTGCTGATCGCCACCGCGTGCGAGGCAGTCGGCGATCCGGACAGCGCGGAGCTGGAGCGCGCTGCAGCCCGGTCGGTGTTCGAGCGCCTGGGTGCGGCGCCGGCGCTCGCGGACCTCGACGGGGTGGCCGCCCGAGCCGCCGGTCCCGCCACGACACCTGTGACCCCGCGCGAGCGCGAGGTCCTCCGCCTGGTCTCGGCGGGCCGGACGAACCGCGAGATCGCCCGGTCGCTGGGGATCAGCGACCGGACGGTCGAGCGCCACCTGAGCAACATCTTCACCAAGCTCGGGGTGCCGAACCGGGCGGCCGCGACCGCCTACGCGTATGACCACGACCTCGTGTAGCGGCCTACGGGATTTCCCTCATGGTCCGGTCGCAGACCTGGCGGCTTCCCCCGAAGTCGGGCGCGGGTCCGGTTCGTACGGTCCCGCTGGATCGCGCCACGATCGACAGGGAGACCGACATGACCACCCGGCAGGACACCTCGACGTCGCTGTACGCCAAGTACGCCGCCGACGCTGCGCAGAACTACGAGGACCACTTCGTGCCCGCCGTCGGGACGCCGTTCGCCCGCCGGTTGCTCGCCACGGCGAGGCTGGCACCTGGGGAGCGGGTGCTCGACGTCGCCTGCGGCACCGGCCTGGTCGCCCGGCTGGCCGCCGAGGCCGTGGGCCCCGAGGGAACCGTCGCCGGCCTCGACCCGACGCCGGGCATGCTGCAGCTGGCCCGATCGGTCTCCCCCGCTGGGATCGACTGGTACGAGGCGCCGGCGGAGGCGATGCCGCTGCCCGACGCGGCGTTCGACGTCGTGCTGTGCGCGATGGGCCTGCAGTTCTTCGAGGACAAGCTGCAGGGGCTTCGCGAGATGCGCCGGGTCCTCGCCCCGGGCGGCCGCGCGGTGGTCTCGACGCCGGGCCCGACGCCGCCGCTGTTCCGGGCGATCGACGCCGCCCTCGCCGACCACGTCGGCACGGAGGCGTCGTGCTTCGTGCACGCGGTCTTCTCCGTCCACGACCCCGCCGAGGCGCGTGAGCTGTTCGTGGCCGCCGGGTTCGACGAGGTGGAGATCCAGACCGGCGCCGTCCCGCTGCGCGTCGACCCGCCGGCGGACTTCTTCTGGCAGTACGTGCAGAGCACGCCGCTGGCCGCAGCCGCCGCCGGCCTGGACGACGCCGGCCGGGCCGCGCTCGAGCGCGACGTCGTCGAGCGCTGCCAGCCGTTCGTCGACGGCGACGCCACCGTGATGGAGCCGGGCGTGCTGGTGGTCACCGGTCGTCGCGGACGAGGGTGAGGTCGTCGGCGCACAGGGCGTTCTCGGGTGCGCCGCCAGGAACTCGAACACCGAACCGGCAGATGGCGCCCATGCCGGTGACGGGACTCGACGAGGTCGCAAGCCTTCGCAGGGGCGCGCTGCCGTCAGAGCCGTTCAGGTTCGCCCGATGGGTCCCTGGACGCGAGCACTCGGACGCGCTGCTTCGGAGTCAGCGCGCCCGCGGTCGCGCGCTGCTCACGATGCTGGCGTCCGACGTCGGCCGGTCAGTGCCGGTCGACCGTCTCGCCGACCTGCTGCGCAACGCCGACCGTCGGGACGGCGCCAGACGGCCTTGCGGCAGCCCGGCTCGAGTGACCTCGGCCTCGCAAAGAACCGCACCCGTCGCATCTCTCACGGCGATCGGTGCCTCCAGCATGTGGGCGCACCGGTCGGGACACGCCAACGGTCTAGCTCGGCGCAGCGCCTCGTGGCTGGGGCAGCCGGACGGACGCGGAGGCGGTGGCCGCACGAGCCCGGCGCATGGCGTAGAGATCGGCGTCGGCTCGCGCGAGCACGCGCTCGACGGTGTCGTCGGGCAGCGCGACGGACAGCCCGACGCTGAATCTCGTACCAGGGGACAGCCGGTCCAAGCTCGTGACTACTTGGGCGAAGCGCTCCGTCGCCTCATGCAACGTCAGGCCCGGCAGGGCGCAGACGAACTCGTCACCTCCGAAGCGGACGACGACGTCGTAGGTCCGCAGGCACTGCCCGAGCGCCTGGCCGACGGCGCGCAGCGCGTCGTCCCCGGCCAGGTGCCCTTGCGTGTCGTTGATCGACTTCAGCCCGTCGACGTCGAGGAACGCGAGCACGAGCGTGCCTCCTTCGCGCTGCGACCGGTCCAGCTCGTGCTGCAACTGCGCCAAGCCGGCGTCGCGGTGAAGGGCGCCGGTCAGCCCGTCACGGCGACTTCGCTGCAGCAGCAGGGCAGCGTGCAGGCGTTCGGTGGCGGCATCGAGCCGGTCACGCGCGGCGTCGTGCCGGTCACGCGCGGCAAGCAGCCTGTCCAGCGCGCCGGGGTCGTCGCGGTCCAGCGCCCGCTCGACCTCTGCGGCGTGGCGCTGTGCCCGCTCGAGCTCCGCGGCGGCCGCCACTATCCGCTGCTCGAGCGAGTGCAGGACCGGCACGGTGATCGTGCCTCCGGGCGGCGGTGCTCCGCGCAGGGGGCCTGCGTCGCGACCAGGTCCCACGAATCCTCGCCTGCTCTCTTCCACGACCTGGTGGCTGTCTGCGGTCACCGCGAGACGACTCCTTCCGACACGCTCACCGACGGCTCGAACCAGACGCACTTGCCGGCGCCGGTCGTCGTCGGAGAGACTCCCCAGGCGCCGCAGGCGTCCAGCAGCCGAAGGCCGCGCCCAGAGTCGGCGAGTGGCTCGAGCTCGCGTTGGCGCGGCATCCGGACGTCGGCGTCGGCGACCTCGATCCGCACGTGGCCGGCGTCCGTCGCAGTGATCGACAGCGCGATGGGCGTGCGTGCGTGCAGGCATGCGTTCGTCACGATCTCGCTCACCCCGAGCAGCGCGACGTCGAGCAGCTCGTCGCAGCCGGCCTCGAGGAGTGCCTCGCGAACGTGCCTGCGTGCGGCGGGCACCGAGGCAGGCACCGGGTCGAGCGGTACGGCGACGTACGTGGACTTCTCGGCGGGCTCCCGGACGCGGAGGGCAGGGTGGTCACCGACCCGGACACGGGTCCCCAGGACCGACCGCCTCAGCGCTCGCCCGCATCGTCGACTACGGAGGTACATGTCGACGCCGGTGTGGACGTTACGGGCGGCCGCGAGCAGATGCAGGCGGATTGCCGAATCGCTCACGACTTGGTAAGGGAAACCTGGCTCGGAGGACGGTCAACCTCAGCCCGACAAGCGGAACAATTCGTGCATCGGCGCGGGTTGGCATCCGATGTCCACGCCCGCGAGCGGGCTCCGTGAGTCATGGGTCAGGCGGCGTGGGGTAGGCGCGCCAGATGGTGCGGGAGGGACGAGATGCTGACCGTTGCGGCTCACCAGGGGCAGGTGCCGCGATGACGCCTGAGCTGCTCTCACCGCCCACCGGTTCAGGACTGGTGCACCAGGCCCTGCTGTACCGCACCGGGCGCGAGTTCGCGGACGCCGTCGTGCCGTACGTCCGGGACGGCCTCGCTCAGCGCGACAGGGTTGTGGTGATCACCTCACCTGGCAACGTCGAGCTGCTGCGGCGTGAGCTGATGCCGGAGGAGCAGGAGGCGGTCGAGCTGCGGTGCGCGGACGCCAGCTACATCCGCCCTGGTCCCGCGCTGGCGGGGTATCACGAGCTGCTCGCCGGGCACGCCCGGTCGGGGCAGCGGTTGCGCGTCGTCGGCGAGCAGCCGCTGGCGGCGCTCCCCGACAAGCACGTGCGGGAGCTGTGCCGGGTCGACGCGGCCTTCAACGACGTGTGCTCGTTCCCCGGCGTCAGCATCGTGTGTCCGTACGACGTCGGCGCCCTGGCCCCGGACGTGATCGACCTGGTCCGCCGCAGCCATCCGGAGCTGACGTCGGGCGGCCGGCGCCGGCGCAACCCTGACTACGTGACCCCCGCCGAGCTGCTCGCCGAGCATCGCCACGGGCCGCCTCTGGACGAGCCGAACGGTCCGCTGCGTGAGCTGATCCGACCGACGCGTCCGAGCGAAGCTCGCGCGTTCGTGGCTGACAGCGCCCGGCAGCTCGGGGTCGACGGGCCGCGGCTCGACGACTTCCTGATCGCCGTCAACGAGATCACGGCCAACGCGTTCCGCCACGCGACGATCGACCGCGTCCGCGTGTGGCGGGAGGCGGACCGGCTCTGCTGCGGCGTCCGCGACAGCGGGCCCGGGCTTGCCGACCCACTGGCCGGCTACCGGCAGCCGGCACTCGACGCCTCCGCAGGCCGCGGCATGTGGCTCGCGCACCAGCTCGCCGACCTCGTCGAGGTGCGCACCGGCCCCACCGGGACGGTGGTCAGGCTGCACCTGCTCACGCACAGCACGACCGTCGCTGTCCCCGATCAGCGTCGAGCTTCCCCGATCGCTGCTCCCGCGCCGACCGACAGCCTGCACACGGGGTGGGTGACGAAGCAGCCCGAGCACCTGCGCAGCGCCGTGCTGACCTCTCGTGAGCCGGTCGTCGTAGAAGGCCGCGACGGCAGGCTGCTGCTGGCAAGCCCCGCCGCGCAGGAGCTGTTCGCTCTTCCCGGTCCCGATGTGGATGGCACGCCGAGTGCGCGCCTGTGGCACGACGCCACCTCCGACGCCGGAGCTCCGCTGTCGGCCACGCCGGCGGCCCGCGCGATCCAGAGCGGCGATGTCGTCAGCGGTGTCCTCCTGACGATGGAGACGAGCGGTGGACCGCGCGTTCTCACCGTGACGGCGGTCCCTGTCTCGCGACCCGGCGAGCACCGGCCGTACGCCGCCATGACGCTGTTCGCCGTAGCAGCGAACGCTTCGACCAGCGCCCCGGCCGCGGGCAGCCGCCGCCAGCTGCGCCGAGCCGCCTTCGCACAGCAACTCACCTCCGCGCTCGAACGGCGCGACGGCGGCTCAGTGAGCCTCGCCAGCATCACCATCGGTGACCTCACCCCCATCGACCGCAAGTACGGCTCCCGGGTGACCGACGCCGTGCTGGCCATCGTCACGCGCCGTCTGCGACGGGCCCTGTCGTCACAGTGCAGGCTCACCCGTCTCGACAGCAGGCACTACGCCGTGCTCGCCGTCAACGTGAGCCAGGTCCAGCTCGAAGCGCTGCGACAGAGCCTGTCTTCGGTCGTGCAGCGGCCGGTGCACCTCGCCGAGATCCCGACGCCGCTGCACGTCGACGCGCTTGTCAGAACGCACACCGCGCACCCCGGCGACGATGCCGCGGGCATCCTGCGTGCCCTCGCGGAGACGCCGCCAGCCGCGCCGACTCAGCCGGTGGAGTGACGTGCTCGGCGCGACTGGGTTGTGCAGTTGCACGGTGGCCATGATGTGCACGGCCGATTGAGCTCGCGGCACTTCGCCGCCTCCGAGACCCCGCACTTCGTCGGACGAGCCGTGGCGGCCCTGGCCGCCGACCCGAGCGTCGCCCGGAAGGCCGGTCGCACCCTTACTAGCTGGGACCTCAGCGACGAGTACGGCTTCGACGACGTCGACGGCCGCCGCCCGCACTGGGGCCGGCACTTCGACCAGCACGTCAACACTCCGGCCTGACCAGCCAACCGGACAGCGCCGCGCTCGGGATGACGGGCTCGTTGCTCACGTTCACCGCGGTCGCCTACTGCTGGCCGACCACCGCCGCTCGTGGCGCCGACGGCCCCCCACGCGCCGATGAGGCGGTTGCCCGCGCCGGGTCCAGCGACCCCGTCGCAAGCAGGAGCCCTTCACCAGCAGGCGACGGCGGGTCGATGGAGAGGCGGTGGCGCCGTGGCCGAGCCCTGCCGCGGCCGATGTCGCCCGGCCTCAAGTCGGATCGACGTTCTGGTTGAGGTGGAAGACGTTCCCGGGGTCGTAGCGCCGCTTGAGGGCGACGAGCCGCTCCCACGTCGCGTCGCCGTACGCGGCGCGCACGCGGTCGCGCCCCTCGTCGGCGTCCAGGTGATTGACGTAACCCGCGCCCTGCGACCAGGGCCGCATCGCCTCCCACGTCTGCCGGGTCCATGCGGCGTGCGGCGCGCCGTCGCCGTCGTCCCAGCCGGCGACGATCGTCGACATGTACTGCGCGCCGCGGAAGCTGAACGCCGTCGCGTCGTCGGGGACGTCGGCGATGGCGCCGCCGAGGCGGCGCACGAGGAGCTGGTTGAAGGGCGAGGACATCGCCGCGGCAGCGTCGGCCAGAACGTCGACCACGGAGGTGTCGAGCCGGATGAGCCACTCCGACCGCAGGTGATAACGGCGGCCGTGCGGGACGCCGTCGTCCGCCGACTGCTGTACGTCGGTGTAGGGCTGCACGCCGAAGGTGTCGAGCGGCGCGCCCCTGTGCAGGTCGGCCAGCAGCGCCTGTCCCTCGGCCGGGTCGCCGGTCCACATCGCCACGACACCGACGAAGGGCTGGAGCCGCAGCTCTGCGGGCACGAACGGCGCGGGTGGCGCGACGGCCTGCAAGGCGACCAGTGAGAGGTCGCGCGGCGCGTCGTCGGCCAGCTTGAGGAACTGCTCGAGAACCTCCGGTGTCCGGCTCGCCGGCCAGCCGGCCAAACCCGCGAACACCGGCTCGACTTGGTGCAGGCGGAAACGGAACTCGGTGACGATGCCGAAGTTGCCGCCGCCGCCTCGCAACCCCCACAGCAGCTCGTGGTCCTCGTCGACGTCGATGATCGACCCGTCGGCCAGCACCACCTGGGCGCCGACGAGGTTGTCGGCCGCGAGACCGTACCGGCGCGAGAGCCAGCCGATGCCGCCGCCGAGGGTGAGACCGGCGACGCCGGTGTGGCTGATCTCGCCGCCTGGGCTGGCCAGCCCGTGCGCCTGGGTGGCGGCGTCGTACTCGCGCCACAGCAGCCCGGGCTCGGCGCGGGCGAGCCGGGCTCCCGGGTCGACGTCGACGCGTTTCATCGCCGACAGGTCGATCATCAGGCCGCCGTCGACGACCGACAGACCGGGGATGCTGTGGCCACCGCCGCGGACGGCGATCTCGAGACCCGTGGACGTTGCCATCCGTACGGCGGAGGCGACCTCGGCCGCCGTGCGCGGACGCGCGATCATCGCGGGCCGGCGGTCGACGGCACCGTTCCAGAGCCGGCGGTGCTGCTCGTAGCCGTCGTCTCCCGGGCGGAGGACCTCGCCGATGGTCGTGGTGCTCATGTCTGCTCCTCGTGATGGCTGCTGCCGGGAGCGAGACCGTGCGGCACGGCGCCGAGACAGCGCCATCCCACGTTCTTGGGGTTGGCGCGCGAGCCAGTGGCGCGCACACTTCCCCCGTGAGGACCAAGGACCGGCTGGCGCGAGTGGAGGCCTCCGTCGAGCGCGCGTGCGCCGAGGCGTCGACGGTCGTGCAGCTGTGCCGCACGGTGCAAGCGGCCGTCGCTGACGTCGTGCCGGCGGACCGGTGGTGCGGCTTCGCCGTCGACCCGTCGACGATGTTCTCAACGAACGGCTACCACGACGAGGGCGTCGACCTCGTCGCGCTCCCCCGGCTGCTCGAGCTCGAGCACGGTGCCGACGACGTGAACCACCTCCCCGCGCTGGCCCGTACGCCGACCGGAGTCGCGACGCTGTCCGCGGCCACCGCCGGAGACCTCGCCACCAGCGCCCGGTGGCGGGACGTGCTGGCGCCCAGCGGGCTGGTGCACGAGCTGCGCGCGGTGTTCCGCACCGGCCACACGGTCTGGGGCGCGCTCGTGCTGATGCGCGGGCCCGACGTCGCGGACTTCGACGACACGGAAGCCGCCTTCGTCTCGCGGGTCGCGCCGACGATCGCGCACGGCTTCCGTCGGGTGCTCGTCCGCCAGCACGTCGACTACGGCGGCGACGCCCGAGAGGCCGGCATCGTGCTGGTCGGCGGCGACCCGCCGGCGATCCGCACGTCGACCCCTGCCGCCACCTTCTGGCTCGACCAGATCGACGACAGCGGGTCGCTGCGGGCCCTCCCGACGGCGCTCGTCACCGCGGTGCAGGCCGCCCGCCGCGACCCTGGCGCCACTCCTGCCGTGCGGGCCCGGGCGCGGAACGGGCGGTGGGTCACCATCACCGCGCAGGTCACGGGCGGCACCACTGCCGACATGACCGCGGAGGTTGGCGTCGTCGTGCAGCCGAGCCGCCCGGCCGAGATTGCGCAGATCGTTGGCGCGGCCTACGGGCTCACGCCGCGCGAGCGCGAGGTCGTCCGACTCGTCGCGTCGGGGCATTCGAACGACGAGATCGCCCGCGCCCTGTTCATCTCGCGCTACACCGTCGCCGACCACCTCAAGAGCGTGTTCGCCAAGGTCGGGGTGGCGACCCGCGGCGAGCTGACCTCGCGGCTGTTCTACGACTACTACCTGCCGCGCTCCGCGAGCGACCAGCCCGCCGGTACCGATGGCTTCTTCATCCCCGCGTGAGCGAGGCCGTCGTTCTGTGGAACGCCCGCCGCAGCGCTGCTCGTGACACTCGACCGCGTGCAGGCGCAACACTGAGGTGACGGCGGCGTCATCTGCCGCTCCCATCCTGAGCCGCATGGACAGCCGCGCTCATCTGCTCCTGCAGGTCGAACCCGGGCAGGCAGCGCCCGTCGCAGAGGCCGTCGCTGCGCTGCCGCACGTGCGCGAGGCGGCGCAGACCTCCGGTGCGTACGACGTCATCGCCGTGGTCGACGGCCACGACCTCCACCGCGCGCTCGCGCAGGTCCGACAGATCGCTGGACTCTGCGCCCTGCGCATCTGCCGATCGGCGTAGTCGCCCCATGCGGCCGTGGCCGCTGTGCGGCGCACGTGTCCTCGGTGCGGATGGCCTCACAGCTGCGGTCGGACGCGCGTGAGCGGGATGTTGCGTGCCGGTGACCGCGGGCTCATCGGACCGCGACCTTTCGCCGCGATGGTCGGAGGCATGCCTGCAGCGGGGCCAGTTCTGGTCGTAGGGTTCGGGATGGCTGCGCACCGGCTCGTCCAGGAGCTGGTCGAGCGGGGCGTCGCGGCGGAGCGCGGCGTCGTCGTCGTCGGTGAGGAGCAGCATCCCGGCTACGACCGTGTGCACCTGACCCGCCTGGCGGACGGGAGCGACCCGTCGTCCCTGTACCTGCCGACGGACTGGCCGGACGACGTCGAGGTGGTGCTGGGTCAGCGTGTGGTCGCGATCGATCTCGCTGCCCGCACGGTCCGCACCGACGCCGGTCGCGAGCTCGGCTACGGCGACCTTGTGCTGGCCACCGGGTCCGAGGGGTTCGTCCCGCCGGTGCCGGCGCTGCTCGGCGACGGAACGGTGGTGTACCGCCGGATCGACGACGTCCTGGCCATGCGCCGCGGTGCTGGGACGGTTCCCGCCGGCGCGCCCGCCGTGGTCGTCGGCGGCGGTCTGCTCGGCCTCGAGGCCGCCGGCGCGCTGACCTCATTGGGACTCGATGTCACGGTCGTCGAGGTCGCAGACCGGCTGCTCGCGCAGCAGGTCGACGTCGGCGGCGGTGCTGTGCTGCGGCGCCTCGTCGAGGGCGGCGGCATCCGGGTCGTGACTGGGTCCGGCGTCGCCCAGGTCGGGCGCGACGACGGCACCCTGACCGGCGTGGTGCTCGCCGACGGCACCGCGCTGGAGGCGCGCGTCGTCGTGGTGTCGGCGGGAGTGCGCCCGCGCGACGAGCTCGGCCGAGCGGCCGGGCTCGCCATGGGCGAGCGCGGCGGCGTGCTCGTCGACGACGCCTGCCGGGCCAGTGCCCCGCATGTCTGGGCGGTCGGCGAGTGCGCCTGCGCCGCTGGACGCTGCTGGGGCCTGGTCGCACCGGCGTACGACATGGCGGTCGTCGTCGCAGACCGGCTGGCCGGCGGCACCGCGGTCTTCGCCGAGGCCGACACCGCCACCGAGCTGAAGATGCTCGGCGTGCCGGTGGCGAGCGCCGGCGACGTCCACGGCACGACGCCCGGCGCGCTCGAGCTGGTGTGGGCGGACCACGTAGGCGGCGTCTACAAGAAGCTCGTCGTCAGCGAGGACGGGCGGCGCCTGCTCGGTGCGGTCCTCGTCGGCGACACCGACTCCTACGGTCTGCTGCGCGCCCTCGTCGGTGGGGAGCTTCCGGGTGCACCCGAGCAGTTGCTCTTGCCCGCCACCGACGGCGCCGCGCGGGACGTGGCGCTTCCCGACGCCGCTCTGCTGTGCACGTGCAACGCCGTCTCGGTCGGCACAGTACGGGACGCGGTCCGGTGCGGCGATGCGTGCGACATCGCCACGGCCAAGGACTGCACCCGGGCCGGGACGACCTGCGGCTCGTGCGTGCCGCTGTTGAAGAAGGTCGTCGAAGCCGAGGTGGTCGCCGCCGGCGGCACGGTGAGCGCCGCGCTGTGCGAGCACTTCGGCTACAGCCGTCAGGAGCTGTACAGCCTGGTGCGCCTGCGCGGGCTGCGCACCTTCAGCCAGGTGGTCGGCGAGCTGGGGACCGGCCGGGGTTGCGACGTCTGCAAGCCGCTCGTCGCATCAATGCTCGCGACCTTGGCACCGGCTCACCCGCTCGACGGTGAGAACGCCGCGACGCAGGACACCAACGACTGGGCGCTGGCGAACCTGCAGAAGGACGGCACCTACTCCGTCGTCC
The DNA here is from genome assembly GCA_046565705.1 of Actinomycetes bacterium. Taxonomy (GTDB): domain Bacteria; phylum Actinomycetota; class Actinomycetes; order Mycobacteriales; family SCTD01; genus DATLGD01. The sequence continues at coordinate 12,139 of JBKHYE010000155.1, forward strand.
CGCGGCTGCCGGCTGGCGAAGTCACGCCCGAGAAGCTCGCCGTCATCGCGCAGGTCGCCTCTGACTTCGGGCTCTACACGAAGATCACCGGCGCGCAGCGCATCGACCTGTTCGGCGCCCGGCTCGACCAGCTCCCGAAGATCTGGCAGCGACTGGTGGACGCGGGCATGGAGAGCGGCCACGCCTACGGGAAGTCGTTGCGGACCGTGAAGAGCTGCGTCGGTGACACGTGGTGCCGCTTCGGCGTGCAGGACTCGGTCGCGATGGCGGTCCGGCTCGAGCTGCGGTACCGCGGGCTGCGCAGCCCGCACAAGCTCAAGTCCGCGGTATCCGGCTGTGCCCGCGAGTGCGCCGAGGCGCGCGGCAAGGACTTCGGCGTCATCGCCACCGAGACCGGTTGGAACCTCTACCTCGGCGGCAACGGCGGTTTCACGCCGCGGCACGCCGACCTGTTCGCCACCGACCTGGCCGACGACGAGCTGATCCGCTGCATCGACCGCTTCCTCATGCTCTACATCCGCACCGCCGACCGGCTGCAGCGCACGTCCGGCTGGATCGAGTCGCTGGAGGGCGGCATGGACTACCTGCGTTCGGTCATCGTCGACGACGCGCTCGGCATCTGCTCCGAGCTCGACGCCGACATGGCTGCGCACGTCGCGCAGTACGAGGACGAGTGGGCCGCAACGCTCGCCGATCCCGAGCGGCTCGCCCGGTTCGTGCCGTTCCTGAACGCGCCGGCGGCGCATGACCCGAACGTCGTGCGGCTCCCCGAGCGCGGGCAGTCCCGCCCGTTGCGCGATCGCGAGCACCGCCCGAAGCGGGAGGTCCTCGTTGCCGGTCCGGTCCTGCCGGTGGGTGCGCCATGACCGCGCTGCTGGCGCCGTCGGCGCTGCTGGCCGTCTGCCGGCTCGACGACCTGGTGCCCGAGCGCGGCGCGGCGGTCGTGGTCGACGGCCGGCAGGTCGCGCTGTTCCTGCTCCACGACGGGTCCGTCCGGGCGCTGTCCAACCGCGACCCGTTCAGCGGCGCGTACGTACTCTCCCGCGGCATCGTCGGCGACCGCAGTGGCCGGCCTGTGGTCGTCTCGCCGGTGTACAAGCAGGCGTTCGACCTGGAGACCGGGCAGTGCCTGGACAGTCCGGACGTGCGCGTGCCCGCGTACGACATCGTCGTCGAGGCGGACGTGGTGCACGTCACCCGCAGCGTGCTGCCGGCGTTGCGTCGCTGAAACAACGGCTCCCTACGGTTGCGACGTGGTCGATCCGCCCCTCGCCGGCTTCACCGTCGGCATCACCGCCGACCGGCGGCGCGACGAGCTCGAGAGCCTGCTCGTGCGGCGCGGCGCGCGCGTGTTCAGCGGCCCCGCGCTGCGCATCCTCCCGGTGGCCGAGGACGACCAGCTGATGGCGGTGACGAAGGCACTTGTGGCGACGCCGCCGGACGTGCTGGTCGCCAACACCGGCGTGGGGTTCCGCGGCTGGGTCGAAGCGGCCGACGGCTGGGGTCTGCTCGAGCCGCTGCTGCAGTCGCTGGGCGGAGCGCGCACGGTGGTGCGCGGGCCGAAGGCGGCCGGGGCGGTGCGGGCCGCCGGGCTGCGTGAGGAGTGGTCGCCCCCGGCGGAGAGCAGCGACGAAGTGCTGGCGTACCTGCTCGAGCGCGGCGTGGCGGGCCTGCGCATCGCGGTGCAGCTGCACGGCGAGCCGCAGACGGCGTTCTGCTCGACGCTGCGGGAGGCCGGTGCCGACGTCGTCGAGGCACCCGTGTACCGGTGGGTTGCGCCGCACGATCGCGGCCCGCTCCTGCGGCTGCTCGACGGAATCCTTGCCGGCGAGGTCGACGCCCTGGCCTTCACGTCCGCACCCGCCGTCGTGAGCCTGCTGCACCACGCCGGCGAGCGGCGGGAGGCGCTCGTGCGGGCGATGCGCCGCGACGTCGTGGTCGCGTGCGTCGGGCCGGTGTGCGCGCGCCCCCTCGTCGCCGAGGGCGTGCCGTCGGTGCTGCCCGAGCGGATGCGGCTCGGTGGTCTCGTCCGCGCGCTGACCGAGGCGATGCCGGCTCGGGCCGAGCGCGTCGACGTGCGGGGCCGTGCGCTCGAGGTCCGCGGTCACGCTGCCTTCATCGACGGCGTGCGCATCGATCTGGGTGTCGGCCCGCTCGCTGTGCTGCGCGTGCTGGTCCGAGCGCGCGGTGCCGTCGTGCCTCGCGAGGCGCTGCTCGCCCAGCTGCCCGGGGGCGGCACCGACGCGCACGCCGTCGAGACCACCGTCTCGCGACTGCGCGCGGCCCTCGGCGACGGGACGCTCGTGCGCACGGTCGTGAAGCGCGGCTACCGGCTCGATACCGAGCCCGCCTGACCTCTCAACCGTCCCCGGCGGGGAGTGAGGAGAACGTCCCCGGGCTGTTGCCTGCGACGTTGCTGACCGCAACACCGCGTCGGCAGCCTCGCCTCGACCCCATCAGGACGAGGAGCGACATGACGGCCACCGCGCTCGGCACCACCACCCTGGGCGGCAGCGACCGCCCGCGCACCCGCTGGATCGACGACTGGCGGCCCGAGGACGAGGCGTTCTGGTCCGACCGCGGGGAGCAGATCGCGCGCCGCAACCTCGCCTTCTCCGTGCTCTCGGAGCACATCGGCTTCTCGGTCTGGACGATGTGGTCCGTGCTCGTGCTGTTCCTCGGACCGCAGTACGGATTCACGCCGGCGGACAAGTTCCTGCTGACGGCCGTGCCGGCGTTGGTCGGCTCGGTGCTGCGGCTGCCGTACACCTTCGCGGTCGCGACCTTCGGCGGGCGCAACTGGACTGTCGTCACCGCGCTGGCGTTGCTCGCACCGCTCGCGCTCATGCTGGTCGTGCTCGAGCCCGGCGTCAGCCTGACGACGCTCCTGCTCGTCGCGGCGGTCGCCGGCGTCGGCGGCGGCAACTTCGCCAGCTCCATGGCGAACATCAACGCCTTCTACCCCGAGCGCAAGAAGGGCTGGGCGCTCGGTCTGAACGCCGGTGCCGGCAACCTGGGAGTGCCGGTCGTCCAGCTGGTCGGACTGGCCGTCCTCGCCACCGTCGGCGCGGCGCACCCGCGCGTGCTGCCGGCGCTGTACGTCCCGCTCGTCGTGCTCGCCGCGACGATGGCCTGGCGGCGCATGGACAACCTGACCGCGATGCGCAACGACGAGCGTGCGATCCGCGACGTCTGCCGCGACCCGCACACGTGGGTCATGTCGTTCCTCTACATCGGCACCTTCGGCTCGTTCATCGGCTTCGGCTTCGCGTTCGGGCAGGTGCTGCAGGTGCAGTTCGCCGACCGCTTCCCGACGCCGCTCGACGCCGCGTACCTCACCTTCCTCGGACCGCTGCTCGGCTCGCTCGTTCGGCCGTACGGCGGGCACCTCGCCGACCGGTTCGGCGGAGCCCGCATCACGCTGCTCACCTTCGGGGCCATGGCCGTCGCGGCGACGTTCGTACTCGTGGCCTCCTCGGCGCAGTCCCTGGCGCTGTTCGTCGTCGGGTTCACACTCCTGTTCGTCCTCTCGGGCGTCGGGAACGGCTCGACGTACAAGATGATCCCGGCCATCTTCCGAGCGAAGTCGCCCGGCGACGACGGACAGGCACGGCGGCTGTCCGGTGCCCTCATCGGCATTGCAGGGGCGGTCGGCGCGTTCGGTGGCGTGCTCGTCAACGTCGCCTTCCGCGAGTCGTTCCTGCGCACCGGCACGGGCACCGCGGCGTACATCTCCTTCCTCGCGTTCTACGGCTTGTGCATGGCGGTGACCTGGGCCGTCTACCTGCGGCCCACGCGCCGGCTGGCGGGCGTGTGACCGCGACCGACACGCACTGCCCGTACTGCGCGTTGCAGTGCGGGATGACGCTGACGCCCTCGGACGGCACGGTCGAGGTCGGCGCACGCGACTTCCCGACCAACCGCGGCGGACTGTGCCGCAAGGGCTGGACCTCGGCGCAGCTGCTCGGCTCGTCGGAGCGGCTCACGACACCGCTGCTGCGCGACCGCAAGGGTGCACCGCTGCGCCCGGCCACCTGGGACGAGGCGCTCGACCGCGCGGCGGCCGGCCTGGCCGCCGCCCGCGCAGCGCACGGACCGGACGGTGTCGCCGTGTTCGGCGGGGGAGGGCTCACCAACGAGAAGGCCTACCTGCTCGGCAAGTTCGCGCGCGTCGTGCTCGGCACCTCGCAGGTCGACTACAACGGCCGGTTCTGCATGTCATCGGCCGCTGCGGCGGCCAACCGGGCGTTCGGCGTCGACCGCGGGCTGCCGTTCCCGCTCGCCGACGTCCGAGATGCCGACGCCGTCCTGCTCGTCGGCAGCAACGTCGCCGAGACGATGCCGCCGTTCGTGCAGCACCTGCGCGCGGCGCAGGAGCGCGGCGGTCGGCTCATCGTCGTCGACCCCCGGCGCACGCCGACGGCGGAGGCCGCCGACCTTCACCTGCAGCCACAGCCGGGCACCGACCTGGAGCTGGCCAACGGACTGCTGTCGCTCGCGGTCGAGGAGGGGCTCGTCGACGAGGACTACCTCGCCGCCCGGGTCGACGGCTGGCCCACCGTGCGCGCGTGCGCGGCCGCCTACTGGCCCGCCCGTGTGGAACGGCTGACCGGCGTCTGCGAGCCCGACCTGCGCGCCGCCGTGCGCATGCTCGGGACAGCGACGCGCGCGCTGGTGCTCACGGCGCGGGGAGCGGAGCAACACGCTCATGGCGTCGACACGGCACTGGCGTTCATCAACCTCGCTCTGGCGCTCGGTCTGCCCGGACGGCCCGGCTCCGGGTGGGGCTGCCTGACCGGTCAGGGCAACGGGCAGGGCGGGCGCGAGCACGGGCAGAAGGCCGACCAGCTGCCCGGCTACCGCAGCCTCACCGACCCTCACGCCCGTGCGCACGTCGCCGCCGTGTGGGGCGTCGACCCCGCCCATCTGCCGGGGCCGGGTCGATCGGCGTACGAGCTGCTCGACGCCCTCGGCACGGCGGACGGTCCCCGCGCGCTGCTGCTGCTCGCCTCGAACCCGGTGGTCAGCGCACCGAACGCGCGGCACGTCGCCCGGCGGATCTCGGCACTGGACCACCTCGTGGTGGCCGATCTCGTGCTGTCCGAGACCGCCGCGCTGGCCGACGTGGTTCTGCCGGTGGCGCAGTGGGCCGAGGAGGACGGCAGCATGACCAACCTGGAAGGCCGGGTGCTGCTGCGGCGCAAGGCCATCGACCCTCCGCCGGGCGTGTGCACCGACCTCGAGGTCCTCTCCGGCTTGGCGGCCCGGCTAGGGCACCCGACCGGCTTCCCCACCGACCCGCGCGACGCGCTGGCTGAACTCGCTCGTGCGAGCGCTGGCGGTGTCGCGGACTACTCGGGTGTCACGTGGGAGCGGCTCGAAGCCGGTACAGCGCTGTACTGGCCAGTCCTGTCGCCGGACCACCCGGGCACGCCACGGCTGTTCCTCGACCGGTTCGCCACGCCGAGCGGTCGGGCGCGGATGGTGCCGGTCGAGCAGCCTCCTGCCGTCGAGCCGGTCGACGACCAATTCCCGCTGCATCTGACCACGGGACGGGTCGCGATGCAGTACCAGAGCGGCGCGCAGACCCGGCGGATCGCTGAGCTCGCCGCCGCAGCCCCGGGGGCCTTCGTCGAGCTCCACCCGCACCTCGCCGAGCGCCTGGGCGTGGAGGACGGCGAACGGGTGCAGGTGTCGACCCGCCGCGGGGCGGCCTGGCTGCACGCCCGCATCAGCGACGCCATCCGAGCCGACACCGTGTTCGTGCCCTTCCACTGGGCGGGAAAGCAGCGCGCGAACAGTCTCACCTCCGCGGCGCTCGACCCGGTGTCGCGGATGCCCTCGTTCAAGGTGTGCGCCGCACGCATCGACCGGGTCGCCGAGGCGGTCCGATGAGGCGTGTGGTCGTGATCGGCAACGGAATGGCCGGCGCCAGGGTCGCCGACGAGCTGCTGCGCCGCGACGCGTCGCTCGACGTCGTCGTCCTCGGTGCCGAGCACCGCCCCGCCTACAACCGCATCCTGCTGTCGGATGTGCTGGCCAGGAAGCGGCGCGCCCGCGACATCGCGCTCGCCGGGCACGACGGCGCGACCCGTCGGCTCGGTGCGGAGGTCATCGACGTCGACCGCGGCGCGCAGACCGTGACGACCGCCGGGGGAGCGTCGTGGGCCTACGACACCTTGGTGCTGGCCACCGGCAGCACCGCCGTCGTGCCACCCGTGCACGGCATCGCCGGACCCGACGGACGGCTGCTCGACGGGGTGCACGTCTTCCGCACCGTCGACGACTGCGTCGCGATCGCGCGCGAAGCCGGCCGGGCACGTCGGGCCGTCGTGGTCGGCGGCGGGCTGCTCGGCCTCGAGGCCGCCCGCGGCCTGCTGCGCCACGGACTGCGCGTCGACGTCGTCCACGGCATGCCGCACCTGATGGACGTGCAGCTCGACGCCGTCGGTGGGGCGGTGCTCCGACGTGCGGTGGAGGCGCTGGGCGTCGGCGTGCACCTCGGGGCCTTCGCCTCCGCCGTCACCGGCGGGCGCCGCGTGACCGGCGTCGGTCTCGCCGACGGGCGGCACGTCGAGGGCGACCTGGTCGTGCTCGCCTGCGGCGTGCGGCCTCAGGTGGAGCTCGCGCGACGAGTCGGTCTCGCTGTCGAGCGCGGCGTCGTCGTCGACGACGCACTGCGCACGAGCGATCCGCACGTGCACGCTGTCGGCGAGTGCGCGCAGCACGACGGTCAGGTCTACGGCCTGGTCGCGCCGGCGTGGGAGCAGGCCGCTGTCGTCGCGGACGTCATCACCGGGGGGCCGGCGCGATACCGAGGGAGCCGCACGGTCACCCGGCTCAAGGCGATGGACCTCGACGTCGTCGCGATGGGAGACACCGCGCCGGGGCTCGAGGACTGTGGCGAGGGCGTCGAGGTGCTGCAGTGGGCGGACCCGGTGAGGCACGTCTACAAGAAGGTCGTCGTGCGCGACGGCGTCGTCATCGGCGCGGTGCTGCTCGGCGACACCTCGACCGCCGGTGCCGTCACCCAGGCCTTCGACCGGGCGACCCCCTTGCCAGCGGACCGGCTGCACTTGCTGTTCCCCGGCCGGGCGAACGCCCCGGCGACGACCGACCTCGCCGACGACGACGTCGTCTGCGCGTGCAACGCCGTCTGCGCCGGGACCGTGCGGGCCTGCGCCGACCGCGGGCTGCGCACCGTCGACGACGTCGCAGCCGAGACGCGCGCGACCACCGGCTGCGGCAGCTGCATCTCTACCGTTCGGGCGCTGCTCGCGGCGCGCCGCCCCGTCCCCGTGGAGGTCTGATGCGTCTCGTCCTCGCCGTACATGGCACCGCCTCACCTGCCGGTCAGCAGGTGTACCGGGACCTCACGGACCGCGTCGGTGCGCACGTCCCGACGGCGCTCGCGCACCTCGACGTGCAGACCCCGCTACTCGCCGACGTCGCCCGGGCCGGCGACGTCGTGGTGCCCGTGCTGCTCGCCCGTGGGTACCACGTGCGCGTCGACTGCACGTCCGCTGCAGCACTCGGCGCCGTCGTCGCCCCGCCGGTCGGCCCGGCGCAGGAGGTCGTCGCGCTGGCGCAGCGACGGCTCCGCGAGGCAGGTGCCGGCGACGACTGGGCGGTCGTGCTCGCCACAGCAGGCAGCCGCGACCCGACGGCCCAGCGCGACCTGCAACTGGCCGCGCGCCGGCTGCAGCGCCTGCGCGGCACAGAGGTCGAACTCGCCTTCGCCAGCCGGCCGGGTGAGGTCGCAGCCGCGGTCGCCGCCCTGCGGCAGCGCAGCGGTGCGCGCGTCGCGGTGGCCAGCTGGCTGCTCGCGCCCGGCCGCTTCGCCAGTGCCGCCGCCGCCGCAGGTGGCGACACCACGGCTGCACCGCTGGGCGCCGACGAGGCGCTCGTCGCCGTCGTCCTGCAGCGTTGGGCCTCCGCGCGCGGGGCCCTCGCCGCATGACGCTCGGCCCGCAGCGAGGCATTGTCACTGGACGCGGGAACAGCCGGTCGGCGGCGGTCCGGCGGCTGGGCTGAGGGCCGGCCTCGCCCTCGTTCGGTCACCGGTAGTCGTGGTCCTCGCGGCGGACCTGCCGTTCGTCGACACCGCCGCGGTCGACGCTCTGCGCCGGGCGAGCGGTCATGAGACGGAGCCGAGCTGGTCGATGAACGCGGGCGCGAGCAGGTCCTCATCAGCGCGTGGCCGACGGCCGTGCTGAGCCGTGCTGTCGCCGGCGACGTCCACGATGCGCTCGCTGCGCGCCGTGCTCGACCCGATCGACCGTCGTCTCGTGACCGCCGGATCGCGGAACCCCCCGGCCTGCTCGACTGCGACACCGGGGCCGACCTCGCTCGCGCGCAGGAGTTGCTGTGCTGACTGGCGTCTGGGGCGCCTCGCTGCGCGCCGACCCGGACCGGCCCGCCACCGGCGACGGACTCCGAGTGGCTGACGTCATGGTGACGATCCCGAAGGAGCACAGCACGGCGCTCGACGTCGCCGGTGCCCGCCGGGCGTTCGACGACGACCACGTGCACATGTTGCTGCTGGTGGACGGCACGACACTGCGGGGAACGCTCACCCGTGCCGACGTCGACCGGCCGCTTCTCGACTCCAGTGCGGCGCTCGAGGTCAGCACCCTCGCCGGGCGGATCATCGAGCCGAGCCGGTCCACGAGCAGCGCCCTGCGGCTGATGCGACGCCAAGGGCTTCGCCGGCTCGCCGTCGTCGACCGCGACGGCTCCTTGCTCGGCCTGCTCTGCCTCAAGCGGGCGCTTGCTGGATGGTGCAGCGACGACGGGGTTCGCAGCCGGGCTGCGGAGGCGGGTTGTGGGCCGGACTGCCGTTCTGGCTGAACGTCGGCGAGATGAGCAGAGGCGCTGGCCGCACGCGGTTGGTGCCGCGAACGGCATCGCTGTCGCCCCTCAGCGCACTGGCGCATGCACCGCCAGGGCGCCCGCGCCCTACAGCCACCTCAAAGGGGTTGGGCCGCCGGGCCGCGGAGCTCGCCATTGGGCTCGTCCCGCGGGCGCCGCGGGACGCCGGTGCCGACTCGTGTGACCAATCGGTGACCAACCAGGCCCCGGAGACGACTCCGGGCCCCCGCTCAGAGAGCGAAAGCCCAGGTCAGACGGGTGCGCCGCCAGGGACTCGAACCCCGAACCCGCGGATTAAGAGTCCGCTGCTCTGCCAGTTGAGCTAGCGGCGCGTGTGCGGCGAAGACGATAGCAGCGCGTCGCCGGATGCCCGGTGCGCCCTCGGTTGTCGCGATCGCGTGGGAGGTGTCACCGAAGCGACACCGGACGGCGCGTGTCGGCCGCTCAGGTGAGGGCACCTCCGTGCCGACGCAACGGCACTCGAGCACGGAGGACGGAGACCATGACCACTGCTCTCGCCACCCCCGCCGCCCTGACCGCGCTCGACCGCTGCGACCGCTGCGGAGCGCAGGCTCTCGTCCGGGCCGTCCTGCCCTCCGGTGAGCTGCTCTTCTGCGGCCACCACGCCCGCAAGCACGCCGAGGCCCTGGCGCGCGTCGCCGTTCAGGTCGACACCGCGGCGCCTGCCGCCTAGGCCGTGTCTCGGTAGTCATCGCAGCCAGTCGACGATCGCTGCGAGCACGACGCTGCCGCGGAAGACGACCGCGAGCTTGTCGTAGCGGCTGGCGATGCCGCGCCAGTTCTTGATGCGGTTGAAGAACCGCTCGACGACGTTGCGCTGCTTGTAGTCCTCGACGTCGTAGCTGACCGGCCGGCCGCCCGCGGAGCCCTTGCGCTGGCGGTTGGCCGCCTGGTCGGCCGGCTCGGGGATCACGATCTGAACGCCACGCGAGCGCAGCAGCTCTCGGTGGCCGCGGGAGGAGTACGCCTTGTCGCCGCGTAGCGCGATCGGTGTCGTGCGGGGCCGGCCAGGACGGTGGCTGTTGACCCGCAACTCGCCCAGAAGCGCTGGCAGGACGGGCGAATCACCGGCCTGGCCGGGGCTGACGATGCAACACAACAGCCGCCCCTTGCCGTCGACCAGGGCATGGGTCTTGGTCGTCAGCCCACCGCGCGAACGTCCGATGGCGTGATCGTCCGGTTCGTCCTCGCGGACGGCCGGATTCTTGTCATTCGACAGCGCCCCCTGTGTGCGACGACGGTCCCGAGACCGACCTCGCAGCGGTCGCGCCGTGCTGGTGCACGCGGCTGACCGTGCTGTCTACCGAGACCCGCCAGTCGATGTCGCCCTCGGTCTCGGCCTCCGCCTGCAACGCGGCCAGCACCCGGTCCCACGTACCGTCCTGCGACCACTTGAGGTGACGCCGGTGCACGGTCTGCCAAGCCCCGAACTCGCGCGGCAGCATCCGCCACGGGATGCCGCCCACGAGCCGGTAGATGCAGCCCTCGACCACCGGTCGGTGAGGCAGAAACGGCTTGCCCATCGGCCCTTTGAGCTGCGGCAGCAGCGGCTCGATCCGCGCCCATTGAGCATCGGTCAACATCGCGGTCTTCGTCATCGCCCGACAATCGCGCCTACCGGCCGCTCAACCAGTGAGACACGCCCTAGCTGCCGGAGCGGTCCTCAGAGACGGGCTCCTGCGGCGCGTCCCGCGTCGGGGACGCTGCCGCAGGAGCCGCTGCGCGCAGGCCCTCCGCGAGCCGCGCGTCGCGCAGCAGCAGCGCGAACTCCTCGGGATGTGACGCGGCCAGTGCCTCGTGCGCGGCCCGGCGAGCCCGGCGCTCTCGGACCTCGAGGTCGCCGGCGCCGACGGACCCGAGGAGCGGACGGCGCACCGTCGGCTCGGCGGGCCGGGCGGCCGCACGGGGCGTCGTCGTGCTGCGCGTCACGGTCGCTGCCTTGCGCCGTACCGGCGCGGTCAGGCAGGCCCGGCAGGTCGATGAGTCGCCGTCGAACTCCTCGGTCTGGCGGACCTTCTTGCACCGGTCGCACTTCCGCCAGCCGCTCACGTCGACCACCGTACGAGAAGCGGGTCAGCTCTCCTGAGCGGGGTCGCCGAGCACGACGAGCAGGGCACCGGCGTCGACCTGCTGACCGGCGGTCACGTGCACCTGGTCGACCGTGCCGTCGCCAGGAGCGCGGACCGCGTGCTCCATCTTCATCGCCTCGAGCACGAGCAGCACGTCGCCCGCCGCGACTGTCGCGCCCGCCTCGGCCGCGACGCGGACCACCGTGCCGGGCATCGGCGCGGTCAGCGACCCGGCCGACAGCCCGGAGCCCGGCTCGGGGTAGCGGTCGTGCTCGACGAGCTCGGTGGCGCCGAGGGCGGAGTCGACGAACCACGACGTGCCGACGGCCGACACGTCGAAGCGCCGGCGGACGCCGTCGATCTCGAGCTCGACGACGTCGGCCGACGCGGCGTGCAGCACGACCGCGCCGAGCGGCGAGCCGTCGACCTCCACCATCAATCCCGACCGGCGGACCGCGTACGCCACCTCGACGTCGCGCCCGTCGACGTCGTAGGAGACCCGCTGCGCCGCGCTCGGCACGCTGCGCCAGCCCCACGGGACGTCGGGCAGCGCGTCCTGCCGGCGCACGGCCGCCGCGGCGAGCGCGGCTGCCGCGGCGTGCAGCCGCACCGCGGTGTCGTCGGCGAGCGGGCGGCCGAGCTCCGCGGGGTCGTGCCGGTCGAAGAACGCGGTGTCGACGTCGGCCTCGAGCCAGGCCGGCGAGCGCAGCAGCCGCACCAGCAGGTCGCGGTTGGTGGTGACGCCGTGCAGCCGCGCGCGGGCCAGCGCGTCGGCGAGCCGGAGCGAGGCCTGCTCACGTGTCTGGCCGTGCGCCAGCACCTTGGCGAGCATCGCGTCGTAGTGGGTGCCGACGACCGATCCGCTCTCGACGCCGGCGTCAACGCGGACGCCGTCGCCCTCCGGCACCTCGAACCGGTGCAGCACGCCGGTCGCCGGCAGGAAGCCGGCGGTCGCGTTCTCGGCGTACAGGCGCACCTCGATCGCGTGTCCGGAGAGCCGCGCCTGGTGCACGTCGGCCGGCAGCGGCTGTCCCATCGCGACGAGCAGCTGCAGCCCGACGAGGTCGAGCCCGGTGACGAGCTCGGTCACCGGGTGCTCGACCTGCAGCCGGGTGTTCATCTCGAGGAACGCCGGCTCGCCGTCGGGCGACACGACGAACTCGACCGTGCCCGCGCCGGTGTAGCCGACGGCCTTCGCCGCGGCGACCGCCGCCTCGCACAGCCGCGCCCGCAGCGCGTCGTCGACGGCCGGCGAGGGCGCCTCCTCGACGACCTTCTGGTGCCGCCGCTGGATCGAGCAGTCACGCTCGAACAGCGCGACGACGTCGCCGTGCGCGTCGGCCATGACCTGCACCTCGACGTGCCGCGGGCGGTCGACGTAGCGCTCGAGGAAGACGGTGCCGTCGCCGAACGCCTGCTCGGCCTCGCGCTGGGCGCTGGCGACGGCGTCGGTCAGGTCGGCGGGGTCGCGGACGACGCGCATGCCGCGCCCACCGCCGCCGGCGCTGGCCTTGACGAGCACCGGGTAGCCGATCGAGTCGGCGTGCGCGGCGACGTCGTCGGCCGAGGCGCCCGTGACGTCCGACCCCGGCAGCACCGGCACGCCGGCCTTCTCCATGAGGGCCTTGGCGCCGAGCTTGGAGCCCATCGTCTCGACCGCCTCGGGCGGCGGCCCGATCCAGGTGAGCCCGGCCTCGACGACGGCGCGCGCGAAGGCGGCGTCCTCGGAAAGGAACCCGTAGCCCGGGTGCACGGCGTCGGCGCCGCTGCGCCGTGCGGCGTCGACGAGGAGGTCGGCGCGCAGGTAGGTGTCGGACGGCGCGCTGCCCGGCAGGCGGACGGCGACGTCCGCCTCGCGCACGTGCGGCATCTGCGCGTCGGCGTCGGAGAACACGGCGACCGTGCCGATGCCCATCCGGCGGCAGGTACGGAACACGCGGCGGGCGATCTCGCCGCGGTTGGCGACGAGGACGCGGGTGATGGTGGGCACGCTGCTCACATCCGGAAGACGCCGAAGCGGTCGGCGCCCTTCACGGGGACGTTGTGCACGACCGACAGGCACAGACCGAGCACGGTGCGAGTGTCGCGCGGGTCGATGATGCCGTCGTCGTAGACACGGCCGGTGTTGGCCAGCGCGAGCGACTCCTTCTCGATCTGCGTCTCGACCATCTCGCGCATCGCCCTGTCGGCGTCCTCGTCGAACGGCAGGCCGCGCGCGGCGGCGGACTGCCGCGACACGATCGAGAGCACCCCGGCCAGCTGCGCGGGACCCATCACGGCCGACTTCGCACCGGGCCACGAGAACAGGAAGCGCGGCCCGTACGCCCGGCCACACATGCCGTAGTTGCCTGCTCCGTACGAGGCGCCCATGACGATCGTCAGGTGCGGCACGGTGCTGTTGCTGACGGCGTTGATCATCTTCGCGCCGTCCTTGATGATGCCGCGCTGCTCGTACTCCTTGCCGACCATGTAGCCGGTCGTGTTCTGCAGGAAGACGAGCGGGGTGTCGGCCGAGTTGGCGAGCTGGATGAACTGCGCCGCCTTCTGCGACTCCTCGGCGAACAGCACCCCGCGCGCGTTGGCGAGCACGCCGACCGGGTAGCCGTGGATGCTCGCGAAGCCGGTCACCAGCGAGCTGCCGTAGAGCGGCTTGAACTCGTCGAAGCGCGAGCCGTCGACGACGCGGGCGAGCACGTCGCGCGGGTCGAACGGCACGCGCAGGTCGGCGGAGGCGATGTCGAGCAGCTCGTCCTCGTCGTGCAGCGGCGGGTCGGCCGCGAGCGACGGGCCGGGGCCGAGCTTGCGGCCGTTGAGGCGGCGGACCACCTGCCGGCCGAGCCGGATGCAGTCGAGCTCGTCCTTGGCGAGGTGGTCGGCGAGCCCCGAGGTGCGCGCGTGCATCTCGGCGCCGCCGAGCTCCTCGTCGTCGCTCTCCTCACCGGTCGCCATCTTGACCAGCGGCGGACCGCCGAGGAACACCTTCGCGCGCTTCTCGAGCATCACGACGTGGTCGCACATGCCGGGCACGTAGGCGCCGCCCGCGGTCGAGTTCCCGAAGACGAGCGCGATCGTCGGGATGCGCTCGGCGCTGAACTGGGTGAGCTGCTGGAACAGCCGGCCGCCCGGGATGAAGATCTCGGCCTGCGTCGGCAGGTCGGCGCCGCCGGACTCGACCAGGTTGACGAGCGGCAGCCGGTTCTGCCGCGCGATCTCCATCGCCCGGCCGACCTTCTTCGACGTGACCGGGTTGCTCGCGCCACCGCGCACCGTCGGGTCGTTCGCGACGAACATGCACTCGACGCCCTCGACGACCCCGATGCCGGTGACGACGCTCGCGCCGACCGGGAAGCTGGTGCCGTACGCGGCGAGCGGTGACAGCTCGAGGAACGGCGCGTCCCGGTCGACCATGAGCTCGATGCGCTCACGCGGCAGCAGCTTGCCGCGGTCGGGGTGGCGGTCGACGTACTTCTGGCCGCCGCCGAGCCGGGCGACGTCGAGCTGCTGCTCGTGCTCCGCGAGGTGCGCGAGCATCGCCTCGCGGTTGGCCCGGCGCCGGGCGACGGCGTCGGCGTCGCGGCGGTCGAGCGTGTCGGTCAGGACCGGCACGGTTCCTCCCCTGAGCTGGTGGCCGGAGCGTAGCCCGCCATGTGAACGGGCGTTAGCATCGCGCCCATGCAGCGCGCCTTGTACAAGCCCGAGCACGACGCGTTCCGCGAGTCGGTCCGCAGCTTCGTCGAGAGGCACATCGTGCCGTTCCACGAGGACTGGGAGAAGGCCGGCGTCGTCGACCGGTCGGTGTGGGTCGAGGCGGGCAAGCAGGGGCTGCTCGGCACCGACGTGCCCGAGCAGTACGGCGGCGGGGGAGTGCGCGACTTCCGCTACAACTGCGTCGTCACCGAGGAGCTGACGCGCGCCGGCGCCAGCGGCGTCGGGTTCACGCTGCACAACGACGTCGTCGCGCCGTACCTGCTCGACCTGACGACCGACGAGCAGAAGGCGCGCTGGCTGCCGGGATTCACCTCGGGCGAGACCATCACCGCCATCGCCATGAGCGAGCCCGGCGCCGGCTCGGACCTGCAGGGCCTGAAGACGACGGCCCGGCGTGTCGGCGACGACTGGGTGCTGAACGGGTCGAAGACCTTCATCACCAACGGCATCCTGTCCGA
This sequence comes from Actinomycetes bacterium, assembly GCA_046565705.1. Taxonomy (GTDB): domain Bacteria; phylum Actinomycetota; class Actinomycetes; order Mycobacteriales; family SCTD01; genus DATLGD01. The sequence continues at coordinate 27,266 of JBKHYE010000155.1, forward strand.
CCTCGTCATCGTCGTGGCGCGTACCGACCCGGAGAAGGGGGCGCACGGCTTCTCGCTGCTCGTCGTCGAGCGCGGGATGAAGGGCTTCGAGCGCGGCCGCAACCTCGAGAAGGTCGGCATGAAGGCGCAGGACACCGCCGAGCTGTTCTTCGACGACGTCCGCGTACCGGCCGCCAACCTGCTCGGCCGCGAGGGCGGCGGCTTCGTCCACCTCATGGAGAAGCTGCCGCAGGAGCGGCTGTCCATCGCGGTCGTCGCCGTCGCGGCCGCGCGCAAGGTGCTCGACATGACGGTCGAGTACTGCAAGGGCCGCAACGCGTTCGGCCGCCCCATCGG
>JBKHYE010000156.1:0-8442 GCA_046565705.1 Actinomycetes bacterium
GGTGCTGTGGAGAGCACGACGTCGCGGCGGATGGTCAAAGCAGCGCGGACGTGAGCTGACCGGCCACGAGCTTCCCGTCGTGGCGGAGGTTCCCCGTCGTGAAGCGCAGCAGCAGGACCCGGTCGTGCCGCTCCGACAGCACCACGGCGTTCGCCCGTAGGACGTCGTCGTCCCACTGCCCCACGTCGAGGTGGTGAGCGCCGTCCACCTCGACAGCCACCCGCTGTCGCTCCCACCAGGCGTCGAGATAGCGCTTGCCGTCCGCCCGCACGAGGCGCTGCATGCGGTCGGGGCGGGGCAGGCCGTGAGCGCGCAGCAGTCGCAGCAATGCGAGTTCGCTGGCGGCATGGGCACCCTCGCGCACATCGGCGAGCACGTCGATGACCAGTGCTCGTCGGCGCACTCGCGGCAGCTGCCGCAGAGCCTCGTCGAGGTCCTGCGGCCGGACGAGCCTTTGCTGCACCGCGGCAGCCACCCGCCACTCCGCGGCCCTGTCGCTCGGTGCGTGCGCAGCGGCGTGCAGAACCGCGACCGGCAGCCTGACGACCGGAGGCGTGCGCACCGGGTGCCGGAACCGCTCGAGTCCCCGGACGCGGTGCGGGTGGACGGGCCACGGTGGATCCCCGGCCAGGATCGCACCGCGACGGACCACGCGCTCCTCCGGTATCGCCACGTGCGCGACGGTGGGTGCCGACGGGAAGCGCATGCCGTAGAGAACGAGGGCCAGGTCGCCGGTCACTGCCGCACCGAGGCCGCAGTGCAGCGCCGCGGCCCACGCCCGCTGCTCGATCGTCGGCTCGCCGGTGTGCTCGAGCACCACGCCGGGCACCAGTGGCCGCGCGCGGCGGGAGTCGAGCATCCACTGCCAGGCGTCCTCCGTCATCCCCAGCGCGAGCGCCTGCGAGCGAGCCAGGACGCCGTGCTGCGCCGCGCGCAGCTGCTGCCACGTCACGGCGTCCGGAGCGGCGGTCATGGCGGCGGAGCATGCCGTCGGTCGACTGACGACGCCTACGACGCTGTGGACGCCGACTCCACGCGCGGATGTTCGTGCTCTCCCCAGCGCCCTGGTGCTGTGGAGAGCACGATGTCGCCCGGGCGGGTGCTCGTCCCAGCGCCGTAGGGTCGTCGCCGTGCTGCGACTGACCGACACCCGCACGCGCCAGGTCGAGGACATCCGGCCGCGCACGCCTGGCGTCCTCACGGTGTACGCGTGCGGCCCGACCGTGTACCGGTACGCGCACGTCGGCAACCTGCGCACGTTCCTGCTCTCGGACCTCATCCGGCGCACCGCCGAGGTGCACGGCCTGCGCGTACGACTCGTCCAGAACATCACCGACGTCGGGCACCTGCAGGACGACACCGGCATCGAGCTGTCCGGCGAGGACAAGCTGCTGGCGCAGGCGGCGAAGGAGGGCAAGGACCCGTTCGCCGTCGCGCGCTTCTACGAGGAGGCGTTCCACCGCGACCAGGCGCTGATCGGCGTCAAGCCGGCCGACGCCTACCCGCGGGCGTCGGAGTGCATCGACCTGATGCTCGACCTCATCGGCACCCTGGTCGACAAGGGCCACGCCTACGTCGGCACGGACGGCACCGTGTACTTCGACGCGCGCTCCTTCGAGGGCTACGGCGCGATCAGCGGCAACCGGCTCGAGGACCTGCGCGCCGGCCACCGGGAAGACGCCGAGACGCTCACGGCGGGCAAGCGCTTCCACGCCGACTGGGCGCTGTGGAAGCGGGCCGGCGAGCACCGCGCGATGACGTGGGACTCCCCCTGGGGCGTCGGCTTTCCCGGCTGGCACATCGAGTGCTCGGCGATGTCGCTCGATCTGCTCGGGGAGTACATCGACGTGCACACCGGCGGCATCGACCTGCGCTTCCCGCACCACGAGGACGAGCGCGCCCAGAGCGACGCCGCCGTCGGGCACGAGGTCGTGCGGCACTGGGTGCACGGCGAGCACCTGCTGTTCGAGGGCCGCAAGATGGCGAAGTCGACGGGCAACGTGGTGCTGGTGTCCGACGTCGTCGAGAGAGGCTACGACCCGCTGGCGCTGCGGCTGTCGTTCCTCGGCATGCGCTACCGCCAGCAGGCCAACCTGACGTGGGACGCGATCGCCGCGGCGGACTCGACCCTGTCGCGCTGGCGCCGGCTGGTCGCGCAGTGGGCGGAGTCCCCGTCGAAGCCGATGTGCGCGGACTTCTCGACCGGAATCCTCGACGCCTTCGACGACGACCTCGACACCCCGCGCGCCTTGCAGCTGCTGCGCACGCTCGAGAAGGACCCGGACCTGCCGCCCGGGTCGAAGTTCGAGACCTTCGCGTGGGCCGACCGGCTGCTCGGGCTCGACCTCGTGCGCGACGTCGGCCGGCCCCAGCCGGTGGCCGAGCTGCCGCCCGGTGCGCAGGAGCTGCTCGGCGCGCGCGCAGCGGCGCGGGCCGCCAAGGACTTCGCGACCTCCGACCGGCTGCGCGACGAGCTGGCCGCGCTCGGCGTCGTCGTGCGCGACACCGCAGCCGGCCAGGAGTGGTCACCGGCCTGACGGCGTCCGGCCGGGCGACGGCGGGATCCGACCGGTGCGGCGGGCCCACACGTATGAGGCGCCGCCGAGCACGACGACGGCGGCGGTCGCGGCGAGCCAGCCCTCGAAGTAGCCCGGCGCCCGCTCCTCCAGCGACCGCTCGACACTGCTCGTCCCGATCCGCGAGAGCGCCGGCGACCCCAGCACCGCGAGCCACAGGCCCAGCCACACGAGCGCGATCTGCCGGTGCAGCCGGTACGACACGAGCGGCAGCACCAGCGCCAGCCACGGCAGCATCCCGAGCAGGAACGCGACGGTGCGGTCGCCGTCGGCGAGCGCGGCGACGCCGTCGGCCAGTCGCGGACGCAGCAGCACCAGCCCGCCCACCGCGACGACGCCGACGGCGACGCGCACTGCCGTCGAGCGGCTCACCCGCCCCCGCCCGGCGGCCGGCCGCAGACGAACCTCGGCTGCGGCAGGTAGCGGGTGTCGAACTCCTCGCGCTTCACCTCGCGACCGCCCTGCTCGAACACCCGCGTCACGGTGATGTCGAAGCCGGTGCCGCCGCTGCCGGGGATGCAGTCGGGACGGTCGATGTAGCGCGTCTCGGCCTGCGTGATGCGGGTGCGCGGACCCTCGATCGCGCGGATGTCGTACCGCTTCGTGCCCCACATCGACACCGTCACCGAGGTCCCGGTCGACGTCGCGCGGATCAGCACGCCGTGCGGGCTGTCGTTGCGGAACACGAGGTCGGGCAGCGGCCACGAGATCGTCGCCTCCCGGCCGGGCGGGTAGCGGCTGATGTAGTAACTGTGCGGGGTGTGCGTGACGTCCTCGAGGCCGGCGAAGAAGTAGGCGTTGAAGATGGTCGTCGCGAACTGCGAGACGCCGCCGCCTACGTCGTTCACGAACTCGCCGCGCAGGATCTGCGGCGCGGGCACGAACCCGCGCGCCTCGTCCCGCGGCCCGACGTAGCCGTTGAGGTCGAACTGCTCGCCCGGCAGAACCACGTAGCCGTCGACGATCTCGGCGATGCGCCGGATGTTGGTCACGCGCGGCGCGCAGCACGGGAAGCGCGAGGTGTAGCTGCTGAGCTCCTCGACGACGCCGAGCGTCGCCGCCCTCTCCGTCGTCACCCGCGGCTGCGTGGTGGAGAAGGGCACCTCCTTGCGGCGGGGGGCGTCGTCGTCGACCAGCTCGGCGACGGCGGTCGCCATGTCCTCGGGGGCGAAGCCGCGGCCGGTGCGCGACGGGACGACGACCGGGGTGCCGGTGCTCGTGTCGAAGGTGGCGTCGACGGCGGGGTCCTCGACCCGACGCCGGTCGAGCAATGTCCGCGACTGCAGCGCGGCGGCGTCGACGACCGGAGCGAGCTCGCCGTCGTCGTCGACCTCGATGCGCAGCACCGCGGCGATCGTCTCGGGCGGTATCGAGAGCTCGCCCTTCTCGCCGACGAGGACGACGGGTGCGGAGACCGCCGGCTCGGCGATGTCCTCGACGGCGCGCTGCACGTCCTCGGTGGACGTGCGTACCTCCAGCTCCTCGACCGGCACCTCGACCCGACGCTCCAGCGGCCACTGCTCCCGGAGCGCCTCGACCGCGCCGTCGACGTCGACCCGGCGCCCGGCCAGCGGCTCGACCGGCTCGGGCTCGAGCTCCTCGAACGACACGGACCCCTCGCGCGCCGGGCGATCGAAGCCCTTCGCCGCCGCAGCGACGGCGTCCCGGGCCTCGTCCACGTCGACGTCGACGACGGGGTCGACCTCCCGCTCGGCACCGACCAGCCCGCGCAGCCGGTCGAGCAGCCCGGCGTCGAGCGCGTCGTCCGCGGTGGCTGCAGCGTCGAGCTCGAGCCCGGCGTCGGCCGGTCGCAACGAGAGCTGCTCGCCGTCCGCGACGAGCGTGACGGCACCGCTGGTGGCGTCGCCGAGCCCGTCGGCGATGCGCTGCTCTGCGGCGGCCCGGTCGAGGCCGGCGAGGCCCACCGGCCCGACGGTCACGCCTTGCGCGACCTGGTCGGACGGCACGGCGGCCAGCGCGACGCCGGCACCCGCCAGGCCCACGACGACGACGGCACCGGCCATCACGAGCGGACGTCTTGCGGGCACGGGTCGGCTGCTCCTCAGGCGCTCGCGAGGCCGCGGTAGCGGCCCTCGTAGTAGAGCAGCGGCTCGGCGTCCGGGTCCGGCACGGACACGCCGAGCACCTCGCCGAGCACGACGGTGTGGTCACCGGCGTCGTGCGTCGCGACGGTGCGGCACTCCAGCGCGGCGAGGGCGCCGTCGACCAGCGCCGCACCGGTGAGCGGCCCGGGCGCGTGCGGCACGCCCGAGAACTGGTCCTCGAGCGGCCGCCCCCGCACGGCGAAGCGGCGCGACAGCGCCTCCTGGCCGATGGCGAGCACCGACACCGCCCACTGCCCGGCGGCCAGCACGGCGTCGTGGAAGCGCGCGGCCTTCTCGACCGCGAACAGCACCAGGACAGGCTCGAGCGACACCGACGTGAAGGAGTTGCACGTCAGGGCGTGCTGCTCGCCGTCGAGCTCGGCGGTGACGACCGTGACGCCCGTGGTGAAGCGCCCGACGACGCGCCGGTACGCGACCGGGTCGACTCCGCTCGTCATCGGCGCGAGCGTAGTGCGGTGCCGCAGCCGGTCAGGCGGTGGCGCGCGCTCCCGCCAGACGGGCGTTGTCGATGACGATCGCGGCCGGCTGCTCGACGAGCTTCAGCGTGGACAGCGCGGTCTCGCCGAAGGCGTTCTGCATCGCGCTCGAGAGCGCCAGCACGCCGACGACGCGACCGCCGTGGCCGCGCAGCGGCATCGACAGGTAGGTCGCCATCCGCGACTGCTCGGGCCCGGCGGGCAGGTCCTCCGGATCCTCGACGATGACGCCGCCGGCCTGGGCGACCCGCGTCGTCAGCGCCCCGGCGTCGACGGCCTCGCCGCCGTAGCCGGCGAAGCTGTCGGCCGACGACGACAGGAACTCGTCGTAGTGCTCGCGCGACGTCGGCTGGCCGACGGCGACGTACGCCGTCTGCTCCTCGGCCAGCAGCACCGCCGCGAGGTCGTACGAGACGAAGCGCTGCAGCACGCCGAGCAGCGAGGCGACCGACTCCTCGAGACCGCTGGCGGTCGCGGCGATGGCGGTCACGGACTGCGCCACCGAGCTCTCGAACAGCTTGCGGTCCAGCAGGTCGCACACCCGCGAGAGCACGTCCTCCTCGGACAGGTCCACCTTGTCGGCCTTGAGCGCCGGCCGGCCGCCGCGTGCAGCCGCCGCGGTGGCGAGCACCTCGGCGATCGTGCCGGCGAGCTCGGGCGCCTCGAAGTCCTTGGTGAGGTAGCGGTCGACGCCCGCCTGGCCGGCCCAGTAGCGGTCGCTGGCGGCGTCGAGCGACGTCAGCATGACGACCGGGATGTCGGCCGTCTGCCAGTCGTCCTTCAGCACGCGCGCGGCGATGAAGCCGGACACGCGCGGCATCTGAACGTCGAGCACGACGGCGTCCGGCTGGTGCCGGAACACCTCTTGCACCGCGCCGATGCCGTCCTCGGCCTGCACCACCTCGTGCCCTTCACGGGTGAGCACGCTCGTCACGATGCGGCGCAGCGTCGGGCTGTCGTCGGCGATGACGATCTTTGCCATGGTCCGGGCTCCTGGTCTTCTCGGGCGTTCTCAGCGGCCGACGAGCCGGCGCACCGTCTGCACCAGCTCGTCCTGGTCGAACTCGTTCTTGAGCAGGTACGCCGAGCAGCCGGCCTCGAGGCCGGCCTGCCGGGCGTGGTCCTCGCCGCGCGAGGTCATGATGACGACCGGCACGTTCTCCCAGCCCTTGGTGCGGCGGATCGTGCGCGTCAGCTCGAAGCCGTCCATGCCCGGCATCTCGACGTCGGAGACGACGAGGTCGGCCGGCTCGTCGCGCAGCCGCGACGCGCCGTCCAGGCCGTCGACGGCGGTCTCGACCTGGTAGCCGGCGCCCTCGAGGATGACCCGCTCGAGCTCGCGCACGCCCACGCTGTCCTCGACGACGAGCACGCGCGCCTTGCGCGCGGGCGCCGTGCTGCGCGCGGCCGGGCTCGGGGTGACGGGTGCGACGGCGCCGAGCGGTGCGGCACCCAGTGCGCGCTCGCCGAGCTCCCGCAGGTCGAGCAGGCAGACGACGTTGCCGGCGCCGTCGATGGTGGCGCCGGCGACGAGCGGCACCCGGCCGAGGAAGGCGCCGAGGTCCTTCACGACGAGCTCCGACTCGCCCTCGAGCCGGTCGACGGCCCAGGCGACCTGCGTCGTGCCGTGCCGCACGACGAGGGCCGCACGCGGCGGGTCGCCGGCGCGGCGCTCGAGCCCGAGCGCGGCGCCCATGTCGACGAGCGGCACCGAGACGCCGTGGCGCACGACGACCGTCCGGCCGGCCATGACGTGCACCTGTGCGCCGCCGGTGCTGTCGTCGCGCAGCGACACCGACTCCACGACGCCGGTCACGGGCACGGCGTAGCGCTCGTCGCCGACGCGCGTCAGCAGGCAGCGCAGGACGCCGAGCGTCACGGGGAGGGTGAGGACGAACGTGGTGCCGGTGCCGCGCTCGCTGCGGACCTCGACGGCACCGCCGAGCTCCTCGACGGCGTCGCGCACGACGTCGAGACCGACGCCACGACCGGAGGTCTCGGTGACCGTGCGGCTGGTGGACAGCGCCGGCGTGAAGAGCAGGGACAGCAGCGCCGGTCCGGCCAGCGTGCTGTCGGGCGCGAGCAGGCCCTGGCGGACGGCGGCCGCGCGCACGGCGTCCTCGTCGACACCGGCGCCGTCGTCGGACACCTCGAGCACGACGGTGCCGCCGACGCTGCGGGCGGCGACCGTGACCGTCGCGCGGCCCGGCTTGCCCGCGGCGCGGCGGTCCTCGGCCGGCTCGCAGCCGTGGTCGACGGCGTTGATGACGAGGTGCTTGAGGGCGTCGGCGACCCCGTCCAGCACCTGCTTGTCGAGCTCGACGTCCTCGCCGGTCGTGATCAGCGCGACGTCCTTGCCGGTGGCCGCGGCGACGTCGCGGACGATGCGCGGCAGCGCCGCGAACATCCGGCGGACCGGCACCATCGCCAGCCCCATCGCGTTGTCGCGCACCAGCGCCATCCCGCCGCGGTGGCCCTCGACCACCTCCCGCAGGTCGTGCACGGCGCCGGCGAGGTCCTCGCCGAGGCCGACCAGCCGGTGCAGCGCGAGCTCGACCTCGCCGGGCAGCGACGTCTCGGCGCGCGACGCCGCCTGGCGGAGCGTGGCGGCCCAGCGGGCCTGCTCGGCTGCGGCCTGCAGGAGGCCGGCAGTGCCCTGCTCGATCCGCCGGGCGCCGAGGTCGGCCTCACCGACGGCGTCGAGCAGGTCGTAGACCTTGGAGGCCGCGACGCGCACGGAGTCGTTGCGGGGTGCGGAGTCCTGGCCGTCCGGGCGCGGCTCGGCGCGGCTCGCGACCGCGAGACCGGCGGCGGAGGCCGCTGCGGTGGCGAGCGGTGCGGCCGGCGCAGCAGGCACGGTCGGCGCAGCAGGGGCAGGCGGCGCGGACGACGTCGCGGCGCCGAACGACATCACCGGCGGACCGGCGGGCTGCGCCGGAACGGCGGCAGGCGCTGGAGGCGCTGTGGGTGCGGGCGGCTCGTCCGCCACGGCGGACAGCGCGAGCGCCGGCACGGCGACCGGCTCCCGGCCCTCGCCCACCGAGGTCAGCGCGTCCACGAGGGGCTGCAGCGCGGCGGCGTCGAGCGCGCCGTCGCCCGGAAGCGCCCGCGCGATCGCGTCGCACGAGGCGAGCAGCAGGTCGACGACGTCGCGCCGGACGGTGAGCCGGCCGTCGCGCAAGGCGCCGAGCAGGTCCTCCATGCTGTGCGCGACGCGGAGCACGTGCTCGAGCCCGAGCATCCGCGCGGACCCCTTGACGGTGT
>JBKHYE010000157.1:0-4915 GCA_046565705.1 Actinomycetes bacterium
GTGCCCGCGAGGCGCCGGTTTCGCGACCGAAAGAAACGGCCAACTCCGCTCCCCCAGCCACATCAGGCCGTCGTCGGTCGGCGGCATCCAGCTCGGCTCGTCGTAGAGCCCCGGCGAGAACGGCACGCCCCGCGCGGCGAGCCAGTCGTAGTGCTCGACGCTGTCGGCGACGTAGGCCTGCAGCTTTTCCTCGTCGACGCCCGGACCGAGCGCGGCGCGCAGGAACGCCGCCATCGCCTCCGGGTCGTCGTCGACGCCGGACTCGCGCTGCAGCGTCGTGCCGCCGCCGAGGTACAGCTCGCCGCCGGAGAGGGCGCTCGTGCCGCCCGGGCCGCTGGCGCGCTCGAGCACCAGCACGTCGGCGCCGGCCTGCACCGCCTCGTACGCCGCGCACGCGCCAGCCGCACCGAAACCGACCACGACGACGTCCGCCTCGTCAGCGACGTCGACCACGTCCGCGCGCTGCAGCGGCGCGACGCTGCGGGCTCGTGCCATCCGCCCTCCCTTGCCGGTCCGTCGTCGGCAGACTAGAACGTGTTCCACTCGGCGCGCTACGGTCGCTGCTGTCCCGGAGGTCGTCGTCTTGGTGCTCGAGCGGTTCAGGATCGACGGTCGGGTCGCCGTGGTGACAGGCGCCGGGCGAGGGATCGGTGCGGCGACGGCGTTGGCGCTCGCCGAGGCCGGCGCGGACGTGGTCATCTCGGCGCGCACGGACCACCAGCTCAAGGACGTCGCCCGCCAGGTCGAGGCGCACGGCCGCCGCGCCGTCGTCGTGCCTGCCGACCTGTCGGACCTCGACGCCGTCGCCGGGCTGGCGAACGCCGCGGTCGAGGAGCTCGGGCGGCTCGACGTCGTCGTCAACAACGTCGGCGGCGCGATGCCGAGGGCGTTCATGGACACCTCCCCGCGCGCGCTGGAGGAGGCGTTCCACTTCAACGTGTCGACGGCGCACGCGCTCACCCGCGCGGCGGTGCCGCACATGCTCGAGGTGGGCGGCGGCTCCGTCGTGAGCATCTCGTCCGTGATGGGGCGCGTGACCGGTCGCGGGTACGCCGCCTACGGGACGGCGAAGGCCGCACTGACGCACTGGTCGCGGCTGGTGGCGGCCGACCTGGCGCCGAGGATCCGGGTGAACGCCATCGCCGTCGGCTCCATCGCGACGTCCGCGCTCGAGATCGTCACCACGAGCGACGAGCTGCGCGGCGCCATGGAGGCCGGCACCCCGCTGCGCCGCATCGGCGAGCCGGACGAGATCGCCGCGACGGTGCTGTACCTCGTGTCGCCGGCCGGCGGCTACGTGACCGGCAAGGTGATCGAGGTCGACGGCGGCATCAGCGCCCCGAACCTCGACCTCGGGCTGCCCGACTTGTAGAGGAGACCGCCGTGACCTACCGCGTCGTCGCCTGGAGCACCGGCAACGTCGGCCGCCATGCCATCGCCGGCATCGACGCGCACCCCGACCTCGAGCTGGTGGGTGTGTGGGTGTCGAGCGCGGCGAAGGACGGTCGCGACGCCGGTGAGCTGGCCGGCCTGGGTCGGTCGCTCGGCGTCGCCGCGACCGACGACGCCGACGCGCTCCTGGCGCTGGAGTCGGACTGCATCGTGCACACCGCGATCGCCGACGACCGGCTGTTCGAGGCGCTCGAGGACCTGCAGCGCTTCCTGCGTGCCGGCATCGACGTCTTGTCGAGCGGGCCGGTGTTCCTGCAGTACCCGTACGGCGTCGTGCCCGACGAGATGGTCGAGCCGGTGCGCAAGGCGGCGGCCGACGGCGGCGCGACGCTGTTCGTGAACGGCATCGACCCGGGCTTCGCGAACGACGCGCTGCCGCTCGCGCTCACCGGCATCAGCGAGCGCATCGAGCAGCTCCGCTGCATGGAGATCTGCAACTACGCGACGTACGACTCGGCGAAGATCGTCTTCGACATCATGGGCCTCGGCCGTCCGATGGACGACGTGCCGATGCTGCTGCAGCCGGGTGTGCTGACGATGGCGTGGGGCAGCGTCGTCCGCCAGCTCGCGGCCGGGCTCGGCGTCGAGCTCGACGGCGTGGAGGAGGAGTACGTCCGGCTGCCGGCGCCCGAGCGGTTCGACATCAGCAGCGGGGTCGTCGAGCAGGGCACCGTCGCCGGGCTGCGGTTCGAGGTGCGCGGGATGGTCGACGGGCGCGCCGTCGTCGTGCTCGAGCACGTGACGCGCCTGCGTGACGACATCGGCCCGGACTGGCCGCAGCCGACCGGTCAGTCCTGCTACCGCGTCGTCGTGAAGGGCGAGCCGGACTACCAGCTCGACCTGCAGCTCGTGGGCTCGGACGGCGACCACAACACCGCGGGGCTCAAGGCGACGGCGATGCGCCTGGTGAACGCGGTGCCCGCGGTGGTCGCTGCGCCGGCCGGCCTGCTGACGGCGCTCGACCTGCCGCTGGTCACGGGGCGGGGACTGGTCCGGTAGGTGGAGAAGCTCGACTACCTGGTCTGGGGGCCGACCGACCGGTCGGCGCTGCTCGAGGCGCTGTCGCGGCTGGACGTCGTCGCGATGACGGTGCAGGTGGCGGCGGACGTCGAGGACCCGCCGCTGCTGCTGGGGCGTGGAGCCGAGCTCGGCGCCCTCGTCCAGGTGTGGTTGCGGTCGTACCAGTCGCGCGGTGTCGTCGAGCGGGCGCTGCCCGGGCGGCTCGACGGCTACCTCGTCACCGAGTCCGAGGTGCAGCCGCTGCTCGACCGCGCCTGGCCCGACGGCGGGCAGTCACCGGGCATCAGCCACGTCTCGTGGTTCCCGAAGCCGTCGCGCCTGTCGGAGGAGGAGTTCCTGCACGGCTGGCACGAGGTGCACTCGCCGCACTCAGCGGCGCTGCACCCGCTGCGGTGGACGTACCTGCGCGACACCGTCGTGCGCACGCTGACGCCGGGCTCTCCGCCGGTGCGGGGGATCGTCGTCGAGCGGTTCCGGCAGGAGCGCGACTACCTGGACCCTTCACGGCTGTTCGGGCCGGCGGCGGCGTTCGAGCAGAACATGCGCGACCTGCCGGGGTACGCCGACCTCGACGACCTGAGCTGCCGGCCGATGCACGAGGTCGTGGTGCGCAGCGGCCCGGGCCCGGCCGGTTGATCCGTCGCACGACGGCTGTCTCCGCCGCCGGATGGGCTACAGGTCGTCACCCGAACGGTCGAGAGATAGTGATGGAGCACCGGTCGTACCTGCCCAGCGCGACACGAGTGCGTCACTGCACCGTCGCCGCCGCGATCACCGTCGCTCTCACTGCGGCCGGCCTGTCGGTCCTGACCGTCGCCGCCTCGGCCTCGCCGGCCCGGCTCCAGACCGCGGACGACTTCGCGATCCTCGCCGGCTCGACCATCACGAACAGCGGCGTCAGCACGATCGACGGAGACGTGGGCCTCGACCCTGGGACCGCCGTCACCGGCTTCGAGTCCTGCACCGGTCCCGCGGACTGCGTGGTGCACACCGGCACGCTGCACGTGGACGACGAGGTGGCCGCGCAGGCCAACGCAGACGTCCTCGCCGGCTACGACGAGCTGGTCGGGCTCCACAGCACGTGCACGTCGCTCGAGGTCGAGCTCGGCGGCAGGACCACCCCGCTGACCCCGGGCGTCTACTGCTCGCCGACGTTCGGCCTGACCGGCACGCTGACTCTCGACGGCGCCGGCGAGTACGTCTTCCTCACCGGTCCGGATGGCAGCACGTTGATCACAGCGGTCGGCAGCGAGGTGCTGCTCATCAACGGCGCCGACGCCTGTGACGTGTACTGGCAGGTCGCCAGCTCGGCGACGCTCGGCGGGGCGAGCACCTTCGTCGGACGGGTGATGGCCCAGACGTCCATCTCGTTCGGGGCCGCTGCGACCCTCGAGGGCAGCGCGGCTGCGCTCGACGGCGCCGTGACGCTGATCAACAACACCATCACGAACACCGGTTGCGCTCCGGACGACGCCACGCCGACCCCGGGCGACACCACGACGCCGGACGACGCTGCCGCACCCGGCGGCAGCCGCACGACCACCGGCACGACCACCGGCACGACCACCGGCACGACGACGACGGCCTCCGGCTCCGGCGTCCCGGCCGGCACGCCGGACCTCACCACCGGACAGGTGACGCGGGTGCCGTCGGGCTCCGTGCCGGCCGGTGGAGGCGGCACTCAGCACGGCAGCCCACACGCCGCCCTGCTGGCCGTCACGGCTGCCGCGGCAGCCGGCTGGTGCTGGCGCCGACGCAGCGCCGGCTGACCAGACCGTGATCGCGGCGCGGCACGGCAAGCCGCGAGCTCGGCGCACCACCGGCTGCCGGGTCGTCGCCGTGCTGACGTGCGCGTTGACGGCGGCCTGCGCCGTCGCCCTCGCCGTCACGTCCGACCACGCATGGCGCCGTGCGGCACCGTCCGCGGTGACGGCCCTCACCGATGCCACGGCCGAGACCCTCCCTGTGGCCGCGCCGTCGGCAGCTGACCAGGGCCGCACGCCGGCGCCGCTCCGCGTGCAGATCCCGGCGATCGCCGTCGACAGCGAGCTCGTGCCGCTCGGGCTCGAGGCCGACGGCGCGCTCGAGGTCCCGCCCAGCGGTTTCCCCGCCGGGTACTACACCGGCGCTCCGTCGCCCGGCGCGCTCGGTCCTGCCGTGCTCGCCGGTCACGTCGACTGGGACGGGGCCCCGGGCGTCTTCTTCGACCTGCACCGGCTGACGGCGGGCGACACCGTGCAGGTCGGCCGAGCCGACGGCAGCAGCGCCGTCTTCGTCGTCACCGATGTCCAGCAGCACGGCAAGGACGCCTTCCCGACCGAGCAGGTGTACGGCGACCTCGACCACGCGGGGCTGCGTCTCATCACGTGCGGCGGCGCCTTCGACCGCCGGGCGCGCAGCTACGAGGACAACGTCGTGGTGTTCGCAGAGCTCGCCGAGGTGG
>JBKHYE010000158.1:0-9182 GCA_046565705.1 Actinomycetes bacterium
GCACGAGGAACGGCTCGTTCAGCGGCTTGGTGAACACGGCCTCGTCGAACTGCGGGACGAACGTCCCGCGGCCCTGGACGCCGAGGTCGCCGCCGGTGTCCTTGTTGGAGGTGTCGGTGGAGAGCTCGGCCGCGACCTCGGGGAAGCTCTCGGGGTCGGCCTGCACGCGGGCCAGCGCGGCCTTCGCGGTCTCCTCGTCCTCGACGAGGATGTGCCGCGAACGCACCTGCTCGAACTGCCCGATGTTCTGCTGGTAGATCTGCTCGAGCTGCTCGTCGGGCACCTCGGCGTCCTCGGTGACGACGTCGCCGAGCTCGGTCTCGAGCACCACCTCGCGGGCGAAGGACGGGATGTCCTCGGGCGAGATGCCGTTCGCCGCGGCCTGCTGGTCGAGCTGCTCACGCCCGCCGGCCTGCTGCGCGAAGTCGGCGATCTGCGCGTCGACGTCCCCCTGCGTCACGGTGACGTCGTTCTCCGCGGCGGCCACCTCGAGCAGCTCGGCGCGGACCATGCGGTTGAGCACCTGGCGCTGGTACTCGGCGCGGTCCGGGAACTGCTCCTGCGCCTGCGGGTCGGCCAGCCCGCGGTCGACGAACCCGCGCAGCTCGTCGATGTCGATCGTCTGGTCGCCGACGACGGCGGCCGCGCCGGGCTGGGCGGCGGCGTCGCCGCAGCCGGCGAGCAGGAGGACGGCCAGTCCGGCGACGGCCAGACGGCGGGTGGTGCGGGTCACGAGGGGTCCTCCAGAGAGCTGATTGCGGTCGGTCAACCTTGCCAGACAGTGACGTCCAGCCTCGGCGACGGCAGGTGTGGTCACGGTGAAGCCGAGCTGGGAGCGAGCTCGCCGACGACCGCGGTCAGCAGCTCCCGCGCCCAGTCGAGCAGCGCGACGTCGCGCAGCGGCTGCCCCCCGATCCGCGCCGTCGTCGGACGCGGCACGAGCACCGTCTGCACGGCCGGCTTGACGATCGAGCGCGGGTAGAGCCGCTGGAGGCGCAGCGTCTGGGACTCGCGGAGCTCCAGCGGGAGGAAGCGCACGTAGTTCCCCTGCACGCCGACCTCGGTGAGCCCGTACTCCCTCGCGAACAGCCGGAACTGCGCGACGGCGAACAGCCGCTCGACCGGCTCGGGGACGGGCCCGTAGCGGTCGACCAGCTCCTCGCGCGCGGCGGCGAGCACGTCGGCGTCCTGCGCCGCGGCCAGCCGCCGGTAGGCCTCCAGCCGCAGCCGCTCGCTCGGCACGTAGTCGTGCGGCAGGTGCGCGTCGACCGGCAGGTCGACCTTCGTCTCGCGCACCGGCTCGTCGTCGTCGCCGGGGGAGACGCCCTTCTTGAAGTCCGCGACCGCTTCGCCGACCAGGCGCATGTAGAGGTCGAAGCCGACGCTGGCGATGTGGCCGCTCTGCTCACCGCCGAGCAGGTTGCCGGCGCCGCGGATCTCGAGGTCCTTCATCGCCACCGCCATGCCGGCGCCGACGTCGGTGTTCTGCGCGATGGTCGCGAGCCGGTCGTACGCCGTCTCGGTGAGCGGCTTCTCGGGCGAGTAGGTGAAGTAGGCGTAGGCGCGCTCGCGACCCCGCCCGACACGACCGCGGATCTGGTGCAGCTGCGACAGGCCGAACGCGTCGGCGCGGTCGACGATCAGCGTGTTGGCGTTGGGGATGTCCAGGCCGCTCTCGACGATGGTGGTGCAGACGAGGACGTCGAACTCCTTCTCCCAGAACCCGACCATGACGTGCTCGAGCGCGTCCTCCGACATCTGGCCGTGGCCCGTCGCGACGCGCGCCTCCGGCACCAGCTCGCGCAGCCGCTTGGCGACCCGGTCGATCGACTCGACCCGGTTGTGCAGGAAGAACACCTGCCCCTCGCGCAGCAGCTCGCGGCGGATCGCGGCGGCGATCTGCTTCTCGTCGTACGGCCCGACGAACGTCAGCACCGGGTGGCGCTCCTCCGGCGGCGTCAGGATCGTCGACATCTCGCGGATGCCAGTGAGCGACATCTCGAGCGTCCGCGGGATCGGCGTCGCGCTCATCGTCAGCACGTCCACCGCGACACGCATCGACTTCAGGAACTCCTTGTGCTCCACACCGAAGCGCTGCTCCTCGTCGACGACGACCAGTCCGAGGTCCTTGAACTGCGTCGCGTTCGACAGCAGCCGGTGCGTGCCGATGACGACGTCGACCGTGCCGTCCTTCACGCCCTCGAGCACCGCCGCCTGCTCCTTGTCGGAGTTGAAGCGGCTGACCGCGGCGACCTTGACCGGGAACTGCGCGAAGCGGTCCCGGAAGGTGCCGTAGTGCTGCTGCACCAGCAGTGTCGTCGGCACGAGGACGGCGACCTGCTTGCCGTCCTGGACCGCCTTGAACGCGGCGCGCACGGCGATCTCGGTCTTGCCGTAGCCGACGTCGCCCATGATGACGCGGTCCATCGGCGTGGACTTCTCCATGTCCTCCTTGACCTCGTTGATCGCCTCGAGCTGGTCGGGCGTCTCGACGTAGGGAAAGGCGTCCTCGAGCTCGCGCTGCCAGGGCGTGTCGGGGCCGAAGGCGTGTCCTGGCGCGGCCATGCGCGCGCTGTACAGCTGGATGAGGCCGGCGGCGATCTCGCGCACCGCCTTGCGCGCGCGGCCCTTGCGCTTGGCCCAGTCGCTGCCGCCGAGCCGGTCGAGCGTCGGCGCCTCGCCGCCGACGTAGCGCGTCACGAGGTCGAGCTGGTCGGTCGGCACGAACACCCGGTCGCCGGGCTGCCCGCGCTTGCTCGGCGCGTACTCGAGCACGAGGTACTCGCGCGTCGCGCCCTGCACGGTGCGCTGCACCATCTCGAGGTAGCGGCCGACGCCGTGGTGCTCGTGGACGACGACGTCGCCCGGCTGCAGGGTCAGCGGGTCGACGGCGTTCTTGCGCCGGCTCGGCATCCGCTTGCTGACGTCCTTGCCGCCCGACGCGCGCGTGCCGGTGAGGTCGGGCTCGGTCAGCACCAGCGTCTGCAGGAGCTCGCTGCGGAAGCCCGTCTCGAGACAGCTGGTCGTCACGGTCACGGTGCCGGGCTCGAGCGCGGTCAGCTCCTCCACGAGGCGAGCCGGGACGTCGGCCTCCCTGAGCAGCTCGACCATCCGCTCGGCCGGGCCGTGCCCCGGGCTCGTCAGCAGCACCCGCCACCCGGCGCGCACGAGCTGCGCGACGTCCTCGACGGCCCGGCCGGTGTCGCCCCGGTACTGCTCCGGCGAACGCGCCGCCAGCACCACCGTGTCGTCGTCGAGGTCCTCGTCGCTGGTGAACGGCGAGACCGACCACCAGGGCAGCCCGATCCGCGTCGCGTGGGCGCGGACGTCGCCGAGGCTGCGGTACGCCGCGGCGCCGAGGTCGAGCGGCGCCTGCCCGCCGCTGGCCGCCGTCGCCCACGACGCCTCGAGGAACTCCTGCGACGTGGCCACGAGGTCGTGCGCGCGGGTGCGGACCTTCTCCGGGTCGCACACGAGCACGGTGGTGTCGCGCGGCAGGTCGTCGACGAGCAGGCGCAGGTCGTCGACGAGCACCGGCGCCAGCGCCTCCATGCCCTCGACCGGCTGGCCCGCGGCGATGCGGTCGGTGATGTCGAGCAGCTCGGGGTGCCGCTCCCCCAGCGCCTTCGCGCGCTCGCGCACCTCCGGCGTCAGCAGCAGCTCGCGGCAGGGCGGCGCCCACAGGCCGTGCTCGACCTTGGCGAGCGAGCGCTGGTCGGCGACCTTGAACGACCGCACGTCCTCGACCGTGTCGCCCCACCACTCGACCCGGACCGGGTGCTCCTCGGTCGGCGGGAAGACGTCGAGGATGCCGCCGCGGACGGCGAACTCGCCGCGCTTCTCGACGAGCTCCACGCGCGCGTAGGAGATGTCGACGAGCCGCCGGACGACGACGTCGAGCCCCCCGACCCCGTCCCCCTCGACGGCAGCGCCCTCGTGCAGCTCGACCGGCTCGAGGTCGCCAAGGCCGGGGACCTGCGGCTGCAGCACGCTGCGCACCGGTGCGACGACGACGTCGAGCGGCCCGGTCTCGGGGTCCTCCTTGCTCGGGTGCGCCAGCCTCCGCAGCACCGCGAGCCGGCGGCCCACGGTGTCGGCGCGCGGCGACAGCCGCTCGTGCGGCAGCGTCTCCCAGCTCGGGAACAGCGCGACGCGGTGCGGGTCGAGCAGCGACGAGAGCGCCGCCACGAGGTCCTCGGCCTCCCTGCCCGTCGCGGTGACGGCGAGCACGGTCCGGCCCCGCCGCACCAGCCCGGCGACGGCGAACGGCCGCATCCCCGGCGGACCGGACAGGTCGCGGCGCGGGACGGTCGGCGTGTCGAGCGCGGTGCGCAGGGCCGGGTCGTCGAGGACGACGTCGAGCACGGCGTCGAGCGGCACGGGCAAGGGCCTCTCAGGGCAGGCGGACGGGCCCCGCACGGCCGACGGCCGGGGGGTGCAGGACCCTCCCAGGGTACGTCGGCGGGCGGGGCCCGGCCGGGTCGCTCAGGCCCCGGCGACCGCCGGGACGGGCACCGCGGACGGCACCGGGGCGCGCAGCCCGCGCGTGGCCACCGCGATGCCGAGCAGCAGCTGGTGGCCCGTGCGGAGATCGCCCGACACCTGTTCCTGTCCGAGACGACGGTCAAGACCCACGTCGCCCGGATCCTGCAGAAGCTCGACGTGCGCGACCGCGTGCAGGCGGTGGTGCTCGCCTACGAGTCGGGACTCGTGCGAGCCGGCTGACGCAGCACCGCCGCTGACGGCGCGGCAGCTAGGCGCAGAGGACGACCTCGGCGTCGAGCTTCGCGACGTCGGTCGGGCACGGGACGACGAGCACGCCCGAGATCGGCTCGAGGACCGGCTCGGTCGGCATGGTCGGCGTCGTCGTGACGCCGGCGTACCGGCCGTAGCCCGCGACCCGCGTGTCGGTCGGGTGGAAGCCGCTCGCGGTCGTGGAGTCGAACTTGGGGTCGATGCCCATGAGGTTCGACGTCATCTGCTTCATGATCGTCGGCTGGTCGCCGAAGTCCTCGGCGAGCTTCGACACCGCGAAGACGGCGTTGTCGTGCACCCACACGTTGTCCTTGAGGCAGCCCTCGACGCTGTCGATCCGCACGCCGTAGCCGGCCGTGCCCTTGCCGATGAGGTTGCGGTGCACGTCGACCCGGCGCTCACCGCCGGACTCGGCGATCGCGAGCGGCTGCTTGCCGTTGTAGAGCGTGTTGTAGCGGAAGGTCACCTCGCCGATGCCGAACTCGTCGTAGTTCGAGCCGCTGCACACGGTCGAGCCGCCCCAGCCGAGCTTGACGTTCTGGGTGCCGGAGTTGAAGAACAGGTTGCGCTCGATGAGCCCGCCGGTCGAGTGGCGGCTCGGGTTGTGGTACAGGTTGCTGGCCGTCGTGTCGCGCACCACGTTCTCGCTGATCACGTAGCCGTGCGGTACCCCGTACGTGCTCGACCGGCCGACGAGGATTCCGGCGTAGGCGCCGTCGTACACCTCGTTCTGCGTGAAGTGCCAGCCCACGCCGCCGATCAGCTTGACGATGGGGGCGGTGGAGCCGGGATCGGTGAAGCCGAGGCCCCGCACCCGCCAGTGCTCGCCGCCGAGGAACTTCGTGGCGCCGACGAGCGTCGCGCGCTCACCCGGGTAGCTCATGACGGTGATCGGCGAGGTCGCCGTCCCCTTGCCGAGCACCGCGGAGACGTCGCCGCTGTAGGTGCCGCCGCGCAGACAGAGCGTCTCGCCCGCCTTGAGCGCCTGCACGGCCGAGGCGACGCTCGCGCCGGGCGAGATGGTGCGGGTGCAGCCGTCGGCCGCGGACGCCGTACCGACCAGCGCCGTGGCACCGACGGCCGTGGCGGCGACCGTCGCGAGCACCACGCGGGCGGTGCGGCTGCGCCGGACGGCGCGGAGCGCGGAGACCGTGCTGAACATCGACGTGCCCTCCTGCGGACGATGTGCGGCGCGAGCCGCACGGTGAGCGCTCCGAGCCCGCCCGGGACGGGCGCGCACGCTCACCCTTGTCACGTCGGGTGACCGAGGCTCCGACTCAAGTGGACAAAGCCGACAGGTTTCGTCACGCTGCGTGTCTCGACCGCGAGGTTCACCCGGATGCACCAGTAGCGCTGAACGCTCGGCACCAGATGCGGGTGACCGCGCGCCGACGCGCCAGTGGCGGACGGCCCGGCGGCGCGGAAGACTGCCGGCCCGGCGCGGCGACGCCGGCCACCGGACGGGCCACGGCGAGGAGGACGGATGGCAGGCCATGACGGCGCGTCCACGCTGGCGCCTGCCGTCGTGCTCGGCGACCTCGACCTCGTTCGGCCGCTGCGGCGGGCGGGCATCCCGTGCGCCGTCGTGGCGCGGCCGGGCAAGCCGGCCGCAGCCAGCCGGCAGGCGGTGCAGCTCGGCTGGGCCGATCCCTGGCGAGCTCCCGGTGCGCTGCTGGACCTGCTCCTGCGCTTCGCCGCGACGGCGCCGGAGCCGCCGGTCCTGTACTACCAGCTGGACGCCTACACGACGTTCGTGTCGCGCCACCGCGACCGCCTCTCCCAGGCGTACCGGTTCGTGCTGGCCGACGACGACGTCCTCGCCGACTGCGTCGACAAGGTGCGCTTCCAGCAGCGCGCCGAAGCGCTGCGTCTGCCGGTGCCGCGCACGGCGGTGCTGCGGCCCTCGGCGCCGGCGCCCGACGTCGGGGCGCTGCGGTTCCCGCTCGTGCTCAAGCCCTCGCTGCACAAGCCCGCGAGCGAGGACGACGCCGGCTGGAAGGCCCTCGCGCACGGCCGCAAGGCGCTCGAGGTGGCCGACCGGCCGCAGCTCGACGCGCTGTGGCCGGCGCTCGCCGACCGCGGCGCGGATGTCGTCGCCCAGGAGCTCGTGCCGGGGCCCGAGTCGCGGATCGAGTCCTACCACGCCTACGTGCGGAACGACGGAGCCGTCGCCGCCGAGTTCACCGGCCGCAAGATCCGCACCCTGCCGCGCGTGCACGGCGAGACGACCGCCTGCGTCGTGACGCCGATCGACGACGTGCGCGACGTCGGCCGCGAGGTGCTGAAAGCGCTGCGGCTCACCGGCGTCGCGAAGGCCGACTTCAAGCGCGCGCCGGACGGGCGGCTCGTGCTGCTCGAGGTCAACCCGCGCTTCAACCTCTGGCACCACCCGGGTGCCGTGGCCGGCACGAACCTGCCGGCGATGGTGTGGAGCGACCTCACCGGCCACGAGGTCCCGCAGGTGCCGCCGGGCCGCGGCACCGCGACCTGGAGCAACCACTGGGACGCCCGGGCGGCCCGCGAGTGGGGCGTGCCACCGCTCGAGTGGCTGCGGTGGACCTGGCGGTGCGACACGCGGTCGCTCGGCGCCGTCGACGACCCGCGACCGCTGGTCCGAGCGGCGACGAGGGTGGCCGGCCGGGCGCTGCGCGGCGTCCGCCGTCGCGGCTGACGCCGGACGCGGCGGCTCAGCCCTCCAGCGCGGTGTCGGTCGCGCGCAGCGCGAGCTCGGCGGTGACGAGTCGGCCGAGAGCAGCGCTCACGCCGGGCTCCGGCGCGCGGGTGTGCTGCAGCAGGCGCTCGACGCCGTCGCGCTGCAGGAGCGGCGCGATGCGCATGGCGCCGAGGTCGAGCACGCCGTCGGGCGCGAGGTGCTGCAGCACCACCTCGTGCGCCTTCGGCTCCCACGGGAAGGGCGGGTCGGACGGGAAGAGCGCTCGCCCGAGGAGCTGAGCGCTGAGCTTGTTGACGACCTTGCGCCCGACCACCGCCTGGTACGGCAGGGCGCCGAGCGGGTGCGACCGCAGTGGCCGGGCGGAGCCGCCGTGGGTGGTGCGCAGAGCGGCGGCCGCGGGGTCCAGCCGGGCGATCATCTCGCGGTGCAGCCGGTGGGCGTTCCGGTGGCGGTACGACGTCGACAGCCCTGCCGTCATGACCGGCTTCCAGTAGTAGGGCAGGCGCGTCTCGAGGTGCCCGCCGTCGGCACCGCGGTAGGCGCCGCCGTGGCCCGTCGACTTGTACGCCTGCAGCACGTCGAGCTGCACCACGTTCAGCTCGTCCGACCAGGGCGCGACCCAGGTGAGGGCTCGCCGCCGCAGGTCGTCGTGCACGGCGTTCCGGCACGGCTCGGTCAGCACCGATCCGTCTCCCCGCCGGAAGGCGATGAGAGCCAGCCACCTGTCGACGTCGAAGCGGTTCGACCGGCCGGCGTTGAGGAGCTCGGACTCCCAGTTGCGCTCGAGGTGCTCGCCGCCGGCCGAGCAGAGCAGGCTCCTCCGGTGCTCCCCCAGCGCCCGGTGGGCGTGCAGCACGCGTGACAGCTGCAGCACCTCGAGCTGACCGTCGCCCCACGCCAGCGCCTCCGGCAGCACGCCGGGCAGCCGCTCCGGCCAGTCCGCGGGCAGGCTGAGGTCGTGCCACTCCCAGCCGCGTGAGGCGGCCAGCCCCCTCGCGATCTCCCTGTCCGCCGGGCGGCTCGCCGACCGGGTGTTGGTGCAGAACGACACCCCGGCGCGTTCGGCCACCAGGGCGAGCAGGCGGCTGTCGAACCCGCCGGTGAGGTCGAGGCAGTGCGGCTGCTCGGCGAGCCGCTCCTTGCACGCTGCCTCGAAGACCTCGAGCGCGTGGTCGGCGGCGCGGTCGAGAGACATCCCGGCGACGCGGGCGTCGACCTCCGGGCGCCAGTACTGCTCCCGGCGCACCGCGTCGGCACCGACCGTCAGGCAGGTGCCCGGGTCGAGCCGCTCGACGGCGTCCCAGTGCGTCCGGGTGCCGAAGTGGTAGCCGCACGACAGGAACGAGGCCAGGCCCACCGCGCTCGCGGGACAGCGGAGGTGGGCGGCGAGCACCATGGCGCTCGTCGAGACGAGCAGCCGCGAGCTCGTGCGCGCGACGTACAGGGCGTGCATGCCGAGCGGGTCGTTCGCGACCAGCACCTGGTCGCCGGCGTCGTCCCCGGCGACCAGCGCGAACTGCCCGTCGAGGTCGGGCAGCGCCCCGGCGGGCGTGGCGGCCCACCCCGCAGGCCCGTGCACGACGCCGGTGGCGCACAGCCAGGAGCCCGGCGTCGCCGACGGGCCGGCGGGCTCCCACGGCGAGCTGACCCGCGCGACGCGGCCGCGCGCTCCGCCGACCACCTGGCGCGCGCGCCGGCCGCGGAGCCGGTCGCGCTCGTCGGCGAGCTCCTCCACCTCCTCGACGCGCACGTC